>JBAYZQ010000020.1:0-21580 GCA_041672385.1 Sphaerochaetaceae bacterium | reverse complement strand
CAAAATTATGGCAGCCCAAATTGCTTTAAGAGGAGGGACTACCTGTGTTATTGCAAATGGAAAAACAGAGAATGTGATAGAACGAATTTTAAAAAATGAAAGTCTTGGAACTTGTTTTCATCCGACCGTAAAACTCAGCCAACGAGAAAGATGGATAATGAATAACACTCACTCAGGTTCTATTACCGTAGATGAAGGAGCCTATAAAGCTTTATTAAATAATAATTCACTCTTAGCAAAAGGTGTGATAAAGGTGGAAGGTACTTTTGATAAGAACGAAGTAGTAAAAGTTCTCAAAGAAGATTCATCTCTTTTTGCTAAAGCTTTAGTTGGATTTTCAAGTAATGAATTAGTTCAAATTATGGGACATAACAGCAATGAAGCAAATAAAATTCTTAATCATGATGTAAAAAAAGTGGTTTTTCGTCCAGAAGACATGGTTTTTATCAAAGGGTAAAAGATACTAATTCTGCATTGCAGGCCTTTACTAGATCTTCTGGTCTTATTTTTAATTGAAGTCCTCTCAAACCGGCACTTACAAAAATAAAAGGTTCAATAATTGACAATTCTTCAATAAAAGTAGGGAATTTCTTTTTCATACCTAAAGGAGAACATCCCCCTCTGATATAGCCTGTAATTGAAAGGAGTTTATCAAGCTTAAGTAATTCAATATTCTTAGAATTTGTGAGTTGTTTTGCTATTTTGAGGTTAATTTCTAAAAAAGATGGTAAACAAAAAACAAAATTATCACGATTCCCGTTGGTCATTACTATGGTTTTATAGACTTGTTCAGGATTTAATCCAGCTTCTTTTGAAGCAGTAACAGCATCAAGATGTTCAAAGTCAACTTCGTAGGAGATTGTTGAATATTCAATTTTGAGATTTTCAAGGATTCTCATAGCATTAGTTTTTTTCATAAATATTATTATTATAATTTTATCTTATTGTGTCTAGTGAATAATTAAAAAATGACTATGGGTATTTTTCAATTATTATGTTAATATTATTACATGAAAAAAAAGGCTTTGTTAATTGTTTTGGTTTTATTAGTACTTTTAAGTTCAGTTTATTCCGCTACATTTTCAAAAAACATTGAACTTAGAAAGGTTAGTACCAAATATTTTGATATAGTTTATCCAGAAATTTCATCAAAAACTGCAAGTTTATTGTGTTCAAATGCAGATGCCTATTATGATGAAATAGCCTTAAATCTTAATGTAAAAAAGAAATTTAGAATGACCGTTACAATAACTCCCGACAAAAATCTTCTTAATGCACATTTTTCTCCTTATCCCTATAACCATATTGTTTTATACGATGTAATAAGCAGTGATGTTTCTTTTATTAATTTTGAAAATTTAATATTAGATGTTTTCTACCATGAACTTACTCATGCCGTTTCAATGAATATTCGAGATGATTTTACCCAGAAAGTAAGCAATGTTTTTTCAGATAGCTTTAATTTTCAATATTTATTATATTTACCCTTATCTTTTCTTGAAGGAGTTACCGTTAGTTTTGAAAGCCTAAAAGGATTGGGAAGACTTAATAATGGTTTTAAAACTCAAAAGATAAAAGAGGCCAAAATTGAGGGAGTTTTCCCTAAATTTACAGATATTGCTACAGCGAGAGATGTTTATCCAATAGGGGATTTTCCCTATATTTTTGGCGGAAGTTTTTCCTCTTATCTCCAAGAGACTTATTCCATGGAAAAATATGCTACCCTTTTTCACCAAACCGGGAGATTTCAATTTAATTCTGTTAAAGGAATCTTCAAAAAAGTTTATGGTTTAAGTCTTAAAGACGCTTGGAATGATTATTATGAAAGTATAGAAATACCTTCAAACTTGATAGACCCAACAGTGGAGTACAGCTCAGATTCTTTATTACAAAGTTTAGTGGAAACTTCAAATGGCTTTTATTTTTATGATAAAACTAAAAATTCAATTTTCAAATTTAGTGAAAATTCTAATAATAAGATAATAGAAAAATTAATCAACAGCAGTTCAGAAGAAATGCAGGTTTCGGTTAAAGAAAAAGAAAACCTTCTTTTAACATCCAATGTTACTGAGGGGCTAAAAGAGCTAAGGCTTTTTAATCTTAAAACAAATAAAATAATTAAAACGTATAAAGGTATAAGACTAGGTGCACTTTTAAATGACAAAGAAGAAAATACAGTTCTTACAGGATTAATAAATGAAGGTCTTAATTGTACTTTAGTCTTTTTATCCTTAGAAGGGGAAGAGGTCTATTCAAAGGTTGATTTAGCCTACGGGTCACTTGTTTATGATATGATTGATATTGAAAACAATAGTTGTGCTTTTATTTTACAAATGGATGGAAACACTAATATTGCATTATATAACTATGAAAGCGGTAATTTGAAAATAATTAATAATCCAATTCCAATTCTCATAAAAGATTTAAGTAAAACCGAAAATGGATTGTTATTTTCTTGGGTAAAAAAAGAGAATAATGATGCTTTACCATGTCTAGGGAAACTTAATTTTTCAGATTTAACAAAAATTTCATTTTTATTAAGCCATGATAATATATTAGGTGGAGTCAATCATCCATTAGAAAAGGATGATACTATTTACTTCATTTCAAATTATTTTGACCATGATGAAATTAGCAGTCTTTTAAATAGTAACTTTGAGATGCAAGAATTTAATACAACCTATGTAGAAATTGAAAATTGGGAGAATAATAGGACAAAAGATTTTCCTAATTTATCTAGTTCCGTTAAATATAATAAAATTTTGGATTTTCAGGATGTTACGATTCTTCCTTCATTTACTTTTTCTGTAGATTCGCAAAATAATTATGATAGTTATTATGGATTTACCTTTATTACTGGAGATCCAACTGAAACTTATTTATTATATTCAAATCTATTATATGCCTATGAAGATAAAACAATAATAATTAATAGTGAATTAGAAAGTAATTTTAACTTTTTTTCTCATTCTGAGGGATTTCAAACTGTTGTGAATACTGAAACAAATGCATTTGATATTTCAATTTTCCATGAAGGAAATCTAAACAAAGAACTAAGTAACGAGATGGGAGATTTGAACTTTGCTTATGAAGTAAAATTTAAGCAAATTTGTAGTAACCCTTATTTGTATTGGCAATTAAATCCAAATTGGTCTTTAGTAAAAAATAAAGATTTGGGAGCTTATGGTGAATATGGTTTTATATTTGGAACTTCCTATGAAGGAAAAATAAAAAGCAATTTGAGTTATACTGATCTATTTAGCTTTTATGTTAAGGGAGAATTTAACAGGTTGTTACCTTTTAATAGTATAAAGGGTTTTACCTTTAATCTTCCAAGTGATATGTATATAAACTATTCTTTACCAAGAAGCTTGTTTCTAAATTTTACCACAATTTTATTTGGTTATGAAATACAAAATTCTTTTGAATTTTTGAATTTATATTTTCAAAGAGTTGAAATAGAAGCTGCAAGTGGATTTTTGTTTTATTTATTTGATGAGGTCGAATTGAATAATTTAAGTTTGAATCTAAAACTATCTTTTTCTCCTGTAATTGGGACTTTAATAACTCAATTAAAACCAAAATTGTTAATTGGCTATGATTATATTGTTGCTGATAAAAAATGGCAATTCAATGTAAGCTTTAGACTATAACTTGCACATATTTTAAAGGTATAGTATTTTATTAAGGAAGAGAAAAACAAATGATTGAAAATAAAAAAATCCAAATGCTACTTTTAGTGTTTATTACAGCAATGAGTTGTCTTTTAGCTGTATCATTTGTTGAAAATAAAGTTGAATCACATCCTTTTGATTCTGAGGTTAGACTTTCAGAGTGGAATTTTAATCCCACGGTAGAAAATGAAGAATTCTATAACAATATGAACATTGAACTTTTGACAGTTTCCAAGGGCGATCCTGTTTACTCCTGGTTTGGTCATTCGGCAATTGCAGTAATTCCTGAGGGGCAGGAAGGTTATGTTTTTGATTACGGGATTTTTTCCTTTAGCTCAAAATTTTATCAAAATTTTGCACTTGGAAGGCTTTGGTACAAAGTATTAGCTAGCTACAAAAATCTTGAATATGATAGATTTGAAGAAGATCGAAGAACAGTATATTCAATTAATTTTAATATTAGTCCGGAAAAGAAAAAAGCCTGTGCAGATTTTCTTTTGGATAATATTAAACAAGAGAATCAAAACTACCTTTATCACAATTTTATGGATAATTGTGCTACAAGGGATAGAGATATCATCAACTTTATTACTGATGGGGATTTTAAGAAATGGGCATTACAACAACCTGGATTAACTTTTAGAAAGCAATCTTCAAAAATTTTAAGTGTTAATCCATTTGTGGATTGGTCTTTCAATTTTCTTCTAGGACCTTATGTTGATAAACAGAATACCCTTTGGGAAGATATGTTTATTCCTGAGGTGCTTCATAATGCAGTTTTGGAATATGGAAAAATTACTGGAAGTTCTACAATAGCCGTTGATGAAACAATGGTTGATAATAGAAGGCCAAGCTATGAAAATTATTCATTTTTTAGAGAACTATTGGTTCCACTACTTTTAAGTTTGTTTTTTGCTTTCTGGGTGTTCATTTTTAAAAAGAAGAAAAGTAGAACGGGACTAGGTTTAATGGTATTTTTTGTCTGCATAATTTTTGCATTAATGAGTGTAATACTTTTATTTATGATGTTGTTTAGTAATCATGATTACTCATATTTTAATGAAAATATTATTTTTATTAATCCCTTTTTGTTTATTGTTGCCTTTAGGGGCATTAGTATTGTTAAAAATAGAATGACACTTGTAAATAAACTAGAAATAAACTGTAAAGTGCTCTTTTTTATAATCCTTATTTTGATTTTCTTAAAAACTCTTTTTCCTTTAGTATTTAGTCAAAATAACTGGGTTCAAATTTTTACAATGATGATAATTTATTTTTCAATTGGATTTTTCCCTTGGAAGAAAGAAGAGATTCCAACTTTAGAGAAGGTTAATTAACCCTTCTTTTTTAAATCAAGAACAGTAAGCTGAAGTGATTCTTGATTCATATAGTAATTTTTTCCCAATCGAAAAACAATATCAACAGTATCATCGACAAAAATACTATCTTTTACCTTATTTCCTGCATTCCAAAATATTGCTGGCCATTGATATTTTCCATGTTTAATTGTCATTCTTACATGACAAGGTGCTTTTAAATTAGAGTTACTTAAAAAACTAATTTGTACAATTTTAGCACCTTGGATAAGAAAATTTAAAGGAGGGTTTTTTTCACCATAGGGTTCAAAAAGTTCAACCATCTTAATTAAACTTGGGGTGAAAAAGGCTTGAGGTAACAATGCATCTACATCTATAGAAGCTTCTTCTTCACAATAAGGACAATCAAAATAGTCGATATCTTCTGAAATGCGGCAAGTCAATTCATCATAATTTTCTTCAAGAAGATTAAAACCAGCAGCACAAGAATGCCCTCCAAAGTCAATTAGAAGGTCTTCATAGCGAGAAAGAAAAGTTCTGGCATTTAAGCTTTCGAAACTTCTCATGGAACCAATTAATTTACCCATTTGGTTTGAAGTGACAATAATAGAAGGCGCATTAAATTGTTTTAATAATCTATTTGCAATTATTCCAGTAATTCCTCTAACAATTGAGTCGTCTCGAACAATAATTAACTTTGTTCCAAACATTTCAAAGCTTTTTTTTGCCTGTGGAAGTATCTTATTCCATGCTTCTTCTCCAAGTTTTTTTCGTTCTTTGTTGAAAGAGAAGAGTTTTTCAGTATAAAGGCTTGCTTCTAATTGGTCTTTTGCTAAAAACATCTCTACAGCAACACTAGGATGCCCCATACGCCCAGAAGCATTAATAGCTGGTCCGATTTTCCATCCTATATCAGTAGTGCTCAGAGGCTTGTTAACTAATCCTTGTCTAATCAAATAGGGTTGAAAATTGATGCGGGTTTTCTTTTCTAAATTTTTAAGCCCTCTTTTTACTAAAATCCTATTTTCATCCATAATTGGCATTAAATCACTTACAGTTCCCAAAGCTACTAAATCCAAGGTTGGTTCATAATCTCTTGAAAGTTCGGGGTAAAGTTTGTTTATATAGGCTGTATAAATTGCAACTAAGGTTCTACCTTCAGTTTTTACTTTCATAAATCTAACGTTATTACTCATTTCAGTGAGAGTAAAAAGAGATTTTGATTTTGTTTGAGGGAGTACTCGATTAATTTCAGGCATCTTATCTATCATTTTAAGGGAAAAATCATTTCCATAAGCTTTTTTTAGTTCTGAGAGCTCATAGCTTTTATCCATTACAAGAATTGGGAGTCCACAGTTAATGAAATTATAAAGGTGACTGTCTTCTAGTTTAAGTATTCCTGGAACAACTTCTTCTTCGACTTTATCAACAACTATAAGATTTTTCATTTTCATGGCTTCAATAATTGTTACCCCAGAAATACTGGAGCTATGAAGAAGAATTATTGTTTTTTTATATTCCGGAGTTTTTGAAAATCTATAAGCCCAAATACACTTTGAAACTACTCCGCATCCAGCTAAAAAAGGAAAAGGATATCCTGAACCTTCAACTTTTGGATCAATTATTCCTAATGCTGAAGGTTGATTTTCTCCACTAAGGTGGTGATCAATAATAATAGTTTCTATTCCTTTTTTTGAAGCGTAACTTATTTCTTCAAAATTTGAAATTCCACAGTCTACAGTTAGAAATAAATGGGCACCTTTTTCTATTGCTTCATCAATTCCATTTATTGTCATTCCATAAGGTTCATCATTTTCTGGAAGTTTATAGAAACAATTTATTCCTTCTTGGTCAAGTTCTTGTTTTAATAGAACAGTACTAGTTATTCCATCTACATCTCTGTCTCCAAAGATACAAATTGATTCATTATTTTTTTTTGCCTTAGCTAATCTATCACAAAAAACAATCATATCCTCAAAATAAAAAGGATTGTGTAAGAAAGAAATATTTGCGGGAGTAAGATAGTATTTTAAATCTTCTGGCTCTGTTAAGTTCCTTCTTACAAAAATAGTACTAAGGACAGGGTTAATCTTGTATTTTTCGCATAACCGACTAACAGTGCCGGCATCTACGGTTTTTTTATTCCATTTCATCTATTATCTACCTTAAATTATTCAAGTAATCCAGATTTTACAGTTTTTAAATTTCCATCTGTATAAATCTGAGTGTATCTTATCATATATTTTCTAATTCTGTTAGAGGTAACAAAGGTTAAGGGAATAGAAAGTGAATCCTTAAATGATAAAGAGTAGGTAAGATGAAGATATTTTCGTGCTCCAGGTGGTAAAATTAAATCATAGTTATCTCTACAGTTTATGCAACAAGGACTTATAATTGAGTTGCTAAAATAGAGGATTTGTTTTGTATTATATTCTTCATTGCAAATTGGGCAAAAAGTCAAATCCGTTGCGAGCCCCGCAATAAAAAGAAGTTTCCAGACAAACTGTATCAAAACTATGTTGGTTTTAATAATTCCCTGTGGAGTATCCTCAATATTCGAAAGTTCTATTAAACTTTCCTGAAGAAGTGGAAAAAATTGTTCTGTATCAGATTTTCCAGTTTTATTTACCAGTTCACAAAAATATGAAGCAGTTAAAATAGTTTTATAGGAAGCTCCATTAAGATTAATTTCATTTGAAATTAATGCATCCTTTAGAGAATATTGAGACTTTACCGGATTGTAAAATAAATAAAAAGTTCCTTTTGAAAAAAGCGGGGGCTTTATAGCTTTTCGGCTTTTCTGGCCCCCGTAAATAATTACTTCAATTATTCCCAGTTCATTGGTTAATAGAGTAATAATTCTATTTGTTTCACCAAATTTCCGGGTATTGATTACAATAGCATCAAGACACAAATTTCTTTCCATAATTAAAGAATATAAGGAATATTATAATTATGGGACTGATACACTACAAAGGTTTCAACATCAGAAACATCACTGATTTTACAAAGTTCTCTTTTGAAGAAATCAAGTAGAGTAAAATGTTCTTCACTGTTCAATATTACTTGAATAATTAAATCGTAATGACCAGTTACAACAACTACAGAAATTACACCTTTTAAATGTAAAAATTCCTTAGCTTTTTTTTCTAAATCAAGAGTTTTAAGTTTTACTCCAAAGATTACTACTTGTAAACCAGAAATAGCTTCAGGATTTACAAGCCCTGTAATTTGAAGAATACCTTCCTCTATCATTTTATTTACTCTAGCTCTTACGGTATTTTCAGTAATATTAAGCTCAGATGCAATTGCACTATATGCTTTTCTTCCATCAAGTAACTGTTTTATGATCTCTTTGTTTGTATCGTCCAATTGTTTCATTATCCATTTGTCCTTTCAAATTCTTTCATAAACTCAGCTAGGGTTTTAACGTCTTCTACAGGTAGCGCATTGTACAGTGAAGCTCTAAGTCCACCAACACTTCTGTGACCTTTAAGACCTAACATTCCAGCATCTATACTTTCTTTAACAAACTTTTTTTCTAATTCTTCAGTTGGAAGTCTGAAAACAAGATTCATTTTAGATCTATAGTTTCTATCAACTGGACTGTGGAAAAATCCTTGTGAATTATCAATTACATTGTAAATGAGTGAAGATTTCTTTTGTGCTCTTTCAGCCATACCCAAAGCACCACCGTTTTTCTTAATCCACTCAAGAACAAGCTTTACACCCCAAATTGAAAAAACTGGAGGAGTATTGTACAAACCATCTTTCTTTGCATGAAGTGCAAGATCCATGTAAGCTGTAAGATTTTTATTTTGTCTTTCAATCATATCTTTTCTTAATATGATGAAAGTGGCTCCTGCAGGTCCAAGATTTTTTTGTACTCCACCATAAATCATTGCAAACTTATTAACATCCACTGGGCGAGATAAAATATCACTTGATAAATCTCCAATTAATGGTACTTCGCCAGTATCAGGATAATCTTGCCATTCAATACCTCCAATGGTTTCATTGGAACAAAGATAAAGATAGCTGGAATTACTGCTTGGCTTAACAGTTTTTGGATCAGGTAGAGTAGAGAATTTTCCATCTTTACCATCAAAATAATAATTTACATTTCCAATTTTTTCAGCATCCTCTGCAGCTTTATTGGTCCATGCTCCACTTTTTAAATAATCAGCTACTGTTCCAGGACGCAAAAAGTTTTCTGGAATCATAGTAAATTGTAAGGTTGCACCTCCACCTAGAAAGAACAAATAATAATCATCGGAAATGCCAAGAAGTTCTCTAAAAAGACTTTTGCACTCCCCATACATTTCTTCAAATACTGAACCTCTATGACTAGCTTCAATAATTGAAAGTCCGTTTTTATTATAATCAACAAGCTGACTTTGCATTTCCTCAAGTACTTCCATTGGAAGTACTGAAGGACCGGCATAAAAATTTAATTTTCTGCTCATTAGATTTTTCCTCCATCTTTAAATTCTTTGATAGTATCAATAATTTCATCTCCGATACGGAGAAGATTTTCTTCAGTATTAGCTCCAACATGTGGTGTTAAAGTGACTTTGTCAGATTTAAGTATTGGATAGCTTGGATCAACTGGATCTGAAGGATAAACATCAGTACAATACCAACTGATTTTTCCTTCTTCTAAGGCTTTTACCATATCTTCAGCATTAACACAAAGAGCACGGCAAGTATTAATAATGATTGGTTTGTTATTCATTTTTGAAATAAGGTCTTTGTTAACCATATCTTTTGTTTCAGGTGTTAAAGGAGTGTGCATGCAAATATAATCTGCATTTTTAACAGCATCTTCCAAACTCATCATTTCTGCATAAGGGGAAGATTTTACATATTTATCATAAGAAACAACCTTCATATTAAATGCCAAAGCTCTTTTTGCAACTTCGCTTGCTATATGACCAATTCCAAGAAGACAAAGAGTTTTATTATTTAATTCAGTTCTTTTAAGTTCCTTTTTTAACCATTTTCCTTCTTTCATACTATTGTGATAGGCGACTAGTTGATTTGGTGTACTTAGCATAAGATCAAACGTTAACTCAGCTACAGCAATTGCGCTTGCTTTAGGAGTATTTCTAACAATAATGTTTTTACCTTCTGCATAATCCTTGTCAATATTATCAATTCCAACACCGCCACGTATAATCATTTTAAGATTTGGTGCTGAATCGATATAATCTTTAGTACATTTTGTTTTTCCTCTTACTAATACAACGTCTGCTTCAGCAAGACGTTTTTTGTCCGTTGTTATTTTGCCAAAAATTGCTAATTTTTCTGGTAAAGATGCATCAAATGCATCAGAAATCAAAATAAGCATAAATTCTCCTTATAGTAGAATCAACAAATTCTACTTATGTTTACCTATATTCTACTTAATAATTGCGTGACTGTCAAATTTTATTTATGTAATTTTATAATAATATTAAATTTCTATAGAAGTTTTGAGGATGAGCACAAAACTTAAAATTTTAATTAAAAAGTTAATTAACTATTAATAATTTTTCTTATATGATATTATTATATAAGAGAGGAGTTTTGTAAAGATTTTTGAAAAGGCTGGTGAAATGTATGGATTATTTAAAAGAATATAAAGAGATTGCTCCTTATGAAGGACAAGAATTTATTGATGCAATTCAGAGATTAATTGATTATGATAAATTAAAGAAGAATTTAGCTTCAGTCATTTTTTCAGGTAGTTTGATTTCTACTTACAAACTATCATGGCATTTTAGAAGAAATCTCCCTGATGATCTTGCCAAAATTACAAATTATTCTGACTTTCAGAAAATTTTTACCTGTAATTATGTTTTGAATACAATTGAAGAAAATTCAATTGATAAATTCACTTTTTCAGGCGTAGAGAAGATTCTCGAAAAAAAAGCTTATTTATTTATTTCTAATCATCGAGATATTGTTCTAGATTGTGCTTTGCTGGACTACGCTTTAGAAAAGTCTGGAAAAGGTTTATGTGAAATGTGTTTTGGAGATAACCTGCTTGTAAATCAATTGGCTACCGATCTTTTGAAATGTAATGGAGGAATTACTGTAAAAAGGAAGATTCCTGCAAAAGAGTTAATGCAATCCTCAAAAATTCTTTCTTCCTATATTGAATATTGCATAACTGAAAAAATTCGCTCAGTTTGGATTGCTCAAAAAAGCGGAAGAAGCAAGGATGGATTAGATAATACCAGTACTGCAATATTAAAAATGATTTATTTAAATTCTAGAAAAGATAAAATTCCTTTTAATGAAATGGTAAAAAAATTGAATATTGTGCCTGTTTCAATTAGCTATCAATATGATCCTTGCGATATAAATAAGGGTAGGGAACAAATTCATAAGTTAAAACATGAAGGTGCTTACAAAAAGGCAAAATATGAAGATATTCTTCATATGCTTAAGGGGCTTCGACAAAATAAAGGTAATGTTCACATAGCTTTTGGAAATGTGCTTAGAGATGATTATGAAAATCCTATTGAATGTGCTAGGGAAATGGATCGTCAAATTCATCTAAATTATAAACTTTTTAATACTAATTATTTTGCTTATGATTATGTCAATGGAACAAAAACTTTTGAAAAAGAATATCAAGATTTGGACGTAGATGAATTTTTAGGTCGTTATTCAAATACGAAAGAAGAAATAAAGGAGTATGTTCTTAATACTTATGCTAATCCAGTCGTTTCAAAATTAAAAGAAGAGGGATTATCTAATTGAGGAATATAATAAAAACTTTTTTTCTTTTTATATTTGTTTTTATAATATTTTCCTGTTCTCAAAAGGCTATAATAATAGACTCAGTTTCAGCTTATCCTTATATTGAAGGGTCTTCCTATTATGGTTTAGCAATTTATTTTACAACTACTAATCAAGATTCATCTTATTTTCAATGCCACCTTGTTTCCCCTGAAGGAGATTATGAATGGGATTTTCAAGCCCAAAAAGTGAGCTTTGAGTCAAATTATTATTATGGAAATAGTAATATTGCTATGCCAAATTTTATACCTCTTGAAACAGGAGACTACCAATTAACTGTATATAAAAATAACAATTCTGAAATTACAAAAACAATCCCTGTATACTACAAAACAACAGAGGAAATAAAAGTAAAAGATTTTCCATTTTTTGATTCAACCAAGAATTTAACTTTTTTAGAATCTTCCAACGCTGCTAATTAAATCTTCATAACTAAGTTCTGATATAAAAGTCCTTCCATGGGGGCAACATTTTTCTTTTAGTAAAAGAACTTTGTCGATTAGCTCCTGAGCTGAGGTTTTGTCAATATCATCCCCTTGCTTTATTGCAGCATGACAAGCCAAAATAGCAAAGATATCCTTTTCAATTTCTTGGATACTTGAAGTTTTAGAAATAAAATTGGCAATCTTTTCTTGGAGTCCTTTGCTTAATGCAGGAATTGTATCAATTTCCCAAGTTAAAGGTTTTGGTCTAGTTAATTCTATTGCATAATCATTATAGATATATGAATTCTCCAAAAGGAACTGGTCAGTTTCTTCTTCAACTTCAAATTCATATGGAATAAGAAGTTTTTGAGAATTTTGGTTTTTTACAAACTCATCAAACAGAATCCTTTCATGAGCAGCATGTTGATCAATAAAAATAATTTTATTTTCCATTTCAATTACTAAAAATAATTTAAAGACCTGACCTAAATATTTGTAATTTTTTTGAATTGGAGGCTTAAATTCGGTTTTCTCTTTTAGAGTTTCTTTAGCTTTTTCAAGCCATCCATCATCCCAAGAAGTATTCTCATTTACTTCAGAACTAAATGTAGCTTTATTAAAGGGGACAGATTTTTTTGTATCATTTGATAAATAGTTTTCCCAGTTTATCTGTTTTTGGTCTTCAGAAATTGGTTCTATTTTTAGTTCATTTTGTATGGGTTTGTTCAAATTTGGAATTATTCTTAAAGTTTGAGAAGAAATCATATTACTTATTGTTCCAAATACTTCATTTTTATTTCTAATTCTGCATTCCCGTTTAGTAGGATGAATATTAAAATCAACTAATTCAGGATTGATGTCGACAAATAGAGTAAAGTAGGGATATCTTCCTCCTGGAAGAAGCTCACCATAACCATTTGTTATTGATTTTACCAAGGAGTAATCATCAATACAATGATTGTTTACAAAAATGTTAATTCCATTTCTATCATATCGAAAACTTGAGTAGGACCCCACAGCATAAATTTTGAAGTTTTTTCTTGTAGCATTATATTCAACTGCATCAGGAGAAAGAAAATTCTTATCAAGAGAAAGGATTTTAATAATTCTTTCTTTGCTCTCTGAAGCAGGGAAGTTATAAATTAACTTCCCATCATTGAAAAAGCGAAATTTTATTTCGGCAAAGGGTGCGGCTTTTTCTAAAAAAACTTTTTTGCAATATTTTGCTAGAGTTGAACTTCTTTTCAAAAACTGCTTTCTAGCAGGAAGTTCATTGAATAGCTTGTCTACTCTAATGATGGTTTGTTTATTTGTTGAAGAAGGAGAGAATTCTATTTCCCTTCCGTTATTAATTGTTTTCTTAAACCCATTGCTGTCAATAGAAAGAAGAGCACAACTTGATATACTATAAAGAGCTTCTCCCCTAAAACCTAAGGTCCTTATGTTGTATAAATCATCTAATTTGGAAATCTTACTTGTTGCATGTCTTGAACAACTTAAAAGTAAATCTTCTTTGGAAAATCCTTTTCCGTTGTCAATAATAGTAATATTTTCAAGTCCACCTTCTTCAATATAAATGTCTATTTCAGTGCTTTTTGAATCTATACTGTTATCTAACAGTTCACGAAGAACTGAGGAGGAGTCTTCAATAACCTCTCCTGCAGCAATTCGTTGTATTAACAAAGGATCAAGTATTTTTATTGGCATTAATTTTTTGACATTCCTGTATTAAGATCAATGGTTCCAGAAATTGTAACACTTGGTACAATATTCGAATTTGCAAGTTTTGCAGCATCGACTCTAACACCAATGGTTAAGACTCCAATTTCATATTCTCCTGATAAGAATAAATTTGAAGTTTCTGGTGAAAAAAGTTGTCCTGCATATGTATTAGAATTTGAGAAATCAGTAATTAAATTTGTGACTTTTGAAATAAGACCAATTGTGCTGTATCCAAATTTAAACTCAAAAGGAGTTCTCTTGAATCCCAAATTTATTTCCCATAGATCTAATGAATTACTCGATGAATCCTTTTGAATAGCTTGGGTAACAATATCATATGGAATATCAATTGATGAATCAAAACTTAAACCCCAGAACATAAAATTTGATTTAAAAATCAAATCTACAGTTTGACTACTCTGAGAGGTAGAAACAATACCTCGTGTTCCATTACTTAAGGAATTGTCATTAAAGAAACTTGATAGTCTTGATATGTTATTATAGGCAATTCCTAAAGTGAAACTTGAGATATTATTAAATCCTAAGTATAAATCTCCTTCAACTAAAGTTTTTCTGTCTTCTAAATCTTCAATAACAGCTGAGAAAATGAAGTCAGATTGAACCTTGGAATTATTTACTATTGGAAGAGTTAAATCACCTAAAAACCACATCTCAAATGAATCATTTTCTTGTACTCTTCCAACTGCTCCAATTGCTATTTCTAAGGCATATTTACTAAAAGGTTGATATGCTAATCTTGCTCCTCCAAAAGTACCAATTGAAGAATAATTTTCTAAGCTAATATCATCTACAAATATTTGATAATCAAATTTATCTGTATTTAGGGTAGTAATCAAAGATTTTCTATCGTTTTCATTGTTAAATTCATTGTTAATTGAACTTACAAAACTTCCTTTACCAAATTCAAATTCATTGAAAGAGCTGACATTTAGATAAATAACGCTTTCCTTTGTTCCATAATTTATTTCATAAATATATGAGGAAATAGTTTGAATTGAGTTAATTATTGAACTAAAAGAAGTAGGATTATTATCTAAAAATGTTCCGTCATTGACCAATTTAATATTTGCGTTAAAAGTCATTTTAAAATTGTTAATGCTAAAATAAGGTCTTAAGTTGATATCAGCTTCTTGTGAATTAATAAAATAATTAGTTTTAGCTAAGATTCCAACTGAAAAATCATTTGCAGTTTTTTCTTGAATATTTAAATTAGTTTTCTCTTCTTCAACAACTAGCGATTGTTCAGATTTAATTTCGGTGGTTTCGACTTCTAATTTGGCGGTAGTTATTGGAGTTTCATTTATTTCTTCAGCTTTTGGAGGTTCTTCAGTTTTTTCTACTGGGGAAACAGGTGTTTCTTCAGGTGCGCTTTCTTCTGGAACTTCTTGATCTTTTTCTGTTACAAATCCTGTTATATCAAAGGATTGTTTTGAACTTTTAAGGTAAAATGCTACAGCCTGGTTTAAAGCTTCATTAAAATCATTTACAAATTTTATTTTAGTTAAATTTGAAGGATAGTTAATCTTAATTGTATCTTCAGACTCAAAGGAATATGAGTATTCATCACTTAAATTATAATTTTCTTGTACAATTTGTAAAACTTCACGTATGTCATTTTTAGCTAAACCTTCAGGCAAAATACAGATTGCATCTGTATTAGACACGGTGATTGGTATCTTGTAATCCTGAATATTAAGAGTTCTTTGAATTGGCTGTAGGTCTTCTACATAAGTATTAAGGTTTATAAAAAGTTTATCCGCATAATCTTTGCTATTTAAAGACTCATCAAATTTCAGTTCAACAATGGTTCCATCTTCTAAATCAAAAGAGAAGTCCATGTTATAGTCTTCTTTCATACTTTCTAAAGCCTTGTTAACGGTTTCTTGATTATAAGTTTTAGGATATTCGAATTTTGCAATACCTGTATTTAGGGTTCCTTTTATTGTATTTCCTAAAATTGAATTACTATATTCTATTGGTTCGGGTACTATTACAGGTTCAGGTTCCACAACAAGTTCAGGTACTATTTCAGGTTCAGGTACTATTTCAGGCTCTGGTACTATTTCAGGTTCAGGTACTATTTCAGGTTCAGGTACTATTTCAGGCTCAGGTTCCACAACAGGTTCTTCCTGTGCTATCTGAACTTCTGTATTAGCTTGAACTTCTTCAGCTGTAGTATTTACATTTTGGCTGGCATTATTGTAGAAATTATTATTTTTGGCATCTAAATCTCCAGAGTAGTAATAGAGTGTTCCATCACTTTCTATTTGAGTTTGATCCTTTATTGAAGTGAAGTTGATTACATATACAGTTGGTATGAAATTATACTGAATTCCAGATATTTTATTATCTTCATTAACCTGAATATTTGATCTTCCTTCGTCACTAACTAGAATTAGTTGATCTTGAACACTGTTACTAATTCCCAAATTTGTTTGGGCTTGTATTATAGATTTTAAAGTATTTGAATCAATTGAATTCTTAACGAATAATTGAAAGGCATCTTGAAGTAATTTTACAGAATCCTCATGAGAAAGTTTGGTTTGGCTATATTCTAATTTTAACTTATCTTTTGTTTCTAAATCGGTAGAACTCAATAGTTCTTCAATGTATTCATTTATATAAAATTCGGTATTATTAATAAAAGTTTCCTCAGCTATTGTTGGTGGGTAGTTTATGATAACAACGCCATCTGAAGCTATTTGCCAAGAATAATTCTCAACGTTTAGATCCATTTTGTTTAATGCATAATTAAGGGCTGCGTTGATTTGATAGTCTTCTATTGTCTCGGAATACTGAATAGCTGCAAGTCCAGCATTGGTAGAAATAAAGAAATCAAATCCATGTGCATTAAATTTCTTAGCATGAGGAGCATTTAAAGCAACTTGAGCAGTTATCTCAGGGTCGTCAATTTTTACATATACTTTATTAAGATCAATACTAACTTCTGAAAGATTACTTGCTTCGGCTAAACCAAAAATACAGTTAATGGAATTAAAAGCATCTTCTTCGGAAATTGAAGGGTCATAGTTAGTTAAAAGAGTATGGTTATCAATCCAACTGTAGGTGAAAAGAGAATCTAAAAATCCATTACTTTGTGCTATTGAAATAACCTTTGAAATATAATCATCATCCATAAAATAAGGAAGATGTAAAACTGCAGTTCCAAATTTTAGGTTTACCGTAAAGTTATAGGTAAGATTTTCGGTTGACAAAGTTTCTTCAGCTCCAAAAAAATATTTAATATCATTTATTATTCTTACTGAAATTTCATCATCATATATTTTACTATCATAACTTAAGAAGATTCTGTTTCCATCGGTTTTTTCAAATTTTACCAATTTATCCAAATCATTAAGTTTTGATTCCATCATTTCTATACCATTGTTAAAATAGCCTTCTTTAACAGATTCTGGGTAATATATTATTCCAATTCCATCATTTACATATACTCTGAAATCGGAGTTATCTACTGAAACAAAGTAACTATACAAATCGTAATCAATCAAATTTTGAATTTTTTGAAACAGTGATGGTTTTGGAACTAACCCAAAATCTTTGAAATTAACCATTGTGTTTGATCTTAAATCTGTTTTTTGATTTGTTAATTGATTTGAAGCAATAATTCTTCCGACTGTACAATAAGCAACTTCATTATTTGTTGAGGATAAAAGTGAAATATTACTATTGGAAGTAATGGTGTAACTAGTTGAGCTTGTTGAAACGTTTATTGGTGTTGATAGTTCTTTTGTATTAATTGTTACTGCACCTTTTACAACAAAAACACTAGTATTAAGAGGATCAGAGCTAATTACGGTTAGGATTGTATTTTTTGAGGCTTTAATATCATAAGTGTCACAAGCAAGTTCAATTTCAGTTCCTTCTGTTTTTATAATCCATCCATCTTCAAAATTATATAATTTCGATTTATCAGTATCAATTCTAACTCCATTTTCGTCATAAAGTTTAATTAATTTAAAATCAATTGATTTAAATTCTAAACTTTGAGAAGCGAAAATTGAAGAAAATGTGATACATAATATAAACATAAAAAAAACTATTTTTTTCTTTTGCATTAATACCTTCCTCATAATAACTGTCAAACACTCTAATTATGTTAACTTTATAATAAAAAACCTTTTAATTCAAGAATTTATTTTTTATATTTACATTAGATTGGGTTTTCATTGCAATGTGGCTTCTTATAAGTAAAGTTATGTGCATTAAAAACATGTTCACGAGAATTTTTATCCATAATATTGATTTCTTTAATAATTGGTTTTAGTCGACTTCTAATATTTGTTTGGTCATAAGGGCATACGGGCTTGATAACAGGCAAATTATAAAAATCAACCAATCTTTGTATTGCTTGCTCTTTGACTTCAATCATAGGTCTAACAATAAATAATTTTTCATCAAAAAAACTCTGTACTGGAAGCATAGTAGAAAAATTTGCTCTAAAGAAAAGATTCATCATACTAGTTTCAACCAAATCATCCAAATGATGTCCCATTGCTATGGTTTTATAATTTTCACTATCTGCAATTTCAAATAAAATTCTTCTTTTGTTTCTACTACATAGATAACAATTGAAGTCATCCTTAAAACTGGTAGGAAACATTTGTTCCTTTTTAATCACAAATTCAATATTTAAATCTTGAAAATATTGTTCAAGTTTTTGAATATTTTCCTCTGGAATAGGGTGTTCAATCCAATTAATCATTACAGCCTTCATACTATAATGTATAGGTAACCATTTAATCCTTAATGAAAGGGCTAGGGCCAAAGCTAAAGAATCTTTTCCTCCTGAAATTCCTATTAAGACTCGGTCTTTATCTTGGATCATTTCAAAATCGTTAATTCCTTTTCCAACCTTTTTGACAAATCTTCTTACCCAAGGAGGCATATTTCCTTCTATGAGAGTTTTATAATCTATTTTTTCATTCATTTTATTATTTTCCTATTTTTTTTATGAACTTTACAATTTCATTTTCTTTTGGGGTTATGTAGGTAGGAACAAAAATTCTAATTTTTCTTAAAGCCTTTGTAAAATTTTCTATTGAAGAGACATTGAAAATTGGGTCAATTTCATTAAATGATTTAATTGTTTCTTCATCAATTATCTGAAAATTCGATTCAAAGGAAATTGGTTCAGGAATATCAATAATTACCTCATAAGGTTTTAAATTTGGAAATACGTTTTTAAGAGATTTCCAGATAAGAGTTTCTGTTTTTAATTTGTAATCAGAATTTTGAAAGAAAACACAGAAAGTATTGTTCACATCATAGGGCATTTCATAAACCATATGCAAAAGTTTGTTGTTTATTACGTCTTTAAATAAATCAAAAGCTTTGAATGAAGAAAATTCTCCAAGGTTTGAAAATTGTTGGTCATCAAGGTCTAAAAGATCTTCTTTCTTAATGATATTCAAATTTAAAGCAATAGTAACAGCTTTTTTTATCATAGCGGTAGCACATCGGACATTTTTATTCCAGTAGACGTTTTGGTACATAAGATATTTAGAGAAAAGCAAATGTTCTAAAGAAGAGATATTTTCAATTTTTAAAGCGGGTCTATTATTTTCAATTAGAAGCCTATCTATAATGAATGAGACATCTTGAATCCCATAAGGTACTCCACAATAAAAAGCATCTCGTGATAGATAATCCAGTTTGTCTGGATCCATTGCTCCAGAAAGTAAATGTCTATAAAGTTGTATTTCTTTATTTTCAGTAATTCTACTTTTATCAATTATTTGACATACATTTTTTACATTAGCTCCAATTTCTTCAATACAACTTTTTATTTGGGTATTTTTTTCAATAATTCTAGCGCCAAGGGATTCGTGACTTTCGCTAATTATTTCTTTCAATGAATGAGCGTAAGGAAAATGTCCTATATCATGCAATAAGGCTGCAACCAAAAAAGAGTTTATTCCAGAAAAAGTTAAACCTTTTGTATCTTTTTTTAAAATAGAAATTAAAATCATTTTTGATAGATGATAAACTCCCAAACTATGAATCAATCTAGTATGAACAGCTCCAGGATAGGTAAGATAGGTTGGTCCAAGTTGCTTAATTCTGTTAAGTTGTTGTACCTGAGGACAAAGATAAAGTTCATAGAACCCATTGGTCAATTTAATATCTGTCCAAAGGGGATCTCGTATGGTTTTTTTAAAATCAGAATATAAGTAATTTAACAGTTTTTCATTGGTATCTGTCATTGTTTTTTCCTCTATTTTTTTTGTAAGTCTATCGTAAAGAACACTCTTCCTCAATAATAACAAAAAAATTTTGTGAAAAATATTAAAAAAGTATGTAACAATGTAAAATTAAAATTGTATTTATGTTAAATGTTCAATAATTTACTTTATAGACAGGTTTTTGATGTAAAAAGCGAAAAATTAGTTTGCTATTTAAGCTTTTATATTATATATTTATTTGTAGATAATTATTGTTTATGGATACTTTATACTTAGGATGTATTGTGGACTGTTTTTACAGCTGGATTTGATAAATAGAATTTTATGTTTACATTTTTTATGGCAGATGTTAAAATAGTCCGTAATAGAGTTCGTTTTATAGTAAAGTACAAACTTTAAACTAGATAGGAGAAAAAAATGAAGAAGTTTTTTAGGTATTTGTTTGTATGTTCTTTAATCTTGTTCTGTTTAACAGGATGTGGTAAAAAAGACCAGCAACCAGAAACAACAGAAGTAGCCGAGAAGACTACGCCTGTAGTAACTACAGTTGATGCTGTACCAGAGAAAGTTGAAGATAAACCTGCAGTGGTAGTAGCAGAACCTGCTGTAGTGGTTACACCAGATGACAAAGCTACTCCAGAAGAAACTACTCCAGTTGTTGAACCAACAGTAGCTCCAGTTGAAGTTGCCCCAGTTGTTACACCTGATGTTTATGATTTTACTCTTTATGGCAACAAAATTCAGGCTTCTTTCCTTAATGGAAAAGTGACAGTATCGTATCCAGATGTAATTTCTCAAAAAGATGTTGCTGATGCATTACGTTATGTTGGTTTAATTCTTGATGTTAACTTTAAAGATTATTCTTATAATTTTACCGATGGAAAACTGACTGTTTCTTATCCAAAAGAAATTGGAGAGAAAATTTTAATTTCAAACTTCCAAGCTGGACTTAATTATTATTTACCATATTTTGACTACGATAAGTATGATTTTGATTTTTATGGTCTTCCTATTTATGTAGGATTAAAAGCTGGTAATGCAGTTGTGGTTTATCCAAAGAATATCACAAAGGCAGAAGTTTCTGGTTTGCTTGATCAAATGAAGGCTAGCCCAGAGGCTGTTGGTTTTGACTATAGGATTTTAGTTGATCGTGTTGTTTCAATTACCTATCCTTCACAAATTGAAGAAAGTGCCTTATTAAAAGGTTTCGTTTCTGAATTAAATAAAGTATTCCCTGCATATATGGCAAGCATGACAGCAGCTCCAGTAGCACCAGTAATGGTTGCTCCAGAGGCTCCAGTAGCTCCAGTAGCTGTAGCTACAACACCAGCTGTTGTTGAACCTGTTGTTAAAGCTCCTGTAAAGACTGGAAATTCTTATGAATTTACTTTGATGGGTGCTAAAGTAAGTGCAACTCTTAGTAAAGGAAC
>JBAYZQ010000019.1:0-22455 GCA_041672385.1 Sphaerochaetaceae bacterium | reverse complement strand
ATCTTATGAATAAAACCCATAAATTGTATGCAAAGGCAAATACAGAGGTTGTAGGGCAAGTAAGAATGTGGAAAAAAAATGATTTACTCAAGCGATTATGTGATTTATAACGAATTTGATAGAATTTCGATAATGGATCTGAATTTTCTTTTGCTAGTGCTTTATTGCACTCAATTTTTACAAAAAAGGCAATAACCACTCTATATTTTGCTCATCCCTGGGGTTCTAGTGAACGAGGAGAATGAAGAAAACCATAACGGTATGATTAGAAAATTTCTTACAAAAGGAACAGATTTTGAAGCTGTAACAAAGAGGACCATCAAAACAAGTACAAAATTGGATGAACTCCTATCCTAGGAAAATACTAAACGGAATTACTCCCTTTTAAGCTTTGCAAGAAGAAATTAAAGAATTTTATCCTTATTCAACTTTCCTGAAGGCAATTTGCTATATTTTTAAAGTCCTCTTAGAATGTTCTAAAAGACCTAGGGTTCGCCTTAGGAAAGATTCAACATCATAAATTAGATAGATTTGATACTATTTGATTTATTGGGAAATTTTTAATTAACTAAAAATTATAAGTATGTGATAGTTCTTCATCTAATTAATAGATAATTCGAATTTATTAGTATATAACTGTTTTAAAAAATGCGCATTTGTGATAAATTGTATATATAAAAAGTGCGTATTTGTAGTAAAAAGTAAATAAAAAAAGTGCGTATTTGTGATCTTAGAATATAAAAGTGTAAAAAAAAGGGGGTTCTTATGTTTAAAAGAAAAATTTATTCTAAATTATTAGAATGGAAAAAAGAATCAAAGGGGAAAACAGCTCTTTTAATTGAAGGTGCAAGACGAGTTGGAAAATCAACGATTGTTAAAAAGTTTGCTGAAAATGAGTATACAAGTCATGTAATGGTTGATTTTGCATATGCCTCGGCTAATATTCAAGATCTATTTAAAGATTTATCCGATTTAGATTACTTCTTTTTACAATTACAACTACAATATGCAGTAAATTTAGTCGAAAGGAAGTCCGTAATAATATTCGATGAGGTCCAATTTAATCCTCTTGCAAGACAGGCTATTAAACTTTTAGTGTAAGATGGTAGATTTGATTATATAGAAACGGGATCTCTAATTTCTATTCGAAAAAATGTAAAAGATATATTAATTCCAAGTGAAGAAAGAAAACTTCAAATGCATCCTATGGATTTTGAAGAATTTTTGTGGGCTACAGAAGATACAGATACAGATACAGCTAAACTATTAAAGAAAATGTTTGATAATAGAATATCTATAGGAGATGGGCAAAACAGAAATATGATGCGAAAATTTAGGTTATACATGTTGGTTGGAGGAATGCCTCAATCAATCCAAGCCTATGTAGAAAGTAATAATTTAGAAATTGTAGATCAAGTAAAAAGGGATATAATCAATTTGTATGAAGATGATTTTTATAAAATAGATTCAAAAGGAAAAATTTCAGCGTTGTTTGATGCCATACCCTCTGAATTAAATAAGCATTCTTCTAGCTTTCAAATTTCAAGTGTATTCCCTAATGACAGGAAAGATACTATATCTGAAGAAATATCAGAACTTAAATCCTCAAAGACTGTTGTTGCATCTTATAATGTTAGTGACCCCAATATAGGCCTATCAAATATGTACAATCAAGATAAATTTAGGTTTTATTTAGCAGATACAGGGTTGCTTGTTACACTTATTTTCAAAGATAAAGATTTCACTGATAATATAATTTATACAAAATTATTGAATAACAAATTGCCTGTCAATTTAGGTATTTTATATGAAAATGTAGTTGCACAAATTCTAGCTGCTAATGGGAATAAACTATATTTTCACACATTTTATGATAAAATACAAAAACGAAATTATGAAGTAGATTTCTTAATTGTAAAAGAAGATAAAATATGTCCTGTTGAAGTAAAAGCTTCTAGTTATAAGGCTCATAAGTCGTTAGATATGTTCTCTGAAAAGTATTCTAAAAGAATTAAGGAGAAAATCTTAATATATACGAAAGATTTAAAGATAGAAGGCGATACCTTATATTTACCTGTATATTTAGCAATGTTTTTATAAATATTAACTAAATCCGTAAAATTAATATTTAACAAATCATAATGATTTTTCATCTGGAACTTGTCCCCTCAGTACTATTAACTATCATATTTGGAATTAGAATATTTGAGGAGATAATTAATTAACTCTTTATATCAAAGGTTTTGTTATATGAAATTTTTAGTAATTTTTGTTGGCTTATGTTTGCCATTATTCTGAACTTAACAGTAATAATGGCAAAAGGTAGCAAAAGTGCTCTGCTAAGTTTTACAAATTTCAAAAATCCTTTACCACTAAAAAATATTTGTCCACTGGTTTAAAATTAGCGATTAATACGATGAAAAAGTGAAGCTTTGAATTAGCTTTACATTAAATCATGCTCAAAAAGGGAAAAGTATTCTTCTTGAGAAAATATTAGATGATCTAAAAGATTGATTCCTAAAATTTTGCTAGCTTCCATTAGTTGTTTTGTTACTGTTTTATCTTCTTCAGAGGGTACTAAGATTCCAGAAGGGTGGTTGTGTGCCACTATAATAGAGGTTGCTTTTTCTTTAAGGGGCTGTGAAAAGACTTCTCTTGGATGGACCAAGGTTCTATTTACTAGTCCTATTGAAACTACTTTAATTTCCATGAGTTCATGAGCTCCATTAAGTGATGCACAAAGAAAACATTCTTGCTCTCTTTCTGCATAATGACGAATGTAGGGGTATAAATCTCCTGCATTACGTATTGATCTTCTTTTGATTGGAATACGCCTTCTTCCAAATTCTAGGGAAGCTTTTATTATTGTAGCTTTTGCTTTTCCTATTCCTGGAATTTTCTGAATTTCATTGATGTCAATTTCAGAGTCCGTGCTGGTCATATCTAAAAGATCTAAAAGTTTTTTTGCAAGAGTTTGTACCCCATTTGTTTTATTTCCAGAACCTATGATAATACATAACAGTTCTAAATCACTTAATGAAGATGCTCCACAACTTTCAAGTTTTTCTCTTGGACGACTTGAAGGTGGTAATTCTTTGATTGTTGATGCTTTAATAATATTTGTATTGTATCTCATATAGTGTAAGCAAAAAAAGTGAAAAATATCTTGAAATTCTGAAAAAAACGCCCAGATTTGTGTGGGAAATAATTATTGACTTGTGGTTTTTCAGGTGGTATAAATACTGAGAGAGAGGCTCTGACACATTTATCTTCATGCTGGGCTTTTTTCTTTTTTTATATAATTTTTTACCAAAAATATGGAGAAGTTAAATGAAAGGGAAAGTAATTGTAGCAATAATGATTATTGCAATGCTAAGCCTCTTGGTTTCTTGTTTTGGTCCTACCCGTACCGAAGCTTTGTTTTCTGCTTTAGAAAATAATGCTAGTCTGTCAGAAATAACAAAACTCATTAAAGCTGGTGCAAATGTCAATGGTGAAAATTCTTATGGGATCACACCATTACAGTATGCAATTTCAAGAAATATGGATCCCAAAATTAATCTTGCTTTGCTTGAAGCTGGTGCTGAATTTAATGTCATTAGTGTTGATCGTATGACACAGTTGCTGTTTGAAGCAATAGACTCCTCGTCGCCAAAACTCATCTTATTTCTGATTGAAAAAGTTGGTATTGATGCCAATAAAACAGATTTCTATAAAAATAAAAATGATCGCAGTGGCATGACGCCATTAATCTATGCAACATCAAAAAAGGCTAATTTTGATATCATCTCAGCCTTGCTTGAAGCTGGAGCGGATGTCAATGCTGCTATAAGTGAGGATAAAAATTGGACACCATTAATGTATGCATTGTCAAATGGTGCAAGCCTCGATGTCATCACCGCTTTGATTAAAGCTGGTGCCGATGTAAATTTTGAATATCATTATCCTAAAACTGCATTAATGTCTGCATTATTAAGTGGTGCAAGCTTTGATGTTATCACTGCTTTGATTGAAGCTGGTGCCGACGTAAATTTTGAAGACTTTTGTGATAAAACTGCATTGATGGTTGCCTCCGAAAATACCAAATATCCTGAAGTAATTACCGCTCTGATTGATGCGGGCTCCGATGTCAATAAAAAGGATTGCAGTGGCATGATGCCATTGCTCTTTGCTATGAAAAACAAAGCAAACCCGGATGTCATCATCACGCTAATTAAAGCTGGAGCGGATGTCAATGCTGAAAATAAAGAGAATTCCATGACGCCTTTGTTATATGCAACGGCAAATAATGCAGGTCTTGATATCATAAAAGCTTTGATAAAAGCTGGTGGCGATGTCAATGCAAGAAGTTCCTATAAACCCGACTGGACTAATAATCGGGCTTATGATGGTATGACGCCTTTGTTATATGCAACGGCAAATAAAGCAGATTCGGATGTCATCATTACGCTAATTGAAGCTGGTGGGGATATTAATGCAAAATATGGCAACGATAAAATGACTCCACTGTTATATGCGTTAGAGACGGGAGCTAATCCTAATACCGTTATTGCTTTAATTGCAACTGGTGCTGATGTCAATGCAAGAAGCACTTATACTAAAGGTTGTTCCACAGTAAGATATTCAGATGGTATGACCCCATTGCTGTACGGTGTGAAAAATAGTTTTAATTTAAATGTCATTTCTTCTTTGATTAATGCGGGCGCTGATGTTAACGCTAAATATGGGTTTAATGGTATGACTCCATTAGTCTATGCAATAACAAACAATGCGGATTTTGAAATTATTAATGCCTTGATTGTTGCTGGCGCAAATGTAAATGTAGAAGATTCTGAGAGAGTAACACCTTTGCTTTATGCAACAGCAAATGATGTAAGCTTGGAGATTATCAATGAATTGATTGAAGCAGGCGCTGATGTCAATGCGAGGATAAAATATCGGGGAACCGGCTCTAATTGGTTGGATAGGATGTCTTCACTGATGTATGCCATAGAAAATACTGCGAATCTTGAAGTTATTATTACTTTGATTGAGGCTGGAGCAGATGTCAATGCTATAAATAGTGTAGATAGTATGACGCCTTTATTGTATGCAATGGAAAAAAACATAAACCCGGATGCCATTATTACTTTGCTTGAAGCAGGAGCTGATGTTAATGTTAAAAGTCTTAATGGAATGACTCCGTTACTTTATGCAATTTCAAATGATGCAAGTGTCAATGTCATCACTGCCCTGATTGAGGCTGGTGTCGATGTTAATGCAGTAGGTGAGGATGGTAGAACCCCATTGTTGATAGTAACATCGAAAGACACAGCCTCAGCGATTATAATCACTTTGCTTGAAGCTGGAGCTGATGTCAATTTTGAAGGCCGTTTTGCTAAAACTGCATTGATGTATGCCTCCGAAAATACCACACATCCTGAAGTAATTACCGCTCTGATTGATGCGGGCTCCGAGGTCAATAAAACAGATTTTTTTGGGATGACTTCATTGATGTATGCAGCAAAAAATACTACAAATTCTGAAGTAATTTTTGCTTTGCTGAAGAGTGGCGCCGATACGGGAATAATAGCTGGGGATAAGAAAGCTATCGATTATGCTAATGATAATAAGAATTTGATTGGTATCACAGAGTATTTGTAATTTATCAGATTTTACAAAGTGAATTGATATTTTTAGCATTGTAAATGAAAAATAAGAGTAACTGTACAACAATAGAAGAAATCTTGAAGGTGGTAATTCCTTGATTGTTGATGCTTTAATAATATTTGTGTTGTATCTCATATAGTAGAAACAAAAAAAGTGAAAAATATTTTGAAATTTTTCACTTTTGTCCTGTTATTGACAAACTAAAAATAAAAGGTCTTAATTGTAAAGAAGTTTATCTTTTTGGATGTGTAGCTCAGTTGGATAGAGCGCTTCCCTCCGGAGGAAGAGGCCGTGGGTTCGAATCCCGCCACATTCAAATATTTATTTCTTTTTTTTTAGAAGTTCAGCAAAGGGATTATAAGTATCATTATCAAGGTCATCTTGACTTTCCATGTACTTATTAATTGCATCTTCTTCCTCAATTGATTTAGTTGGACTTAAAGCAATCCTGCGAGCTTCTGTATCAATCTCATCTATCTGGACTGGCATCTTAGTACCTTTTTTATAAACTTTATCAAGATTGGTATTTCCACCTGTGTTAGGAAGTTTTGAAACAAAAATTAACCCATCCATTCCAGGTTCTAAATTTACAAATAAACCAAAGTTAGCTATTTTTGAAACAGTACCTTCATACCTTCCTCCAACTTTATAACGTTTTGCTACTGTATCCCAAGGATCGTCTTGAAGGGCTTTGCAACTAATAGACATTCTTTTATGGTCTAAATCAATACTCAAAATTTTAGCTTCAATTTCTTGGCCAAGGCTTAACTCTTTTTCAATATCTTCAACTCTACCAACTTTAATTTCTGAAATTGGCAGTAATGCTTGGATTCCTTGTATTTCAACAAAAGCTCCAAAGGATTGAAGTTTTATTATCGTTCCTTTAACTGTCATGCCTGTTTTTAATTCTTGTTTTAACTTTTCTATCTTTTCTTTTTCTTTTGCTTCCATAAAAGCTCTATTTGAAACAATAATATTGTGTTGTTCTCTATTAAATTCTTGAATTAAAAAGGTTAGGTTTCTACCAATAAAGTAACTTGGCTCTTCTTTTTGTTGGTAACCCATTTGTGAATATGGACAAAAGGCTCTACTTTCACCAATTTTTACATCAAATCCACCTTTTATTTCTTTTTCTACACTTCCTTCAATTGGTATTTTTGTTTCAAAAGCTCTTTCTAATACTGCGGTGTTGGCTTTATCACCACTAATCTTGGTAGTAAAGCGCATTTCACCATGATCAGAAGATATGAAATAAGCACTAATAGTATCTCCTTCTTTGACGGTTAATTTACCATCAGGTCCAACAAATTCAACACTGTCTAGCACACCTTCGCTTTTCATATTTAAATCAAGAAAAATGGTATCACCATAAATTGCAACAATCTTTGTTTTTACAAGTTGTCCTTCTTCAAAATAATTAATCAATGTATTTCCCCTCGAATTATAATTGTCTAGAATGATCTTCTTTTTATTAACTTTATCATAGTGTTTGAAATATGAAAACATAAAATGTGACTTCAAAGAAAAAAATTACCTTTGTCTTTACTAAATATTTATTAGGTGATTAGAAATTTTTTAAAAACTGTCTCATATAAGACTTTTTCTATTGTTAGGTTTGTTCTTTTAGCTTATATTATTGATATGAGTACAAAAATAAGGGCCAAAGAATATTTAGATTTTTCACCTTTTCTTTCCGTTTGTGGGTTAGAAGATAAGGATTTGGAATTATTAATGTTTACCAAACAAGATAGTATTTGGGATGAAAGACAACCTAAAGATTATGTTGTACTCATTTGTAAAGGAATGGTAGAAGTATATTCTACTAATTGCGAAGGAAGAGAAATTCTTATCAACACTTTGGGACCTGGTCAGTGTTTTGGTATTGCTGATTTGTATTCAGAAATTCCAATTTGTACATTTTTAAAAAATAAACGAGATTGTACCCTTTTATTCATAAAAAAAGAAAAAATAAAATCATCAATTAATGAAAACAAACAAGCTGAAATTGAATATAAAATATTATGCAATAATAAAATTAGATTTCTTATAGGAAGAATTATGCTTTTATCTTCCTATTCTGCGAGAACTAAAATTTTAGATTTTCTCTCTTCCCAATCGTTAGATCAAATAAAAATGAGTAAAGCAAAACTTGCAAGATTGCTTGCAATAAGCAAGGCTACCTTATTCAGAGAATTATCCGCTCTTGAAACGGAAAGAATAATTAGTTATGAAGGACAACTTTTATTAATATTAAATAGAAAAAAAATTGAAGGTTTGCTTAATGAAGCAAATTAATTCATAAGGAGAAAATATGAAAAAAATCATCATCGCTATAATGGTTTTAATGGTATGTCTATTGCCAATAATGGCAAATGGAGTGGTTGAAACTACTGATACTTTACAACTAGTTTCTACAAAAACAGAAGTAAATATTCTGTCATTAAAAGGTCCTACCTCAATGGGACTTGCAAAACTTTACAATGACAGTGATTTAGGATTAACGGAAAATAAATATAATTATATTCTTACCGGAGCTCCTGACCAAGCCATCGCCGCACTTGTAAAAGGAACGGTTGATTTGGCTGCTGTACCAGCTAACCTAGCTGCTGTTTTAAATGTAAAAACAGGTGGAAAGCTTCAGGTAGTTGCTATTAATACCCTTGGGGTTATTTATGTCTTAGAAAATGGAAATGAAATAAATTCCATACAAGATCTCAAAGGCAAGACTATTTTTGCAAGTGGAAAAGGATCAACTCCAGAATATGCACTTAATTTCATACTTGAGTCAAATAATTTAGTTCCTGGAAAGGATTTGACTATAGAGTGGAAAAGTGAACATTCAGAATGCCTTACTGAACTTGCTACAACACCTAATAGCATAGCAATGCTTCCACAGCCTTTTGTAACAACAGCTTTAATGAAAATTCCAGAAGCTAGAATAATTGTTGACCTTACTAAAGCTTGGGAAGAAGTTGAAAAAGACAGTACAATGATAACTGGAGTAATTGTGGGTCAGAGAGAATTCCTTCAAGAAAATCCTGAAGCCGTTGCTTCCTTCTTAGATGCTTATCATTCTTCAGTGGATTTTTGTAACGATAATCCTGCTGAGGCAGCTGTTTTGATTGGTAATCTTGGAATAGTTACAAAAGAAATTGCCGAAAAAGCTATTCCTGATTGTAATATAGTTTGCATAGAAGGAGATGAAATGAAATCTTCTTTGAAGGGTTATTTGGAAATACTTTTCCAGCAAGACCCGATGGCAGTTGGAGGCTCTTTACCAGATGATTCCTTCTATTTTGAAAGATAAAAAAACTAAATTTAATAGGCTATGGCCTACTATTATCTGGTTAGCACTATGGCAAATTTTTGCCATGGTGCTTGATAGTGAAATAATTCTCGCTTCCCCAATTGCTGTGATAAAAAGACTGTCTCAATTAGCGATAACTATTCCTTTTTGGAAATCTATATATTTTTCAGTAATTAGGATAACAATAGGATTTTTGTCAGCCGTATTTTTTGGTATTTTCCTTGCAATCTTAAGTTTTAAATCTAGAATAATTAGACTTTTTCTAGAACCATTCATGAAGACTATTAGTTCCATTCCTGTTGCTTCTTTTATTATATTAGTATTACTCTGGGTATCTTCATCGAATTTAAATGTAATTATTTCTTTTTTAATTGTATTACCAATAATCTATACGAATATTTTGGAAGGAATTTTCGAAACAGATTATAATCTTGTAGAGATGGCAACTGTATTTCGTTTTACAAAATGGAAAAAATTGCGTTATATATATTTTTCTCAAGTTTTACCTTTCTTTTCTTCAGCTTTTAAAATCTCTCTTGGCCTAGCCTGGAAATCAGGAATAGCTGCAGAAGTAATTGCAATCCCAATGGGTTCTATTGGAGAAAGCTTATATCAATCAAAAGTTTACTTGGACACCCCAAATCTTTTTGCCTGGACACTTTCAATCGTATTAGTGAGTATGATATTAGAGAAAATCTTTTTATTTCTACTATCCTTAGTTGAAAGGAGATTAGAACAATGATAGAAAAAAAAGAATCAAAAATAAAAGATATAATTATTGATGGTATTTCTAAATCCTTTCAAGATAAAAAAGTGTTTTCTAACTTTTCAGGAAAGATAGTAAGTGGGATAACAAATTGTTTTTTTGGACCTTCAGGATCAGGAAAAACAACTCTTATTAGAATACTTTTAAATTTAGATACTGTAGATGATGGAAAAATTCTCAATATTGATCAATTAAAAAAAAGTGTAGTATTTCAGGAAGATAGACTTTGTGAAAATCTTTCATCGCTTATTAATGTTAAAATGGTAATGGACTCAAATGTTGATAATTTTCTAGCAACGCAGCTTCTTATTGAACTCGGGTTAGAAGAAAATATTAATCAAAAAGTAGCAGAACTTTCTGGAGGAATGAAAAGGCGAGTAGCAATAGCTAGAGCTTTAGCTTCAGAATATGATCTTCTAATTTTAGATGAGCCTTTTAAAGGCTTAGATAATAAAACTCGGGAAGAAACAATTAAAATAGTAAAAAGACAATCTTTAGGCAAAACTGTCGTATTAGTTACCCATGATCTTAAAGAAGCCGAATTATTAGATACAAAAAATTATATTTATTTTTAAATGAAAATAATCTAGCTGACTTTGTTTCTCACCACCTTAAAATTTATCTTGACTAAACCAATGAACTTAATTTTCTTAATTAGAAATAAATAGATGTAATATGACATAAGTTTAAAATTATATAATACAATCAATTGTATATAAACAATACCCAAATTTACCTTTATTAATTCTATGTATATAATAACTCTTGACAGTTGTTTTAAATTATATTATATTCTAATTATAAATATAAGGAGCTTTTAATGAAGAAATTATCAATGATAATTATTGTTTTAATACTGAGTTTTTCAGTTTTTAGTGAAGCTCCTGTTGTATCCAATGAAATCCTTTTGGGCATTACTGGAATAATGCCAATGACATATAATTTTACAATTACACAAAGAGACTCTCTTTATATTGATGTCGTAAGAGACTCAGGGTCTCAAATTCCTATAGCTAGTTACGTTTTTAGTTCCAATTCTATTGCAGATACTCATCTTACAGTTTATCCAAAGGGACAAACTTTTAATATTGACGATCTTGTAACTGGATCCAAATATGGTTATGAAATTGCAGTTTGTACTTATGATGGAAGTGGAAATGTTGAGTCTATAATGCAATTTGATAGAGCTAAAAAAATAGATGTAAGGGCATTAGTGGTGGGTCAGCCGGAGTATGGTGAGATTTATGCTTGTCTTGGGTATAATCAATTTGATGAAATACCTTCCGGACAATATTCTTCTGACTTATACTTTGAAATTACTATTCCATAAAAATTTTCATGAAAAATTAATTTGACTCAATTTCTTTTACATAAGTGCTTTTCAATCTTTATTAGTGTTTTGTTTTGACACTTTATAAAGTTTAGTTTATTATGATAAATAGGAGGGCTTATGAAACCAACTTTGCTAGTATTGGCGGCCGGAATGGGTAGTCGCTATGGGGGTGTTAAACAGATTGATTCAGTAGGAAGAAATGGAGAAACATTATTGGATTTTGGAGTTTATGATGCCAAAAAGAGTGGGTTTTCAAAGGTTGTATTTGTAATAAGAAAAGAAATTGAAAAAGATTTCAGAGAAAGATTGTTTGATAGAATTGCCAGAAATATGGATGCTGAATATGTATTTCAAGGATTAGATTCCTTGCTTACAGAAAAACAAAAAGAACTTAGCAAAGGAAGAACAAAACCTTGGGGTACAGTTCATGCAGTTCTTTGTGCCAAGAAGGAAGTTAAAACACCTTTTGCTGTTATTAATTCGGATGATTATTATGGAAGAGAGGCCTACAGTATTTTAGGTAATTATCTTTCAAGTATAGATAATGATAGTACAAAATACTCAATGGTTGGTTATAAACTAAAAAATACCATGAGCCCAATTGGATCTGTTTCTAGAGGGGTTTGTAAAGTTAAAGATGACCTTCTTGTAAGTATGAGAGAAAATACAAAAATTGAGTACAGATTAGATGGTAGTATTGTTTCACATTTACCTGAGGGAGACGTGGATTTAACTGGTGATGAATGGGTTTCCATGAACTTCTTCGGATTTACTCCAGAAGTTTTCAATTATTTTGGTTCTTATTTTGATGGTTTCATTAAAGAAAATATAACAACAGAAAAAGGTGAATCTCTTCTTCCAAATTGTTCAAGTGAAATAGTTACTAAAAATAAAGGGTCTATTTCTTTCTTTACAACCGATGAGAAATGGTTTGGAATGACTTACAAAGAAGATCGTGAAGTTGTTAGAACTAATCTAAACAAAAAAATTAATATTGGTTATTATCCAGAAGTTCTCTGGAAAAGATAGGAAATCTTAGTGTTGAAAAAAAAATGGTTGAAATTTGTTGAGTATATATACATAATCCTTGGCTCTTTTATTACAGCTTTGTCGGTTGTATTTTTTTTAAATCCCGCTAAAATTGCAGCCGGAGGAGTAAGCGGTATTGCAATTATACTTTTTCATACTTTAAATCTTGATCCAGGTATCATGATTTTTGTTCTTAGTTTCCCTCTTTTTGTTATAGGTACAAAAGTTTTTGGACCTAAGTTTGGTCTTAAGTCTTTACTTGGTACAATTTTGTTATCTGGATTTATTTACTTTTTAAATAAAATTTTTGGTACTGAAGGCTTCTTAAATTATTCTGATTCTTTGAATGTTCTTCTCAGCGCTCTTTATGGTGGGGTTGTTGCAGGAGTTGGTATGGGTTTTGTAATGAAAAGTGGAGCAAACACTGGTGGTACAGATATTATTGCTCAAGTAATTGCAAAATATACTTCTCTTACTTTGGGGACTTCTTTGATGCTAATTGATGGCTTGGTTATTTTTTCTTCTATTTTTGTATTTGGTATTACTAATGCTTTATATGCAATAATAACTGTTTACGTAACTGGAATTATGATAGATAGAGTTGTCCTTTCTGGCCTTCAAAACTATGCTAAAACCGTTTTTATAATAAGTAAGAAAAACAAGATTATTCAGAAGAGAATTCTAGAAGAACTTGAACATGGAGGAACGATACTATCAGGAACAGGAATGTATAGTGGAATGGAAAGACCTGTTATAATGACAGTAGTTTATAATAATAAAATTAATTATTTGACGTCAATTGTTAATGAAGAGGATAAAGAGGCCTTTATGATTGTTCAAAATGCCTATAAAGTAGTAGGTGAGGGATTTGTAGCTATTGGTGATGACAAATAAGAAAGGAGCTAAGTATGAGTAAGAAATCTGTTGTTGTTTTAATTTTATTACTTGCGATAGAATTTTGTAACATTTCAGCCTCTGATGTAATGATTTCTTGGAATTGGGAAGACATTGAGTACTCTCCTTTGTATTCACGTTATCAATTGGATGGACTAAGTAATGATGGATGGACCCAACTTGATGGGGATAAAAATAAAATTTATTTTGAAGTTGATACCAGCAAAGAACATGATTTTTACATTGAAACTACCTATGATGGTTGGGTTTGGAGTAAACCTAGTGTAATTTTAATTCCAAAGAAAGCTTTGTTTTTTACGGCTAAGTTAGAGTTGGATAAAGTGGATTTAAATCTTCTATTTGAAAAAAATAAAGTTACAGTGGATTTAAGCCAATCAATGGATAAAGAAAGTTTAAAAGACTTTTTTACTTTCTTTGTAAAGAAAACTAAAATTGATAGTTCTCAATTTAACCTAAGTCTTGATTCTAATAAAGTAGTTATAGAAGCCCCTGATTCTTTTTATGAATCAGATGTTCGTCTTTTGAAAATGCTCTTTAATTCAGTTTTTGATGAATGGCAAACAATGAAGGCTAAATCCGTAATTGAACCTGTATCAGATTCAGTAACAGCCAAAGTTCCCTTAACTCTTGAAACAGAAATTGTTGAAAATGGATGTAGCTTTGTAATGGTAATAAAAGATGACACAGTTACTATAACTTGTGATAAAGGATTTTCACTACCTGCTTTCCAGTCGCTTTCAGCTTACATGTTAAAAAATCTTGATTATAAAGAAAAGGCTTTTACTTATAGTTTTACTTCTGACAGTGTTATTTTTACCTATCCTGAATCTTTTAATTCTATGGATTTTGAAGATTTAAAAAATACAATCAAGCCTTTATTCCATACTTGGTATGTAGAATATAACAAATTAGAAGTAGATGAAACGCCTGCTGTAGAAGAGGTTACAAATATTCCTAGCTCTGATTTAAAACCTGAAATAAAAACTTTGTCTCCTACTTTTCAAACAGAAATTGTTGAAAATGGATGTAGTTTTGTTCTAAAGGTAAAAGATAACACTGCTACTATAACTTGTGATAAAGGATTTTCACTGCCTGCTTTCCAGTCGCTTTCAAAATATATGTTAGAAAATCTTAATCTAGAAATAAAAGATTTTACTTACTCTTATAACTTAGACAGTATTGTTATTTCGTACCCTGAATATATTAATAGTTTAAATCTTCAAGATATAAAGGATACTATAAAACCTTTATTCCATACTTGGTATGTAGATTATAATAAACCTAAAACCGAAGAAACTAAGGCTGTAGTTTTACCTGTTCTGTTAAATAGAGAATATGCTTTGGGAGATTATCTTGTTAAACTAATGGTTAACTCAGAGATTGTAAAAATTAGTAGTGATAAAGCTGTTTCGAGTGATGCTTTAGAATCTTTGATTGGTTATATGATAGATAATTTCAAGTTGAATCCAGCTGATTATTCTTATAGCCTTACAGAGGATAGTTTAATAATAACCTATCCTGATTATCTTAAAAAGATGAATATAGAAGATATAGAAAACCAAGTTACTCCAGCATTGTACGACTGGTATTATCGTTACAACAATAAGAAGGTAGTTTTAGATACTTCTTTAATAACTGAAACTGAATCTAAAGAAGCTCCCCCTGTTGATGGCCCTGAAGTAGCATTAGTGGAAAAAGAAGAATTAATGGGTACTGTAAATAATCTTGAAGTTAATACAGTAAAACAACTTAAGAATACAAGTTGTTTGTCTTTCTCCTTTGAGTTTAATGAAGTTAGAGATTGGGGTTTCCAAAACTTAATACCTTCTTTTGGGGTTGATTTTTCCCAGAATTTTTTCAATGGTACAAAAAGATTCGCTTTAGGGTATGTTGTTGGGTTGAATTTTAATCCTAATGCTGCTCTAAAAGTTGGTGAAACTGCTGATATGTACTTTGGTCTAAAAACAGGTTTGGATTTATCATATGCTCTAGGTAAAGAGAAAAATTTCTTCCTTACAAGCAATTTAGGACTTTTAGTTTCTTGGAGTAAAACTGATATTTTAAATACAAATTTTGCCTCTCCAGTTCTTGGAGCTTTTGTTGGAGGTGGAATTAAATTTGTAATAAATGATAATTTAATGCTTGGTTTAAAGTGTAACTACAACCATCATTTTTAGGAGAATTTTGTGAAAAAAATAATTTTAGTATTATTACTTTTGGTTTCGGCTTTTACAGTGCTTTTTGCCGCCAGTTATTCAAATAAATGGACTTGGAGTACTTCGGATGAGAAGGTTAATTTCTTTCGTTATCAACTTGAAAATCAAGATGATAATAATTGGACTGTAGTTGATAAAAATCAAACTCAAGTTTCTTATGATGATATGGACTCCTCAGTTCATACTCTTTATGTACAGATGTCTTATGATGGTGAGAATTGGGGACCAAGTGTTTCAAAGTCAACAGAGTTGATGTCTAAACCTGTTGTAGAAATTCCGAAAAAGGTGGAAGAAGAAACTGAAAAAGAGGCCATTGTTGAAGTGATTGAGAAAAAGGACCTTGTTGTTGTGACTCTAAGTCCTTTGGTGGCTTTAGATGTTAATGATGTTTGGTGGCCAACGAATTTTAACTTTGGAACTTCCTATGGTGGTGAAATTGGTTTTGATTTCTATCAAAAAGATTCTAGATTAGGTTTTGGTTATTTGTTTGGCATAATTTATTCTCCTTCTTTAGTGCTTGAATCTGGAGATCCTGCTGAAACTGCTTTGACTGCAAAGTTTGGTCTTGATATCTCAGTTCGTTTAGGAAAACAAAAAAAATGGAGTATTGCCTTGAATGGAGGACTTACTTCTTCATGGGGAAAGGATGCTGTTTTGAATTCTAATTTTTCTAATCCTGATTTTGGCCTTTTTGGCGGAATTGGGGTTAGATATGCAGTTTTGAAAAATCTTTCTCTAGGTATTCTTTTGAATTATAATCGCCATTTTTAGGGGTTGATATGAAAAAACAAACATTACTTTTGACTTTTTTAATTTTAATTTTTACTGGTTTTCTATTTGCAGTTGAGGTGTCGGGTACTTGGTATTGGGCAACCGATGATTGGAATATTAAATATTTCAGATATCAACTAGATGGAGAATTAGAAGAGAATTGGACTGTAGTTGATAGCAATGTTTATAGTGTAACTTTTAATAGTCTTGATGGAGATGTTGAACATACTCTTTTTGTTCAACAATCTTATAATGGTAAAACTTGGAGTGAAAGTGCTTTGGCCATCAGTGAAATTTTTGAATCTTTTGATAATTCTTGGGACGATTGGACTGGTGAAGAAGCAACGGATTCTTGGTATTCAGAAGAACCTAGTGAGTTTTCTCAAGATACAGTTTCAGAAACTAATGTACAAGCTCCTGAAACTGAAGTTGAAGTTAATTTAGAAGAAGAAACTAAAGCAATAAATAAAGTAGAAACTGTTAAAAACAAAACAATTAAACCTTATCTAAATAGAAGCGAATGGGGAGTAAATGTTGGATTTATTAATTCGGTTCAAGTTGATAACGTTAGTTCTTTAAAAGTATTTTTTAGTTTTAAATCTATTTCTGCTTTTAATATTATTAAAGACAACATAGGTTGTGGTTTTGTACTTAAAGCGGGAGCAATTGGAGATTCTTTTGAAGCTGATTCAATTTATTTTCAATTTAGTGAAGGCCCTTCTTTTACATGGTATTCTGGTTCAGATTTAGTTTTTGAGGTTAATTTTGGTTTTCAGCAGACTGTAAAACTTGATTTTAGCCAAATTTTACTTTCTGGTACAATGGAATTAGGTTTAGGGGTTAAATTAAATGAAAATTTGCTTACATTTGTAAAATTAAACGCGAGTTATACACCTTCTGAAAATCAGCAAGTTATGGGGATTACTTTTCAGTTTGCAAAATCGTATTAATTAATCATCCAAAATAGCATCATTTAAAACATCAACAAGAAGTTGATATTCTCCATCGATGGCACTAATATCAGCCTCAAGAAGGTCGTCAGGATCTATTTCAAACCATTGAATTTGATAGTTTGCATGAAGAGAAAGAAAATGGAAGAAAATTCTAGTGGCTCTGCCATTTCCGTCTGTGAATGGATGCAAAGCTTCCATTTCTCCCATATAGTAAGCAAGATCATTTATAAAACTTCTTCTATCTTTATTAGTCAAGTAACGGTCATTTTGAAGTTTTTTGAAAAGAGTAATACTCATGTTTTCAATAAATTCTGGTTGACAAAAAACAATTCTTTTTGAAGCAGAAAAAGTTCTTACTTCTCCTGCGTGGGGATAAATATCACCAAAAAGGGAAGAATGTAAATCTTTTAGAAATTCAAAATCAAACTTAGTGGGCTTTTCATTTTTCAGTATTTCAGCCAATCGAAGCGGGTAAATATGGTTTTCTATCTTTTTCAACTTTTTTTTATCTTTTATATTAAAATAGTTTACTTGTATACTTTTGTTAGGATAAAAAACACTATTATCTGATAAGGGTTTAAAGACTGTCTCTAGTTTTTCTTTTTCAATATAATCTTCAACAGCATTATCTGTACTAATTTCATCATCCAGAATCTGTCTTAAAACCTCTTCAGTTTGTTCATCTAAATCAAATCCTTCTGAGTTTTGATTGAATCGAATAAAATCAATACAAAACTGCATCTGGTCATTCTTCACTTAAATCCTCCTGATCATAAATGACTACGTTAGATAATAATACATGTCAAAGTATTTAATCGTCAAGGTTATAAAGCTAAATTATAGATGTTAATAATATCCTGATGGTCTAATTGCTTGAAATGTCCAGCAAAAATTCTTTCTCCACTTAAAGCTCTTGTAGCCATAAGTTCAAAATCTTTGCTGTCTTTTACATCAATATCTTTTAAACGGGTTGGTAAACCCATGCTCTTATACCATAGTTCAAGTTTTAGTATTGCAGATTCAACGACTCTTTCGTCGTTTTCCAAACTAAGATTAATTCCCATTACTCTAGTAGCAAATTGATAAAATCTCATTTTGTTTTCTTTCCAACAGTACTTCATCCAAGCAGGGAAAATAATTGAAAGTCCCGCACCATGAGCAACGTTATACATGGTACTAAGTTCATGTTCCAACCAATGACTTGCCCAATCTTGTTGTCTACCTAAGCTGAGCATATTATTATGAGCCATTGTTCCAGCAAGCATTACTTCTGCTCGATAATCGTAATTATTAGGATTATTATAAGCCAAAGGTCCATAATTTAAAATTGTGTTCATATCAGCTTCAATTAAACGGTCTGAAACATCAACATTCTTGGTATTAGAAAAATAGCGTTCCATTAGGTGAGCTAAAATATCACTAGCACCACAAGCTGTTTGATAAGCTGGAAGTGAATAACAGACCTCGGGATCAAGAATTGAAAAAACAGGATAATTTAAAATAGAATTATAACCTCTTTTAAAACCTTTCTTAATGTTTGTAATTACAGTACTTGTAGACATTTCTGATCCAGTTGCAGGAATGGTAAGGATAACTCCTACACCTAGAGTTTTTGTTATATTAACTCCTTCCTTCATAAAAATGTCTTCCCATAAATCTTGACCTTTATCTAGACAACAACCTATAGAAATTGCTTTTGCAGTGTCGATGACAGAACCACCTCCTACAGCAAGAATAAAATCAAGATTGTTTTGTTTAACAATATCAATGCCTTTTTCAACAAGAGCATAAAGAGGATTTGGTTGGACTTTACTTAATTCTACGAATTCAATGTTTTCTTTTTCAATACTTTTAATTACAGTATCAAAGATTCCATTTCTTTTTACAGAACCTCCACCTGTAACAATTAAAATCTTTTTTTTACCTAAAATTGAAATTTCTTTTCCAGTGTTTTGTATTGTGTCTTTCCCAAAAATTAACTTTGTTGGACAATGCCAAATAAAATTATTCATAAATGCTCCTAATAAAAAAAATAACACTTATATTTTAACATAATAATAATTTTAATCAAATATCTTTATAAAAATAATTAATACATTTTTTTATGGGTCCTCTAAGCGAAAGCTTAATGTTTTAACTCTTTTTACCTGACTGAAATATAATAAACACCGTTAATACTATTGATATAAAGCAATACTTTGACTAATCTATTAAAGCTATGGAAAAGAAAAAAATTACAGATAATAATATATTAAATCAGTTAAAGAAAATTGGAAAAGACAGGAAAGAAATATTTACTCTTTCAGATGGACAGGCAAGGCTTGTTGTAAATAATTGTACTACGATGTTAAACGAGGTAAAAGCTAATTTCTCTTTAGGACCTCTTGAAAGCTACATACTTGGTCAAAGTTATATAGCTGGAAGTTTGATTTCAAGTAACATAAAAGAAAAAGACCGAATACAGCTTAATATAGAATGTGGTGGACCAATTAAGGGAATTTCTGTGGAAGCGTGGGCTAATGGTGCTATTAGAGGGTATCTTAACAATAATCCAATTCCTTGGGATAAAGAAGAACCTCCAACTATGGATGAACTTTATGGTCCTGGTTTTTTGACTATTACTAAACTCTTAGAGGGGTATAAGACACCTTTTTCTGGTCAAGTCATGATGGAATACAGTTCTCTTGCTAAAAACTTGGCAGTTTATTACCAAAAAAGTGAACAAACTCCTACTGTATTTGCTATTGATATAAAAACAAATAAAAATGGTCAAATTTTTGGTGCTGGTGGATTTTTTGTTCAACTAATGCCAGAATGTAGTGAAGAGTTTATTGCTAAACTTGAAACTTTAGTTAAAGGTTTACCTCCAATTGGAGAGAGTATCAGTGAGGGAATTGATATAAGAGATTATATTGAAGAAAACTTTGCTTCTTTAAAACCAAAGTACCTTGATACTAAACCTGTAATGTTTTATTGTCCCTGTCTAAGAGATAACTTTAAAGGATTCTTAAAAGGATTGCCTGAAGAAGAAAAGAAAGCAATATTTGAAGATAACAAATTTCCATTAAAAGTTAAGTGTTTTAACTGTGGAACGGATTACTCATTTGAAAAAAGTGAAGTAAAGGAGATATTTAGATGATTTTTTTTGCTACTGCATCAGCTAATCAAAATGATTTAGTAGAAAAAGAAGCTAGGGCGGCTGGTTCAGATGATGTAAAGCTTAGCTCCGGTGGAGTTTTTTTTAAAGCAGACCTGAAAACTGCTTATAATTTTTGTTTATGGTCAAGAAGTGCGACCAGACTTTTGGTATTGTTTCATCAAGAAGAAATTGAAGATATGGATACTTTTTATGAGCATTCAGCTTCTCTTGCTTGGGAAAATTGGATTAACCCTGAGGTTACTTTTGCAATTACTGAAACTGTAACTGATTGTTATTGGATTAGAAATTCTCATTTTGCATCTGTTCGTTTGAAAGATGCAATAGTAGATAGAATTAAAAGTAATTTTGAAGGTGAAAGACCAAATGTTGATAGAGAAAATCCAGATTTGGTTTTTCATTTACATGTTAATAGAAATACAGTTTCATATTATGCTGATTTTTCAGGAAGATTACTTGCTAAACGTGGATATAGAAAAGCTCAAACTACAGCTGTTTTAGCCGAATTTTTAGCTAGTACTGTTATTTCAAGAAGTCCTTGGAGAAAAGAAGACGAAAATGAAGTTCTATTAGACCCGTTTTGTGGTAGTGGAATAATTTGTATTGAAGCTGCATTGATGCTGTCAAACTCAGCTCCTGGATTGATTGATCCTAACCGTTTTGCCTTTTATAAGTTACCTTTTCATGATGAAGCAATCTGGAAAGAAGCTTTTGAAGAAGCTGAGAATGCTCAAATTGTTCCAAAGAATAAAATTTATGGTTGGGATATTGATCCTGAGGCAATTGCGATTTCAAAAAAGAATGCAAAAGCTGCTGGAATGGACCAGTTTATTGAATTTGAATGTAAGGATTTCACAAAAATTACCAAAGCAGATAAAATTGCTGAAACTGGAACAGTTGTTACTGATCCTCCTTATGGTCATAGACTTGATTGTGATTCAGCTTATCTTAAGAATCTATATAAACAAAGTGGAATTAATTTTGTTGAGGTTTTTGGTGGATGGCATATTTCTATTCTTTGCGCCGATAGTAGCCTTTTAAGTTATGTTGATATGAAACCTTATCGAACAAATACACTTTTTAATGGTGGCCTAGAATGTCAGTTAGCTCATTACTATGTTTATACAGATGCTGAAAGAGCTGAGATGATTGATAAGGCAATTAATAAAAAAGAAGAAAGATTAAATACTCCACTTTCAGATGGGGCTCAAATGGCAGCTAATAGACTAACAAAAAATATTAAGGCTTTACAAAAAGACATGGAAGCTGAGAATGTTAGCTGTTATAGAATTTACGATGCTGATATGCCAGAGTATTCTGCTGCAATTGATGTTTATGAAAATAAATGGATAAATCTTCAAGAATATGCAGCACCTTCTACAATTGAAGTTGAAGATGCTCAAAAACGCCTTGATGAATTGATTCTTGCAACTGAGAGAGTAACGGGAATAGATATTGATAATATTTATGTAAAACAAAGAACTATGCAAAAGGGAAATGATCAGTACAATAAAAGCTCTAAAGCAAATGGTGAGTTTTATATAATTCATGAAAATGCTCATTCTTTTAGAGTTAACTTTACAGATTACCTTGATACAGGTATTTTCCTTGATCATCGGCCGATAAGAACATTAATCCAAGCCCTTTCTAAAGATAAAAGATTTTTAAATCTATTTTGTTATACTGGTACAGCATCTGTTTATGCTGCAGCAGGAGGGGCTTTAAGCACCGTAAGTGTTGACTCTTCAAATGCCTATCTTTCATGGGCACAGAAGAACCTAGAAATTAACGGATTTACTTCCTTGAATCATTTCTTATATAGAGATGATTGTCTTAACTATCTTAGTTCTTCTTTCGACAAATATGATCTTATTTTCTGTGATCCACCAACTTTTTCTAATAGTAAAGACAGAGAAGTTTTTGATGTTCAATATGATCATAGTAGGTTGGTAAAAGCTTGTATGGGACATCTTTCAAGCAAGGGTTTATTAATTTTCTCAACAAATTTCAAAAAATTTGCTTTTGATGAATATCTTTCAGAAATTTTTAAAGTTGAAGATATATCTGAACATACAATAGGAAAGGATTTTGAAAGAAATCCTAAAATTCACTATTGTTTTCTTATCAGACATAAAGATAATGAAGGGTCAAAAGAAGAGGAAGAGGTCATTAGGAAAGTTTTAAAAATTAAAAGAACTGTTGTTAGAAGACCTAAACCTCCAAAAATGGTTAAAGCTTTTGAAGCAGTCAAACCAGTTGAGACAGTTGAAATAGTTGAAGCAATCAAACCAGTTGAGACAGTTGAAATAGTTGAAGCAGTCAAAGAACCTAAAGTAACCAAAACAGTCAAAGAACCTAA
>JBAYZQ010000018.1:0-23259 GCA_041672385.1 Sphaerochaetaceae bacterium | reverse complement strand
CAAGGATACGGCTATCCTGATGATGATTATTTCTTTTTAAAACTCTTTGATGCAAGCAGAAAAAACTATGTAAGAAATCCATCCTCCCATAAAATATCTAAAAACACACAACTTTTGTGATTGAGCCTATAAAATTCTCGTATTTTTTTTCAATATCAACTTTACAATAATATTTTAAAATATCAATAAATATTATTTTACTATTAAAAATACAAGGACCATCTAAATCAAGACTATCACATACTTCACCAGACTTTGACTTTAAATACAATGGTTCTTTATTTTTTATGTGTTTCTTAAGTGACTTAAATAATGTTATTTTTGCTAATTCATGAAGATAAGTTTCCTGATTACAACCACTTTCTTTTTTATGGGCAAAATGATGAACTTTAATTTTACCTAACCTAGGTATAAGACTCTGATTACAAGAAATACATTTATATACTTTATGTCTACTCTCCGCTGTTATATTTTCAATATTTATTATTTCATTCAAATCACAATCTAAAGCAAATTTGTATTTTATCCTTTTCTTCATAAAAAAAATTATAACTCAATGAAAACATAAAATAAAGATTTTTTCATTTTCATTCCAAGCTTCTAACTTGAATATATAAGCTAAAATTAAAAATTATAATAAATCTTGAAATAATAAAAACCTTAAGAATTTAATATATTAATGAAATTATTTTCTACTAACCTACTCAAAAAACGCCTGAAATAGGTCATAAAAACTAAAGAATACTTGTTTTTTACTGTTCCATCATAAAGTTGTTATTCAGCTAAAAGTATTTCACAAATACTTGAAAGTAAATTAACACTTATTTGAGTGGCAATCAATTGAGATATTATTCTAGTTTTATCAGTTTCCTTATTTAGAATATTTGAAATACTATCTTTTTTACCAAAATCGATTTGAGCAAAATTAACTATTTTTTTAATTCTACGCTGGTAATCATTTTTTTTAACTTTAAGTTTGCCTAATTCAAGCGTTTTACCAATTTTGGTTTCAACATTCTTCAGCAGGATTTCATCCAGATTTTCTATTCCTACAAACTTTAATTTATAATTTCTGGTTATTGGAAGAACTTCTTCATTTTTTGAAACCGGTAAAATTGTAAATTTACCTTTATCAAAATCAAATATAAATTCTGTAAAAACACTTTTATTTAGTCCATCATCTTCATAGAGAGTAAAGCTTCCACTTTTCCCACCATAAATCTTTAAAGTTAAGCTTTTGGGATTGTTTGAAGCATTTGTTTCATCAGTCATAGGAATAATTGAACCAGCTTTTACTAAGACTGGGATACTACTAAAACTCCTATGCATCTCTATACTTCGATCTCCAGTATAATGAAGGTCATTAAAAAAATCATAGAAATCACCACTCGGAAGCCAAGCTTTTACTTTGGCCATTTTTATTTCTGAATCTTCCTTTTCGGTAATTGGGAGAACAATCATACTACTGCCAAAATAATATTCATTATTTACAAAGTAAGAGGGAATATTACCGGGATTTTTATAGTACATTGGTTGAATTAAAGGTTCGCCTTCGATGCTTGTTCTATAATTCATTGTGTATAAATAAGGAATTAATTTATGACGTAATCTTAAAAAATCTTTCATAACAGTACAAACTTCTAAAGGATAATTCCAAGGTTCCTTACCCATAAATTCATTAACTGTGCTATGGAGTCTCATAATTGGAGAAAACACTCCAAATTGTAACCATCGAAGCGATAGTTCATCATCACGGCTACCTAACATATGCCCACCAATATCATGACTCCACCAAGTATACCCAACATTACTAGCTGTAGAGGTAAAATAGGGCTGAAAATCTAAACTTTTCCAACTGCTAACAGTATCACCAGAAAAACCAATTGGATATCGATGGCTTCCAATGCCAGCGTAACGAGAGAAAATAATGGGCCTTTTCCCATCTTTTTCTGATGCTTTAAACCGAGTTTGATTTAAAATCCAAAGAGGATCTAGACCTTCTATTCTTGTGTTAGTTCCTTGTTGCCAATCTATCCACCAAAAATCAACGCCTAATTTTTCTAAAGGAGTCAAAATATATTTTTGAAGTCCTTCTAAATACTTTTTTGAAGTAACATCAAAACGAATAGCTTTTTCATTTTCAAAATCTATTCCCATTTCTTTAGCAAATTCTTTATAACCATTCTCAAAAGCTCTTACACCATCTGCTGGATGGTCATTTAAAGCAGTCACTAATCCCCTTTTATGAAGTTCATTAAAAAATAGTTTTGGGGTCGGAAAAAGTTCAGAATTAAAAGTATAACCTGTCCATCCACTTCCGTATTGTTTATCAATTTCAACCAAATGCCAGTCCATATCAATTACACTAACTGAAAATGGGATAGCTTCTTCTTTAAACTGATCCATAAGATCTAGGTATTCTTCTTGGGAATATTTATAAAAACGACTCCACCAATTTCCTAGTGCATAACGCGGTATAAGAGGAGTATTACCACAAAGGAAATAAAAGTCTTTCAAGCCTCCTAAATAGTCAAGTCCATACCCAAAGTAATAAAAATCTACCCCACCCTTCTTTCTTGGAAAGATATCATTATCATTGATAATCATAGAGTCGCTATCATCTATTACGGAGTATCCAGCCTTTGAAAATATTCCATCTTCTAATTCACAGGAACCATCACATCCATCAAGAGTTCTAACAGTTCCTCCAAAAGTTTCTATTTTTTCACCATAATGCCAATCTTTAACAAAAGGAAATGGATAACCTTTAATTGATATCATCAATCCATTTGGAGTCGGTTTATTACCATCTGATTCCAAGTAAAATCCCTTGGTATTTATTTCTATATAACCATTTATTACTTCTGCAGAATATTCAACTAAGGGAAAATCTCTGTTAACAACTTTTTGTGTATTTCGATCTTCAAATTGATTATTTTTGTCATATTCAACTCTTACCAATCTATCAGTTAAAACTGATATTCTTATATTTTTGTAGAAAACAAAATTTCCGCTTCTTACTAAATTTTCCATTTGTTTTTCCTTAGCCTTTTACTGCTGACGATGCTAATCCTTCAATAAACTGATTTTGGAACATAAAATAAACAATTAGTACAGGAACAACTGAAAACACTGTTGCTGCAAAAAGTGAACCATAATCAGTTTCGTATTGTCCTGAAAAAGTCTTTAAACCCACAGGTAAAAGTTGTTTTTCAGGTGTATTTATTATTAAATATGGCCATAAGAAATCTTCCCATTCCCATAAGAATTGGAAGATTGCAATACTTGCTATTCCACTTCTAGACATTTTAAAAATAATTTTATGAAAAATTGTAAACTCACTTGCTCCATCAATTCTTGCCGCATCAATTATTGCATTTGGAATTCCTTCAATAAATTGTTTAAGCAAAAATATACCAAACCCACTAAAGGCTAAAGGTATTATCAAAGCTTTATACGTGTCCATCCACCCAAACCAATCTATCAAGGAATAACGAGGAATAATTGTTACACACCAAGGAATCATCATTGTGGATAGAACAAGAGAAAACAATATTTTTCTTCCCCTAAATCGATATTTTGCAAAAACATAACCACAAATAGTGCTAGTATAAACTACAACAAGAGTTACAACGAGAGACACAAATATTGAATTAACGAAATATCTAAAGAAGTTAAACTCTTTATTGGCTCTTACGTAATTTTGAATTGTTGGCTCTTTAGGTAAGAAAGTTTGATTTTCTAAAATAATTTCTGGATTTGGCTTAAAAGAAGAAGAAATCATCCATACGAAAGGATAGATTGTCACAATTCCTATAGCTATCATTACTATAAATAAGATTATTTTTTTTAAAATAGTATTTTTATTTATCATATGCTTACCTTCTCTTTATCTTTGCTTACCTTAAATGCCAGGTAAGTGAGTCCTGCAATTATTATAAATAGTATAAAAGACATAGCAGAAGCATATCCAAATCCATACTTCACAAAAGCTTGGTTAAAGATTAGATAGGAAGAAAGATAGGTTTCAGTCCCTGGCCCCCCCTCAGTTAATACCATTACCTGTATATATGCCTGTAAGTAGGTAATTATTGAGGTAATTACTACAAAAAGGGTCATTGGCTTTAATAAAGGAAGAGTTACAAATCTAAAAACTTGTTTAGAAGAAGCTCCATCAATACTAGCAGCATCTAAAAGTTCTTTAGGTAAACCACAAAGAGCGGCATAGAACAAAATTACTGCATAACCGGTGTCTTTCCAGATTGTCATAGCTTCAATAGCAAAAAGTGCTGTTCTTGAGTCTTTCAACCAATTAATTTTAGAACCAAAAACTTGAGCAAATACTCCAAACTGTGGATTGTACATAAATTTCCATACAAAAGATATTGCAATTAATGGGGTAACTACTGGAATGAAATAAAGTGTTCTGTAAAAGTTTTTCCGCTTAATCAATTTAGAAAAAATGGCATAAGCTAAGGCTAACCCTATGGCTAATCGGAAAAATATTACAACTGCTGAAAATTCAAAAGTTCTAAGTAAAGATTTCCAAAATAAAGCATTTTGGAAAACACGTGAATAATTTTCACCTCCTAAATATTTATAATTTCCATTAAGAGGGTTCCATCTGTGAAGGCTACCTACTAGTGCTATTGCTAAAGGAATTACCAAAAACACCATAAAAAAAATAACCATAACACCTACTACAATATTTCTTAGCAATATTTCGCTATTACTTTGAAGTGGGTTCTTCTTTTTCATAAATTACTCCAGATACAAGGATAAACGAATGGCCTCCAAAAAGGAAGCCATTCTTAAATTGAATTAGTATGTAAATCTATCTGAATTTACAAACTGATTTTCAACAGCAACAAAGTCTGTACCGAGTAAATCATCATTTATAGCATCTTCACAAATTTTAAGAGCTTTTTCTATTGACATACCATTATAAAAAATATTCTGTGCACAAATATTACAATTGTCTTCTACTGTCTGTGGCATAGCACCTGGATATACATATTGGTCAGCATTCTGAGCTAATACGTTACAAGCTTTTACGCTTAAAATATCAGAATCTTCCTGAATTGACTTTTTAGTAGGATAGGTATTCATATAAGTGTTAAATCTCTTTTGTAGTGTATCATTTGCAAGATAGAATCTTACAACATCCTGAGCAACTGCCTGTTGTTCAGCTGAGGCATTTTTGTTAACTCCAAAACAAGCTTCTGCATTAACTCTATCAATTCCAACTGGATTATCATCAAAAGTAGGAATTTGGAAAACATCAAAATTCATTTCAGGGAAGAAGTATTCAATATATCTACCTCTCCAACCCCAACCAAGAGTCATCGCACTTAAGCCTTGACCAAAACTATCAAATCCATTGTCTCCAAAATCTTCTGATCCAACTTTATCAACATTGTACCAGTCATAGGCCATTTGTAGGTTTTCTTTTTGTACGTCATTATCTAAGATACAAGTTTTGCCATCTTTAGTGAACATTGTTTGACCTTTCTGGTAGTTAAGTCCCATAATAATATCAGTGGCAATACATCCATTAATATTAAGTCCAGCCTGTACTAGCTTATCACCATTCCAAATAGTAAGTTTTTTTGCAACTTCTCTGAATTCATCCCAAGTTGTAGGAATATCAGCATCAATCAATCCTGCAGCAGTCCATAAATCTTTATTATAATATACTGAAGAAGTCATTAAACCGATATCAATATAATTAACTTTTCCATTCTTTTCATGAGCTTCTACACGGTCAAAATCAGCTTTTATTTCATCAATGTCGATGTCATAAGGAGCTGCATAATTCATAAAATTAGCTTCAAAAGCATTATGAATATTAAATAATGCTGGCCCATTATTACCTTTGAGCATCAAAGGTAGTTTTGTCCAATAATCTGTATATGGGTTACTAATGACATTGATTGTTACGTTTGGATGAACAGCTGAATAAGCTTCCACAATTGATGTAAATAATGCATCATCAGTCCAAATCCAATAATCTAAAGTAATAGGTTCCCCTTTATTAATTACTACGTCTGGATCATATTTAACATTTTCTCCAAAAGTATTAACTCCCCAAGTAACAGCCTTTTCTGTTTCCATTTCCCCTTTTACCTCAGATGTTTTTTCAACCCCACCATTAGCGAAAAGAGGAATAGTTAATAATAACATTACTAATAAAATAACACAAATTTTTTTCATTTATTTTCTCCTTTTTGTTACAAAAATATTCTAAATGGTTTAACCTTAAACGTCAAGCTTTTTTTTGTTTTAAATTTTCTTGACAATAAAGATTTTTCCCTTTAAGCTTTCATTGATTTATGGAAAAACAAAAATGACAATAGTAGAAATTGCGAAAAAAGCCGGTGTTAGTAACATGACTGTTTCTAATGTAATTAATGGAAAAACTAAAAAAGTTTCCAAAGCTACTGCGGAAAAAATTAACAAAATTATTAAAGAAACTCATTATACACCTAACTTAAATGCAAGAAGTTTATCGAGTCCTTCTTCTAAGATTATTGCAGTTTTTGTTCCATTAGTTGAAAACCAAAAAAATATTAATTTATTTTTGAATCCTTACTTATCCGAAATGATTGGAATATTTGAAGAATATTTCAGAGAAAAAGGTTATTACTCCATGCTGAGAAGCATTGATACTGTTGAAGCCGTTTGTTCCTTCATTGATAACTGGAATCTTGATGGTGCAATAATGGTTTATCCCTATTTTGAAAAAGAAATTGAAATTCTAAAAAAAGAAGCTAAAATACCTTTGGTATATTTAGATTTTTCCCATCCAACTTTTGATGGTTTAACCATTAATATAGAAGACCAAAAGGGAATATATCTAGCAACCAAGTATTTAATAGAATTAGGGCATAAAAAAATTGCTTTTGTTGGTAATTATGAAAATAACCACTTGGTAATGGCTCGTTATAAAGGATACATTCAGGCATTACAAGAAGCGGGAATACCTTTAAACGAAAATTATGTTTATAAAGTACTTCCAGATTATGATAGTGGAATTGTAGCTGGAAGAGACATTGCAAAAAAAAGACAAGTAACAGCAGTTGTAACTACAGCAGATTTTAGCGCTTCAGGAGTAATTGAAGGTGCCAGAGACATGGGATTTTCTATACCCGAAGATCTTTCGGTAACAGGCTTTGATAATACATTGCTAAGTAGTTTGGCTTACCCTAAATTAACTACCGTAGATCAACATATTGATAAAAAAGCCAAAGTTGCTGCAAAGTTGTTAATTGATAGAATCTCAGGAAAAAACGAATTAAATCAACATTTAGTCTTAGATGTTGATTTAGTTAAAAGAGGTTCCACTTCTAAACCAAGAAAAGATTTATAAATTAAGTTATTTTAAAGAACAAACAGGCCCATCTTCAGGAAACTTAACCGAATATTCAGGATGTTTTTTATACCAAGAGTATGCATAAGAACAAATTGGAGTTATGGTTTTATTTTTAAAATAAGTTGCAACTTTTTCCATAAAAATACCAGCAATTCCCTTCCCTCTCATTTCAGGATCTACAAATAATTTTATTAAATCTATCTCATCATTACTCTTTCTAACTAAAGTGAGCTTGGCAATTTTTTTCCCATCTAATAGCATCTCAATTTTATCTACAGTGAAATTATATTCATATTTTTCCATATTTAACTCCTACTTTGTTATAATACAAAAAAAGTAAGTTTAATAGTATTATTAATCAATCCCAATTTGTTTGTTCCTATGAAGAACATTTAATCTTTTGGCTAATTTGTATAAAAAGCCTATATTTATTAATAGCATTACCGTTTCAGCTGCTGGAACCGCTAACCAGATTCCAGTTATTCCAAATAATACTGGAAAAATTGTTAAAAATAAAACAGTAAATACAAATAATCTTAAAAAAGCAATAAACCCTGAACGTTTCCCATCTCCAAGAGAGGTAAAAGTACTTGAGGTAAACTCTGATATTCCACTAAATAGAAAACTAATTGAGAAAAGCTTTAAACCATAGGTTGTAATACCATATACAGGATTATCAATTTTACAAAATAATCTTGTTATTATATTTGCTCCTCCAAATGAAATTCCAAACATAATAACTGAAAAAAGGATGTTAATTTTAAAACAAAGTTTTAAAAGATTCTTTGTATATTTATATTTCTTTGCTCCCCATGCAAATCCAATCAAAGGAGAAGACCCCATACCAAAACCATAAAAAATTGAAGAAAATAAAAATTGACATTCCATAATAATTGAAATGGCAGCAACTCCATCAGTTCCAATATATTTTAAAGTTAGAAAATTAAAAAAATAGGTAGTAACCGCAACTGATAGGTTAATTACCATTTCACTTATTCCATTACCCATGGTTCCAGTAATTACTTTTAAATCATGTGATGGTTTTGCTAGATGAAGTCCATTCTTATTCTTCAAGAAAAAAACACAACCATAAATAGCAGTTACAAAATAACCAATTCCCGTACCAAGGGCAGCCCCAACTATTCCCATTTTAAGAACTACGATAAATAAATAGTCAAAGACAATATTAGCTAAACCACTACTAATAGTTAAAACCAAAGCTAATTTACCTTTTCCTGCAACTAAAAGAAAATTTTGAAATAGTATTTGAAGAATAAAAACAGGACTCATTATAAGAAGTAAAACTAAATAATCTTTCGTATATTTAAAGAGAACAGCATCTTTAGCTCCAAGCATTCTAATAAGTGGATCAATAAAGGGCAAAATAATAGCTACCAAAACAGCAATAACAAAAAAGCCAAAATATATGATTAAAGAAAAATCTTTTATAGCTTTGTCTTTTTTTCCTTCTCCCAATTTAATGGAAACCCAAGCCATTCCTCCAGAAGAAAGCATAAAACCGAGGGCAGTTAACAAACTAATTATTGGAAAGCTAATATTTATAGCAGCTAAAGCTGTCGTACTAACAAAATTAGTAATAAAGAGACTATCAACAACAGTATAAAAAGAAGTGAAAACCATTAGTCATATAGATGGACCTGTTTTTTTTAGTAAAGCTCGACTTGTTAATTTTATTGTTAATTGGTTATCCATTATATCACCAGACCTTTTCCTATTGTTAACTTCTTAAAACAATTATAGAGTATGGAGTAACTCCACAGTCAAGGGGGGGGATTAAATATGATTGGGCACTTTCCTATAAGTGAATTTGCAAAGATGTGTGGTACTTCAAGGGATACAATTCTCTACTATGATAAAATTGATTTACTGAAACCTTCTTTTAAAGATAAAAATTCCTATCGTTACTATTCCTTTTCACAGTATGAAACCTACTTGTTGATTGATTCTTTGAAACAATCCAAAATACCTTTAAAAAAAATAAAGACACTTTTAAAAGACAAAACTCCAGATTATTTATATTCAATAATAGATGAAACTGAAAAAAAACTAAATATAAAAATAAAAGAATTAACCGAACGAAGGGATGTTTTAAAGTATGAAAAAACTGAAATAAAAATAGCTTTAAAGAATATTGGAAAGTTCATTGTTAAAGAGTTTCCACAAAAACCTATTGCTGTTCTTGAGAAAAAAGTCACTTCTTATGAGACCTATAGCAAAGCTTTAATTGCACTTAATAAAATAATTAAACAAAATAATCTTATAGCCACCTATCCGGTTGGAAATTATGGATCCTTTTCTGATATCAAATATGATAAAAATGGAACTATTAATACCTATGATGGAACCTATTCAACTCTTATTTCTCCGGGAAAGGGAAGTAAAACTATAAAAAAAGGCAAATATCTAGTTACTTACGTTTTCACTGATTTTATTCATGAAGATAATATCATCAAAAGTGTAAAAGAATATTCTAAAGCTAATAATCTTGAACTAGGAGATATATACTATCAAGAATCATTGAGTGGAGTTTTATTTAATGAAGAACACCCTGTTTTTCTTTCAAAATATGCATTCCCTTTGAAATAATTAAAACAATTATTAGATTTCCATCATAATTTCAATACCAGCATTTTCACCAGTAGTAATTAGTTCATACCCAGTTTTGATATCTTTAAGTATGATTGAAACTTTTCCGGCTAACCCTTCCTTTATGGAATTGTTCATAACCCCATCTTTTGGTGATGCAAGAGTTTGAACTTCATTAACAGTGGCTAAAATATTTAGTTCAAGATTCCCTTTAATTAGCGTTATATTTGTTTTACCAACTTTAGCATTTTTAATTTTTAGTTTTGACCTGTTATAGGTAGCAAATCTATATTCTTTATCATTAACTAATAAGGAACAAAAAAAGCCTTTAAAAATTATACCTAAGAAGGGAATATTAGCAGCCGAAAAGGCAATTTTTACTTTTGAATCTCTAAAATTATTGCATTGAAGCCATATGTATTCACTTGGAAAAGATTTCCCCCAATCCTTTTCCATATACCCAAAACCATCATTTAAATCGAGAATTTTATTATTTATGATTAAACTACCTAAAACTTTATGATTCATACTTATTATATGATGATTGCATTCCATTTTTGGAATATAACTAAAAAATCCCATTATATTTGGATTAAATAAAGAAACATTTAAAGGTTCTAAATTTTCAAAAGTAAGGGTTCCTTTTACTTTTATTTGAGAATTTTCAAGGTTGATATTGATACTTTTTCCCCTAAAAGTTGATTGGCTTATCTGAATTGAAAATGGAGAATTCTGGTATGAAAATTCGGACAAATCATATTTAAAATAGAAAGAAGATAGTTTTTTATTTTCATTACAAATAATATATTGTATAAAACAATGAGGATCTACCTTGTTATAACTTATTCCTGGAATAAAACTTATTGTATAATTGGCATCTTTAGTAACTTGTTTATAATACCAACCTTCAAAATATCTTCTATATGTAAAATTATTCTTCCCTTGAAAAAAAATCTTATTATAATGTTTATTCAATAAAAATCTCCTTTATAATGGAAACTAACGATGAACATTATAACATAAAAATAATAACGCAAAGAATTAATATTTCTTTTTGTCCAAATCAGAAACTAATTTTTCCAAATCTTTTTTGGTTTGTATCTTTGGAATTTCATATAGGCTCCAATTTTCAATATGTCTAACAGTTTTTCCTGGTTTTATTTTATAAAGTTGACTTACTGTTTCTAATTCCAAAAAAGATTCATTACAAAAAGACTCACAGGAAGACCCATAATCGCTATATTCCTTTTCCAAATCCATTTCAAAACGTAAAACAAATAATTGATTTCTTTTTATGTAGGCCATCCAACCTCTATCGTTTGAAAATCCCATTTTCCACCAATCTTTATTATTTATATCCTGTGTAATGGTAAGAAAATCTTCAAAATAAACTATTCGCTTATCGTTTGCTTTTGTCCAAGGCCAAAAGGTCAAAGCTTGATTGGGTAAATAATGTGTATCTCTTTTTGAAAAGGGAATAATTCCAATCCCATTAGCAGCTAAAGTAGTAACTCCCCAAGCTGTACATTCAATCTCCCATACATTGTGATTAGTCAGAAAATGCTCTGTTATAATTTTATTATCATCAATATGCAAAATCATTTTCTTTTCAATTCTAGACTTTTTTTCAGTTTCTTGTAAAAGTATTAGACCATCTTTAGTTTTTTTTAGCTTTATGGGTTTATTGTCCGGTTCCTCTGGCCTATTACCAACTTGAGGGCCATGCCACAATCGATGTCCTCCATAAATATGAAAAACATCTTCATCGCTTAGTCCATCAAATTCATGTTCTTCATACATTAAATTTTTTTTGCCTTTCAAAGACAAATAGGAAATACGAGGTCCAATAATCCTTGGAATAATTATTTCAATTTTATCAGTTTCTATTTTACAACTATCCTTCCAGCCTCTAAATTCAACATTACTAAATTTTAATAGACTCATTTATTCCCCTTATCCTTTTTTAGCAATACTTTGCAGTAGTCTTTCATTTTATTGATTGCAGATTCTATTCCTACAGAACGTGTTGAAGTAAAATGCTTTTGAAATAGGTTATGAAACAAGATGCAATGAAATAAAGAATATAGTTTTCCGAAATAGCGTAGTATTGTTTTGCGGGTATGAAGGTTATCAAAGCGGAAGTTGTATTTCCATACATAATGCCGATCGTGCTTTTGTACATGATATTTACTACGAAAATTTAATATTTGAAAATGCTCAAGAAAAATTTGTTGATTTTAAAATTTTTGATTCTAAATACTCTTTTGATAAAACAAGAGGAAAAATTAAGGATATTTATTTTAAGAATATAAAATTATAAGGAAAAGTCTTTCCCGTATCCATAATCAGTGGATATGAAACAAGAGATGAACTTTCAAAGCCTGATAATATTAATTTTAACAATGTTATAATTAACAACAAAAAAATATTATCAACAAATGATTTAAGAATGGTGGCCTCAATATTTGATTCCATAAACTTCAAGTAAAAAAATAGGGGCGAAATCGCCCCCTTAAATTAAACTTTCCTTATGTTAATTACTTTTAACTAATACAATAGGTGTTGATTTATAACCAATTCCCATTCTATCAATTCCTAAATTAATCAATTCAAAGAAATGTTTTTGATCTCTAATTCCTCCAGCACCTTTTATTTTACATCTTCCATTAGCAGCTTTCATCATAGTTTTAATTACTTCTGTTGTAGCTCCTACTCTATCCCCACCGGTATAAAATCCAGTTGATGTTTTTACAAAATCTGCACCTGCTTTAATAGCTACATCAGTAGCTTTAGCGACCTCTTCTAAAGTCAAAGAATCTGTTTCAAAAATTACTTTAAGTTTTGAATTATACTTATGAGCTACTTCGGCCACCGCTGAAATATCTTTTTCTACATCATTCCATTTTCCACTTTTAATCCAGCCATAATTAGAAACAATATCTAAATCTTCAACATCACCTTCCCTGCAAATAATTTCTGCCTGTTTCACTTTACTTTCTGTACTTGAACAACCGAAAGGAAAATCACAGACTACACAAATTCCTGTGTTTGTACCTTTACATAATTCTCTTGCAATATTTATGGATGCAGGATTAATACAAACTGTTTTACAGCCAAAATCGATTCCTTCTTGAATATATTTACGAATTTCTTCTTCTGTAAACTCTGGCTTCAATACGGATTGGTCAATATATGATGCTAATTCCTTTGATGTCATTTGCTCAGCTTTTTTTAATAATTTCATAATTTCTCCTTATCAAATGTATATAATGTATCATACAATTAATATATTTGAAATACATATAATTTGCAAGCGTTTTTAAAGGTTTAATTTTCGAGAGAAGTCTATACGATTTCTACCCTTATTAGAATTTGCAAAAAGATCAATCTTGAATTCACATTTATCGGCTCTTGTTATTGAATAAGTAAATTCATAAGGAATCCCATTTAAAAGCTTACTAATTCGTTCAATTCGATAGCCAACCATATTTTTTTCATTAGTTTGTAATTGACTTGCTAGTTTTTTATTCAAAAGAATGGCTTCTATCTTTTCCGTTGCGTGATCAAGTTTTAAGGAATAACTATTTTTCAAAGTATCGTATAAAGATAAGAACGAAAAATCAATCTCCTCAATTCCTGGAACCAAAAAATAAGGAATATATGTGTTTTCCTTTAATAGCGGTATACCATTTGCACACCGTAAACGTTCTAAAAAAAACACATTTTTAGAAGTTTCAGGAAGTTGTAGTATTTTAGAAATGGTTGAATTTGCCAGTATTTTCTTACAATTTAATACTTCTGATGATGGTTTAAAATTATTGCTTTTTATGCTTTCTGTAAAGTTATAAAGATAATTAATATTTCTTTCTATTTTTTTTTCAGCAATAAAAGTTCCTCTACCTCTATAACGAAACATTAGTCCTTCATCTACTATTTGACTTAAGGCCTGCCTTACTGTTGTTCTACTTATATTTAAAGCTTCACATAATTCATTTTCAGTAAGCATCTTTTCGCCGGGTTTTAATACACCTGCTTGTATTTGGATTTCTATATAAGAAGCCAATTGGGAATATAAAGGTACATTATTAATTTTGGAAAACTCAAAAGTTTTTTTAAAATAATCTAAGGTTAACACAAATATCACTCCTATAAAGCTCTAAGTCGAAAAGTATGATACATAACATACTTTCTTTATAATAAAATAAGAAAGATAAAAAGTATAGCAAACTCGCTTTTAATAAAGTAAAAGTGAGTTTATATGATAGGTCTATTTTCTCCTATAAAATTTTAGAAGCAAACAAGTCTTTTTGTTTTATAGCAATAAGAAAATGTGGATGCCCAAAAACAAGTTGTACAGCTCCCTTTTTTTTTCCAATTGGAATCATACTAATTGTTTTTCTCGGTTTATAAGTTTTTAACTTTGCATCAGGATTAATTATTAAACTATTTATATTCTTTTCCATTAAATGAGCATGCTTTAATGCAAAAGCTCCTAACTTTATTTCAGGAATATCGGCAATATCTCCAATGGCAAAAATATCATTTCGTCCTATAACTCGAAAGGTATTATCAACTTTAATAAACCCTTTTTCAGTTTTTGTAATTCCTGAATCTTCATTTATCCAATCACTGTCAATGCTCATACCTATTGCTTGATACACTAAATCAGATTCAAATAAATTTCCCTTAGCATCAACCCATTTACCTTCCTTTTCAGTTAAAATTGTATTATTTAGTATTTTAACCCCAATAGCCTCAAGTAATTTGACTGCATGCCTACTAGTTTTTTCATCTAACCCACCCAAAATTCTACTTCCAGCATTAACTAGGGTTATCCTTTTATCGTTCCAGTGGTAAGCAATTTCTCCAGCTAACTCTACGCCAACCGATCCACCACCAATTATTATAATAGAATTGGCGTTTTTAAGTTTGTTTGCTTCATAAACAACTTCTTTCTGACGCGCTTTCATATTGATTTCTGAGCTTTTCAAGTATGCCCAATTTGGAAATTTTGATCCTGTGGAAATTACAAGAAAATCAAAATCTAAAGCTAGTCCATCTTCAAGTAAAAGCTTTTTTTCTTTTATCCCAATCGCTTTTTTCTTGATATGTTTAACTTGAGGAATTAACTGTGAAAATTTCCTTCTAATTAATGGCGAAAAAGTCTTTGGTTCAACTAATGCGCGTAACTGTGCAAATGGTGCTTCAAGATATTCTTTAGGTTCAACTAATATTACTTCCAGATTTCTATTTTCTTCAAGAGCTGAAGAAAGTGTCTTACCAGCAACTCCACCGCCAACTATTACAATTCTCTTCATTGCAAATCCTCCATTAATTTGTTAATAATTGAATAATTTTTTTTTAATTTATTAAACTCTATTACTCAAATAATGATAGCCTTAGTATATAGTACAGTCAAGTAAATTATTTATAGACAAACAATAATAAGAAATAACAAAAGACGGATAAACTTAAAAAATTTAGTTTTAAGTATTTTGTTTACATTAAGTATTTAGCAAACCCAACAAAATGAAAAATGGTACCAGCTAGGACAAAGATGTGCCATATTGCATGAAAATGGGGGAGTTTTTTTAATGAATAGAATACCACGCCCACAGTATAAAAAATCCCACCATAAAGAATAAAAGTAAGTAAACCAGAAGGTAATTGAGTTATTACATCGTTCCAGAAGAAAACAATAAACCAACCCATCAAAACATATAAAAAACTATGAAGTGGCTTCAATCTTCCTAGAAAAAATAAGGAAAATATAATTCCAAATAGGGCTATAATCCAAATCAAGATACAAACTAAATTTGCTTTTGAAGAATTCACATAAAGTAAAACCGGAGTATAAGTTCCTGCAATTAGCAGATAAATATTGCTATGATCTAATACTCTAAAAAACCTTTTAGCATCCCCAACAGGAAGATAATGATAAAGTGTTGAGGCAGAATATAATAAAATCATTGTTAAACAATAAATTAATAGCCCAATCTTAATGGGCAAAGTTTCAATTATGCTTAGTTTTAAAATAATATAAAACAACGAAATTAACGAAAATAATACTCCAATTAAATGTGTCCAAGTATTTTCTTTTTCTGACTCTGGGTGCTCTAAAAAGGGAAGTTCTATTTTCCTTTTAAGCCAACTATCATTTTTTCTCATAGTACATGTTTAAAGTAATTTGCAATTATTCACAACAACTTTGAAGGAAAAATATTAAATCATTTAAGAAATTGCTTTCTTTGAAGCAAATACTCATCATAGTGATCAAGAATATAATTCACAAAAAAATTCGTTCCAAGCATATAAATAGGTTGCTTTTCAAGTATTTCTAAAGTTTTAAAAGGGGTTCGGTAACTCATATTATCTACTAATTTTGAATAAAGATACCGGAAAATTATTGATCTAAAATCATTAGCAACTTTTCCATAAAGAACAACTTCTTCAAGCCTGAGAAATATGCAAATATTAGCTAGTATTGGAGCAAAACCCTCTAAGGAATTTTCAATCACTTTTACCGCCTCTATTCTCATATCTTTTACATCCTGAACTAGATTTTCATAGTCTTTACCATAATCTCTGCATAACGCATCTTTACCAAGATAAAAAACCAAACAATTACTTCCATGGCTTTTACTATTTCTTATTTCCTTAGGATTATGAATTTTCATATAACCAATTTCACCAAGATAACTTGAAGAAGGGAAAACCTGATTTTCAATTATCAAGGAAGAACCAATTTCGGAATCTAACTTTATAACAATTGAATTTCCTGAACTCTTCTTTTTTAAATTTGTACAATAAGCAAAAAGATTAACATCATTTCGTATAAAAAAGGGGGTTTTCAAAAGAGCCAGTTTTTCTTTTAAATCAGGAACACTTACTTTAAAAGTCTCAAAATTGAAAACTGTTCCATTTTTTTCTTCAACTACTCCTTCCACGCTTATAATGATTCCCATAATTCTTTTGCTTATTTGTAATGATAGATTGAGAAATTCCTCAATTCTAGTTTTTAATTCAGAAACTAAATTTAATGAAGGTAAAAAAGAATCCTCTCTAAAAACTTTATTATCCAATGACGAAAGCCAAAGATTTACTACATTTAATTTCATTTCAACCGAAATAACATAAAAATTTCCATAGTTAAGATAAAGCCCAACTGGATTTCTTCCCTTAGAATTATTTTGTAAATTCCTTTCAATAATTAATTTATGTTTACCCATCTCTTTGACAAGATTTGTCACAGTTTGAGAAGCTAATCGCGTTCTTCTTGCAACTTCACTACGGCATATCCCAGGCTCATTTTTTATAACTCTAATAATACTAAGATTATTCTTTTGTTTCATCAAATCAAAACTTGTCAAATACTCCTCCAAAAAAATTATTCCTCAATTATCAAAAAATTAGGAACTGGACGTTCAATTTCTAAATTGTTATCAGCATCTCTATCGCAAATCCTGAGTTTCTTAGTCCCATCTACAACTAACTGAGAAGACCCACCACCATCAAGATTAACTAAATAATCCAAATCTAAAGAACACCCAAAATCAGTAAATTCTTTAAGCGAAACTCCAGCACTTTCCATCCCACTGGAATTATCGATTTTACTAGGTCCCTCAGCCCAAATCAATAGGGGTAATCCATCTTTTACTCCCAATGCTATTCTAGCAGCTCTTCCTTTTTCAAAGCTTAAAGGATAAGAAGTTGGAGGGAAAGCAATAGTGTCTTTATCTGGATCAAAAAATGGAGTTTCTAAGCTTTTCATACAGTCTTTCTTATTAATGAGAATTGGCCCAATTTGGATAGCAAATTTAATATTCTCAAAACCAGAATAACTTACATTTAAATCTTTTAAGTTAACCTCACCTTTAATTTGAAGTACAAAGCCAGCCATAGGGAGCCTAGAGTTCCCTCCCTTATGGATAGCAACCACTTTTCTTCCTGAAATAACAATATCAGTAACATCCCCCGCTTTAGAAAATAAAGAGGAAGGTCTTTCAAAAATTCTTGAATTTTGACTTGTATAAGTTTTCCCATCTAAATAAATTTTTAACTTTGAAACTTCTGGGGTAACAATTGAAATATTATTATTATCATCTAAAAAAAAAGCCTTTCTATGCAAAGCAGGAGGAAGAATTATTTCCCCATCTTTAACCAGCAATCCATACCCTGTTCCAAAGCTATCATAAGGAGAATCTTTATCAGTGGGATCCATCAAGAAAAAATTAGAATTACAAAAATTCTTTTCCCCACTTTGACTAGCATAACCAAGACTTGAAGAAACTGGAATAAAATAAGTGTCTTTTCCTTTTCCAATCGAGATTTCCAACAATTGAGAATTCTTCATTCCTTTTATTATGCTCTCTAAGCTTTTATTTTTACAACTAATGTTATTTCCGTCAAAGTTTAAATTTCCTTTTTTAAACTCCTGCTCCATCCATTGAGTTAGCAATAGCTGTTTATCAAAAAAAATACCTTCTTCAGTTTCTTTTGGTAAAACAAGCTCCCCCTTTTCCGGAAAATGATAAAAAATAATTCTTTTAAAAAGAGAAGGGTCTTTAACCATTATATTGGCTTCATAAAGTCTTTTTATTCCCCAAACACTCTTTTTGATAAATTTACTTTCACCAAAATTTAGTTGGTTAAATGAAAACTCACTTACTATTTCATACCGCTGTAACTTTCCATCGGAATGTTTTAGACTTAATATTTGACTTTTCATTATTATCCCTTGATACCTGAATTCATTGTATTTTCTATTATATACCTTTGACAAAAAATGAAAAGTAAAATTAATGGAAGTATTGACAATACACTACCTGCTAAAAGCAAATTCCATTTTGATGAATACTGACTTTGAAACTGCGTAAGAGCTAGTGTAACTGTCTGTAGCTTTTCTCTGGATAAGTAGAGCATAGGACGCAATAAATCATTCCAGTTATTCATAAAGGCAATAATAAACAAAGTTGCCATAGATGCAGTAGCTTGGGGTAAATATATTCTTCTGTACATTCCCCATGCATCAACACCATCAATTATAGCAGCATCAAACAGGGCATTTGGTATATCTGCAAAGAATTCCCTTAATAAAAAAGTCCCAAAAGAACCCACCAGAAAGGATGGAATAATTAAAGGTAGGAATGTATCAAGCCATCCCAATTTTAACATTATAAAATATTCAGGAATAATGGTGACCTGAACTGGAATCATCAAAGTAACCAATAGTAATGAGAAAATTAAATTTTTTCCTTTAAATTCCATTTTTGCAAAAGCAAATCCTGAAAGAGAACAAACAAACAACTGACCAAAACCTGCAAAAAAACATATTATTAAACTATTTAAAATATATCTACCAAAACTGTATTGATTGAAAACCATTGAATAGTTTGAAAAAGCTTTATTTGTAAAAAGTAAATCTGGGATTAAGGAAGGTGGTGTTTTAAAAATATTCTCGGGAGAATTAAAAGAACTCGAAAGCATCCATAAAAATGGGAACAAGGCAATTATTGAAACTAAGATTATTAAAATCATTCTAAATGGATGTTTATTTTTTTTTATTGACATATTTACCTTCCCTTAGTTTAATGGCTTTGCCCAACGACTTCGAACTTGAAAATTTAGTATTGTTAAAACACCAACAACCAAAAACAAAACATAGGCAATTGCTGCTGCATAACCAACTCTATAATGAACAAACGCATTCAAATACACGTCGTAAACCAAAGTATTCGAAGCATTTTGCGGCCCACCTTTGGTCATTGAATAAATTAATTCAAAGTTCTTGAAGGAATCAATAATGGTAATTGTCAAAACAAAAAATACTGTTGGTGATAGCATTGGAAGAGTAATTCTGAAAAATTTTTGTGCGCTACTTGCCCCATCCACAGTTGCAGCCTCAAGAGCATCTCTTGGAATACTTTGTAAGCCGGCTAAAAACAAAATCATATAGTATCCACTCATCTTCCATACTTGAACAGTGGCAACTGAACGTAAAGCAAGTTTGGGATCAGTCAACCAATAAGGAGAAGTTTCCATAAATTTTTCCAAGAAAACACTTAGAATTCCAAAGCGTGGCCCAAGGATCCAGTTCCACACAATACCTACAGCTACAGCAGAAGTAACTACTGGAAGATAAATAATAGCTCTAAAAGCTCCAATACCCTTCATTTTTATATTCACTAAAACTGCTAAACCTAAACCTAAAACCATTGATCCAATAACATAAATCAATGAAAATTCAAAAGTATTCCCAATAATTTCAAAAAATGATTTAGTAGTAAAAGCTTCTATATAATTTGAAAATCCAATCCACTGTGGCTTTCCTAGCAACGACCAACGGGTAAAGCTTAAAAATAAAGCCGCAAAAATTGGAATCAACCTAAAAATTAGCAATCCCAAAACAGTAGGCAGAATAAAAAGCCATGGGGTGTATTTCTTATACCAATTGACTTTGTTTAAATTCATTAAAAGCTCCTTTAAATTGGTCGGCCCTTAAGGGCCAACCAAAATACCATTATTGATAATAACGCATAAATACTTTATTCAAAACCTCCGGACATTCAGCCATGGCAGCATCAAAAGTCATTGTGCCATTTAATACAGCATCAATATAGCCATTAAAACCTAAGCTTTCAGCAGCTCCATAACCACGCCATTCACTCCAGCCTTTTGTAAAGGAAGTTCTCATTGGTGAGCCTGCTTGATCTTTCAAAACTGAAATTTCAATAGGGAGCTTTGAGGTATCTTCAAAAGCTTCTGATTCTGTTAAAGGAATATAAGTAGGAATTTTTCCAGCCATATAATTATCCATTGTAAGACCTTCTCCCGCTACATATTTAGCAAATTTCCAAGCCATTTCAGGATTCTTTGTATTCTTTGCAATTGCATAGAAGTCATTCCATCCATATACCTTTGGAGTTTGAGTGTCAGGTCCCCCAGGAACCATTGAAATCCCCCAATTCATTGTATCGGGAGCTGTTAACCTGTTATTATCAATATTCCAAGAACCATCAACCCACATTGCTGCAATTCCATTAGGGAAAACATCCTGTTGTCTTAAAGCACTCATTTCCTGTGGCATTGGGGCACTATGATCAATTACCACCATATTAACCAGCATTTTCAAAGCGTTAATCGCATTTGCATCTGGTTCGAAAAGCATTGTTTCACGATTTATTAGATTTCCGTCATTTGCATATATCCAAGGTTCAATATGTGCATATCTTCCATAAAACCAGAAACCATATTGATCTGTTTTTCCATCTCCATCTTTATCAACGGTTAGTTTTTTAGCAGCTTTGGTAAAATCATCCCAAGTCCAATCAGAATTTGGATATTCTAAATTAGCAGCATCAAAATAATCCTTATTAAAGAACAAAGGAGTAGTTACCAAAGCAAAAGGAATAGCAAAGTAGTGTTGTCCTCCAGAAATCTCTTTTCCTCCATCAAGTAAGGTAGGATAAAAATTCTTAATTGATTCATCGCCTTCTATTAAAGAATCCAAATTGTATAGCAAATCAAGAGAAGCCCATTCCTCTAAATAACCTGAACTCATACAAAAAACATCAGGTAATTTATTCTGCTGAGATTGGATTTTGATTTTTGTCCAATATTCAGTGGTACTAATAATTGTGTTGTTAATTGTAACGTTTGGATTTTGTGCTTCAAAATCAGCAATAATTTTGGCATTAATGTCTTTAAGATCTGCATCCCAAGTCCACCATTCTAAGGTAACAGGTCCACTAGAAGCCTCTTTTTCTGCTTGAGCAAAAGCAAAAAACATTACAAAGACTAATAAAACAACTAAAAATAATGATTTTTTCATAATCTCTCCTTTTATTCCATTTATTGGAATAATTAAATTCATCATTTAACTATAAATATAAGGTAATATTCAAGTTATAACTCTTATTAATTTTACTACTGATTCGCAATTAGTCAATATAATACAGGCATTTATATTAAATTTTATTGAAAAACGCCTAAACGATAAAATTCATAAAAAAACGAAAAAAATTAGATTTACCCTTAAAAAACGGAAAATATTATAAAAATTATTGTGGATTCTATTAATTTTTTGTTTAATCCATTTATTGGAATTATTCCTAAACAGTTATATTATTTATTGTAAATTTTAATAAGGAAGGTAATATTAGGATGTTAATTTATCGATATAATTATTTATTATAGTAGATTTTAACTAATTTTTTTCAAAAAATATCAATAAATGCAATTTTTCTTGCAATATTTCATTAGAACTAAATCCTTTGCCAGTTGGCAATTAATTATTTAATTTTTTTTTAATTTTTTTTACTATTAGCTATTGCCTTTTTTTAGCAAATTATTTATATTCCAATTATAAAATATCGATAAGAAAATACTTATTAAGGAGTAACACAATATGGCAAGATTTACAATTCCAAGAGATTTGTATCACGGAGAAGGTTCACTAGAACAACTTAAAAACCTTAAGGGAAAAAAAGCAATGGTAGTTTCCGGCGGTTCAAGTATGAAACGTTTCGGTTTTCTCGATGAAGTAGTAAACAATCTTAAAGAAGCAGGAATGGAAGTACAACTTTTTGAAGGTGTTGAACCAGATCCAAGTGTAACCACCGTTAAAAAAGGCGCAAAGGCAATGATAGCTTTCCAACCAGATTGGATTGTAGCAATTGGTGGTGGATCTCCAATTGACGCTGCTAAAGCAATGTGGGCTTTTTATGAATATCCAGAAATTACTTTTGAATCTTTGACTATTCCCTTTAACTTCCCAGAATTAAGAAAAAAAGCTCATTTTTGTGCTATTCCATCAACAAGTGGAACTGCAACTGAAGTAACAGCTTTTTCAGTAATTACAGATTATGATGCAGGTATTAAATACCCATTGGCTGACTTTAATATAACTCCAGATATAGCAATCATTGATCCAAGAATTGCTCAGACAATGCCTAAAAAGCTGGTAGCTTTCACAGGTATGGATGCAATGACACATGCAATTGAAGCTTATGTTTCAACTCTTCATTGTGATTATACTGATGCACTCGCTCTTCATGCAATTAAAATGATAAGCAAATATCTTCTTAATTCTTATGAAGGAGATAAAGAAGCAAGAGAAAGAATGCATAATGCTCAGTGTTTAGCTGGAATGGCTTTCAGTAGCGCTTTATTAGGTATTGTTCACTCAATGGCTCATAAAACAGGAGCAGCTTATTCTGGTGGACATATTGTTCATGGATGTGCTAATGCAATGTATCTTCCAAAGGTAATTAAATTCAATG
>JBAYZQ010000017.1:0-24578 GCA_041672385.1 Sphaerochaetaceae bacterium | reverse complement strand
ATGTAACTTGTATTGATGGGTTTGTAGAGACAATTAGAACAAAACTGGCTCCAGTTTGGACTCAAACAAATGTTTCATTAATGAAGAATTCTCCAAAGTTAGACAGTGTTGAAGATGCTTATAAACAAGTTAGAAAAAATAATCTTATGGTTGCTTATAATACCTTTATTTCTGCTTGGGATGATGAAAGACATATTTCTTCTGGTTATAATGCTGCTGTTGTCTTACAGGCTATGGGTAAACTGGAAGAAAGTATTTCTTTAATGGAAGAAGTATATAATTATTCGGGAAACTCTTCAATTTTCAAACGTCTTTCAATTATGAGAAAGAATCTTGAAGATTATAACGAAGCCTCTGATCAGATATCGGGAATAGAAAAAGAAACTGATAGTCAATTAGATGTTTTTAGTCTAGAATCTTTCTTTTCAGATTAAAGAACAATATTTAGTTTTACAATAGTTAATTTTGCTATTAATGTGAGTAATATTGCATTGATAGCTTTATTTTGGGGTGCTTTTTACCCTGTTCTATATTTTTTAAATAAAATAAATGTAATTTTATCTTCTCTTTTCATTACTTTATTCTTTTTTTCTTCCCAAACTATATACTTTGGGCTATAATAACGAAGAAAGGGGAATATTATGTTGGATTTGCATTCTCATATTCTTTATGGTGTTGACGATGGGATAAATACTAAAGAAGAGAGCTTTAAAATTCTTAAAGAGTATAAAAACGCCGGCTTTACAAAAGTTGCCTTGACGCCCCATCTTTATAATCCTTATGTTTCAACTGAAGTAAAATTAATTCGTCCTCATTTTGAAGAAATGCAAAAGTGGGCCAAAGAAGAACTTGATTTAGAGCTGGTACTTGGCTCTGAAGTTTTTGTTGGTAAACAGATGAAACTTTTGACTTTGCCTATTGATAATAAATATTCATTAATAGAGTTTGATATCTTTTTAATGCCTACCAATCTTTTAAAGAGACTTGATGATATTTTCAATAAAGATTTAGAAGTTATTATAGCCCATGTAGAACGTTATAGATGGTTTAAACCTGACAGTAGTCTTTGTCAAGAATTAAAAAATGCAGGCTGTTTTTTTCAAATGAATGCTGAAGCAGTTAAGAAAAAAAGTCCACAAGTATTGAGTTGGATTGAAAGTGGAATGATTGACATAATTGCAAGTGATAATCATGGTAAATCGGGATTAGCAGAAACTTTAAGAGATACAATTTGCGAATATCCTGAAATTAAATATAGAATGGCCTATTTTGAATAAGGCTAGGGGGGGTAAAAATGCTAATTGAAATGACTGTTAAGAATTTTCGATCTGTAAAACAAGCGCAGACTATTTCTTTTGTGGCAATGAAGGACTCAAGATTGCCAAAGAGTAAAATTTCTGAGTTTTCGGAAAAGTTAAAAGTGCTTAAAACTTCTGTTATTATTGGACCTAATGGTGCTGGAAAAAGTAGTTTCGTAAGAGCTCTTGATGCCATTTCAAAAATTATTCAATCAGAAGAAGAAGTTGAAAATCCTTTGTTAAGCGGTTTCGCTGGAACTGCTTTTGCTTATTCTGAGATTAAAGGGCTTCCTTCTGAAATTGAAATCAAAGTTCTCCTTCCTGAAGGAAGTGGAAGAAGTGAAGAAGGACAGACAGTTGTCGCTATATATCGTTTAAAAGCAGATACTAAACACATTTATGAAGAATCACTTTTCTATGCTTATGGAAACTCCAAAAAGTTGATGTTTGAAAGAAAGATACTTCCATCCTTGGATGAAGAGGATATTACTTATAAATATAGATTTGGAAAACTATATAGAGGTGAAAAGAAAAAGCTTATAAAAAGAATAAGTACCCAACGTACTTTTTTAGCAGAATCTGCTAAGAAAGATGGAGAAACTTGCAACGAACTATATAATTGGATAGAAAATAATATGATTATTGTTCCAATGGGAGCTGCTACCGGAAGCGAAAAGTATATCATGGATAAACTTACAGAAAATCCCACCTGGACAAAACAATTAATTGATTATTTATGGTCAATTGATATTACAGATATTAGGGCTATAAAAATCTTTAACGATAAGCTTTATTTTATTCATACTAATGTTACTCAACATTATAGCTCCAGTTTTATGGCAGAAAGTCTTTCACTTAGAAGATTGTGTGTTATGGGCATTGCATTCTTTGAAAGTTTTACTTCTGATAAGACTTTGGTGGTTGATGATTTTGGTATGTTCTTGCATCCAGCAATAATAAAACATGTAATTGAAGTTTTTGAGAACTCTGGAACTAAGAGAAGTCAACTTTTAGCTGTGGATTGCAATCCAGCTTTACTTGAAAATGATCTTTTAAGGCGTGATGGAGTTTGGTTTGCACAGAAGACAGGTGATGGAGCAACTGAATATTACAGTCTTGCAGATTTTAAAATTCCGGGAATGAAAAATAAAATAAGGATGTTCTACGAAAACGGTGCTTTTGGGGCCCTTCCACTGACAAGCGAATTTAGTTTCGTTAAATAGAAATGAGGCAAATTATGAAAAGAAAAAGAAATATTAAAAGTCCTTTGAAAACAATGTTAATTTATACAGCTTCAAAGGTCGAGCAGGTTTATTTTGGGCAAGTCAGAAAAGATTGCCGTTATACCAATATGACTGTTAAAAGTGTAAAAGAATTAAAAGATTTTCCAAATTTTATTTCCCAGGCAGGTCGGGAAAGAACAAAGGGAAGCTATTCTTCTGTTTGGGCTTTTTTTGGATTTTCTGATTTTGAAAATTTTGATCCTAAAGAACTTGAAGAAAATCTTAAATTGGCAAAGAAGAAGAAAATTCATCTTTGTTGGATTAAACCTAACTTGAATCTTTGGATTTACTTACATTTAGCTTTGCCAACAACTTATGTTTTGGAAGATTCTTCATTTGAGCAACAACTTGAAAAGGCTATAAGTGGATATTCTCTAACTTCAGAATATCTTTCTGGAAAAGGACAAAACCTTCATCTTGTTTTGTTTTCAAAATTTAGTAAAGCTATTCTAAATGAAAAACAGTACAATATTATTTCAAGACAAAAAACTGGAATACCAGCTACCAATATAGATAAACTTTATCTTGAAATACATGATATTTGTGGAAATGGTGATATTACGCATAATCAGAAAACTCTGTCTAAGAAGTAAATAATGCACCTTATTGAATTATTAATATTTACCATTACATTTGGAGCTGGAGGCATGGCCTTTTCCTTAGCTATTGTCTACAACATTCGACGAAAGAATAATCCCAATCGTTTGACGGAATTTTTGTTTGTAATTTTAACCGTTCTTCTTGGGATTTTACTTTTATTAATTTTACAGAAGTTTTCAAATCTAGGGGTGGTGTTGTTTGGAGAATCCAAGGCAAGCTTTATTTTTGATACTGTTCTGGCCTTGGTGGTTTTTCTTGGAATGAGTTTTATTATGGTATTCTTACCAAGGTTTGCCAACTTTCTAGTTGCAAATCCAACCGAAAAAGGTTTTGTGATTATTGATGGAATTGTTTCTCTTCTTTATTTTATAGCAGGACTTTTTAATGTGTTTTTTGACTTTAGAGGAACCCCAAATTTTTTTGGAGAACTACAAACAATTCTTTTTTCAATGATTTATTTTTATACCGTTATTATTATTTGGATAAACTTGAAAAGTATTACTTCTCTTTACATTAGGAAAATCTGTTTGGGTTTTAATATTGTAAGTCTAAGTATGATACCTTTGCTGGTTTTTTGTTTTATTTTTCCAATCCTTGAAGGCTTAAGCTATGCCCTTTTCATTCTTGCTTTTATAATTTTAACAATAATTTATTACCTTAATTACTTTTCTCAAGAAAGCTTTAAAGAAGATAAACAAGTTCAACTTATCTATGATAATTTAGCAGAATATAAAATTTCTAAAAGAGAATTTGAAGTAATAGACCTTATCGACAAGGGGCTGACGAACAAAGAAATAGGGGAGAGACTTGGCATTTCGGTAAACACGGTAAATAACCATGTTTCAAAAGTATTTACAAAAGTGGGTGTAAGGAGCAGAATTGATCTTCTTAACACCTTAAGGAAGAAATAAATGGGAAATTTTGATTATGAAATTAAAGATTACGGAGCAAAATATCATAAAGAAAAAGCTCCTGTAGTAAAGGCTGCTAGGTCTTTTAGAATGATTCATAAGGATAAAAGTGAAACAGTTATTCTTTGCTGTCATGGGTTTACTGGTTATCCAGGCGAATTAGCTAGACCAGCAATTGATTTGTATGAGGCGGGGTTTGATGTTTATGTTCCTCGCTATCCTGGACATGGAACCAGTGGAGAAGATTTTTCCCAAACTGATGGAAATATGTGGTTAAATACTATAATTGATTGTTATGATGACCTTAAGAAAAATTATTCAAAAGTTTATTTAGTGGGACACAGTATGGGAGGCTTAATAGCCAGTATTGTAGCAACGGAAAAAAAAGTTGAAAGAGTGGTTTTGTTTGCCCCTGCCTTTACTTTAAAAAGCCCCATTTGGATTGCAAAACTTCTTAGTCCTTTCAAAAAGAAAATGAAAACAGGTTGGAAAGAAGATAAACAATACCCTTTTTATTATGAAGGGGATGCAACCGATGATAAGGTCCTCGGAGCCCAGTATTGGGCCTTTAATTATCTTAAACAAGTTATTGAATTAGATAAACTCAGAAAAAGAGCTACCAAAGAAATTAAGAATATGGATAGCCAAGTGCTTACCTTTATTGGTGATAAAGATAGGGCAGTAACTCCAGAGGCTTGTCGTATTGTTGGAAGAAATAATCAAGGTCTTACAGTTTCCAAATTTCTTGAGGGAGCGACTCATTTAATTCCTTATGATAAATGTGAAGAGACTAGGGAAGAAGCAAATAAGTTATGTGTTGAGTGGTTTCTTGAGGAAAAGATAGAAGTAGAATAGGTTTTAGGTTGTAAAAAATGGAAATATCTATTAAAACTAAACCTAATTGTTATGGAGGAATTTTATGAGTTGTCGTGTTCGATACGCCCCATCCCCAACGGGATTACAACATATTGGTGGAATTAGAACCGCTTTGTATAATTATTTTTTTGCAAAGAGTCAGGGTGGAAAATTCATTCTCAGAGTAGAAGATACCGATAGAACTCGTTATAGCGAGGAAAGTTTGAAAGATTTGTATGATACTCTTGATTGGCTTAATATTAAATGTGACGAAGGTCCCCTAGTAGGTGGGAATTACGGTCCCTATATTCAAAGTGAACGTTTTGGTTTATATCAAGAATATGCAAAGAAATTAGTTCAAGAAGGAAAGGCTTATTATTGTTTTTGTAGTGAAGAGAGATTAAACAAAGTAAGAGAAGAACAACAGAAAACAAAAAGTTCCTACCAGGGATATGACAGACACTGTCGAGATTTAAGTCAGGAAGAAGTTGATGCTTTGTTAAAAGAAGGGAAAAAACCTGTAATAAGATTAAAAGTACCTCTTTCTGGTGAAACGACTTTTCATGATGTTTTAATGGGTGATATTACCCGTAAGAATAAAGATATAAGCCCTGACCCAATCCTCTTGAAAAGTGATGGGTTTCCAACTTATCATCTTGCCAATGTAATTGATGATCATCTTATGGGAATTACCCACATAATGAGAGCCCAAGAATGGATTCCTTCAGGACCTTTACATGTAATTTTGTATTCAGCTTTTGGATGGGAAGTTCCTCTTTATTGTCATCTTCCTATGGTAATGGGTAAAGATGGAAAAAAACTCAGTAAAAGGCATGGATCTACCAGTGTACGTGATTTCAAAGAGAAAGGTTATCTTCCAGAGGCTTTGATAAATTATGTTACTCTAGTAGGGTGGGCTTTTGATGGTGAAAAACAATTTTTCACAAAAGAAGAACTTGAAAAGGATTTTTGTTTAGAAAAGATAAACAAAGCACCTGGGGTTTTTGATTATAAAAAATTGGATTGGTTCAATGGTCAATATATTAGAATGAAAACCCCTGAAGAGCTTTGCGAACTTTTACTTCCCTATCTTGAGAAAGATGGATTAATTTCTGGAAGTAAAAGTGAAGAAACTAAATTGGTTCTTCCTTTGGTTCCTATGATTCAAGAAAGACTTAAAACTTTAAGTGATGTAAGTGATCTTTTAAGATTCCTCTTTTTAGATCCAGGCGTACCTGAAAAAGAAAGTCTTGTTGCAAAAAAGCATACTGTCAAACAGACCTATGATGCTTTGAATAAAGCTTATCCTATCCTTAAAAAAGGATTGGAAGAAGGTAAAGAAATAGAGAAAATAGAAGAAGAGTTGGTTGAAGTTTCAAATGAACTTGGAATTAAGGTTAATGGAGTTTTTAACCCAATAAGGGTTAGTATAACTGGAACAAGTGTTAGTCCTCCACTTTTTGATTGTATTTTCGCTTTGGGAAAAGAAAAATCCTATGAAAGAATTGAAAGAGCTTTGACAGTCTTAGCTGAATAAATAACAGGAGAATAATTATGGCTGAAGTAACAATGGAAAAAATAGTATCTCTTTGTAAAAGAAGAGGCTTTATATACCAATCAAGTGAGATTTATGGTGGACTTAATGGTGCCTATGATTATGGGCCTTTAGGAGTTCAGTTAAAAAACAATATTAGAGATATGTGGTGGAAAGAAATGACCCAATTGCATGACGGAATTGTGGGTCTTGATGCTTCAATTTTAATGCACCCAAAAGTTTGGGAAGCTAGTGGTCATGTTTCAAACTTCACAGACCCTATGGTAGACTGTAAACAGTGTAAATCTCGATTTAGAGCTGATCAAATTGATTTGGAAGCTCCCTGTCCTGTTTGTGGAAACAAAGGGACTTTTACCAGCCCTAGAAATTTCAACTTAATGTTTGCTACCCATATTGGCGCAGATAGTGATAATGCTAGTACAATTTATCTTAGACCTGAAACTGCTCAAGGTATTTACGTAGATTTCAAAAATGTTTTACAGTCAAGTAGAGTAAAAATTCCATTTGGAATTGCTCAGGTTGGAAAAAGTTTTAGAAATGAAATAACTACAAAAAGCTTTATTTTTAGAAGTTGTGAATTTGAGCAAATGGAAATGCAGTTTTTCTGTGCTCCAGGTGAAGATGAGAAATGGTTCCCTTATTGGAGAGAGCAGAGAATGGCTTTTTATAGTAAAATGGGAATTCGTCCAGATCATTTAAGATGGCACCAGCATGGTCCAGATGAATTGGCTTTTTATGCAAAAGATGCCTATGATATTCAATTCTTGTTTCCAATGGGTTGGCAAGAACTTGAGGGTGTTCACTCAAGAACTGATTATGATCTTACCCAACATCAGAAATTTTCTGGTAAGGATATGAGCTATTTAGATCCTGAGAGTCATGAACATTTTATTCCTTATGTAGTAGAAACTTCTGCTGGTTTGACCCGAAATGTTCTAATGGCCTTAAGTGATGCATACGAAGAACAGGAACTAGAGAAAGATAGTAGAGTTGTACTCCATTTTCATCCTCTTATTGCTCCAATTACTGTTGCAGTTTTTCCTCTTGTCAAAAAAGATGGATTAGCTGAAAAGGCCAGTGAACTTGAACATGTTTTAAGAGAAGATTTCTCAACTTTCTACGATCAAAGTGGTGCTATTGGCCGACGTTATCGTCGAATGGATGAAATAGGTACTCCTTATTGTGTAACTATTGATTACGATACAATGAAAGATAACACAGTAACTCTTCGATTTAGGGATTCAATGAAACAAGTAAGAATTCCAATAACTGATTTAGTTAAGGAAATTCAAGGCGCAAATAAAAATTACAGGAGGGGAAATGATGAATAAGGCTCTACAAGTATTAATAGATAGAGGATTTTATCAAAACTGTACTGATTTGGACGCTTTAAGTGATTTGATGGATAAAGGGCCAGTTAAGTTTTATATAGGTGTTGATCCTACCGGACCAAGTCTTCATATAGGTCATATGGTTCCTATATTTGCCTCTCATCATCTTCAGCAGCAAGGACATTGTCCTATAATTCTTGTTGGGGGAGGAACTGCAATGATTGGAGATCCTTCAGGAAAGACCGAAATGAGAAAGATGCTTACTCCGGAACAAATCAAAGACAACTGTAAACATATAAAAAATCAACTTGGACAGGTGGTAGACTTTTCTCTAGATCCAACTGATGGAAAAGGAAAGGCTATTCTAAGAAACAATGCTGATTGGCTTACTAATTTAAATTACATAAGCTTTCTCAGAGAAATTGGAAAATATTTCTCGGTTAATAAGATGTTGACCTTTGAAAGTTACAAACAAAGGCTGGAAAAAGGTTTGAGTTTTATTGAATTCAACTATCAACTTTTGCAAAGTTATGATTTTCTTACCCTTTATCGTCAAGAAAATTGTAGACTTCAAATTGGTGGTGGTGATCAATGGGGAAATATAGTAGCTGGAACCGATCTTATTAGGCGTACTGAAAGTGCTGAGTGTTATGGTTTAACTTTTAACCTTATAACAAGAGCTGATGGTAAGAAAATGGGGAAAAGTGAACAGGGAGCTGTTTTCTTGGATCCAGATATGTACTCAACTTATAATTACTACCAGTACTGGAGAAATGTTAATGATTCAGATGTAATTAAATTTATGAAGTTATTTACCTTCCTATCTTTGGATGAAATTGCTGAATATGAGGATCCAAAAAGAAATATTAATGAAGCAAAGGAAAGACTTGCTTATGAACAGACTTTGATAACTCATGGACTAGAAGAAGCTGAAAAGGCAAAAGCTACTGCTAAAGCTATGTTCTCAAAAGGTGGAGTTGGAAACATTGAGGCTATGCCTTCAATTGAAATTGACCCCTCAGTTATCAAAGATAGAATTTTAACAATTGATTTGTTTGCAATGACAGACCTATGCAAGACAAAAAGTGATGCACGACGCTTGATAAAAGACGGCGGAGCTTACCTTGCCAATGAAAAAGTCGAGGGTTTTGATTCAACTGTTGGCCTAGATGCTTTTAAAGATGGTGAATTAATAATTCGAGCTGGGAAAAAGAGACATTTTAGAATTATTTTGAAATAATTGGAATTTTAGTTTTGGGGGATAGTTCGCTATTCCCTTTTTTTTGTTTACCTTCTTTATAGATGGGAACAAAACCTTGTCCAAGCACTTCATAGGTTTCTTGAACAAACATAAAAGCATCTGGATCTTCCTCTTGTACTATATCTTGAAGTTTATTTATCTGTTGGTTATGAACTACAGCTAATAGCATTTGTCTTTGATTTCCAGAGTAGATTCCATTTCCAGAGATTATAGTTCCACCGTGATGTAGTTCTTTTATGATTCTATCCCCAATTTCTTTGTTTTTTGGACTGAAAATATAAGCGGCTTTTGCATATTTTGTTCCAATACTCATTACAACGTAATTTATGGTTTTGCCTGAAATATACATGGCAATAATTCCAAAAAGGGCTCTTTTAAAACCAAAAGCAAATCCTCCTGCTGCAATAATTAAGGAATCAGTAAGCATTAGACAAGTTCCAAGGGGAAGGGGGGTATATTTATTAAGAATTTGGGCAATAATATCTGTTCCACCTGTATTGGCCCCTGTTCTTAAAACAAGTCCAACTCCTGCCCCAAAAAGAGCTCCTCCAAAGATGGCTGAAAAAAGAATATCAGCAATATCCTCATAAGGAAGTAATCCATTATAATTTGTTAATCTGCCAAATAGAGTAGCAAATAGGGAAAAAAGAGTAATTCCAACCATTCCTTTAACAACATAAGCTTTTCCGAAAACAGTTAAGCCTAGAATAAAAAGAGGGATTGATAATATCAACATCATAACCCCAGTATCCCAACCTTTTAAATGGTAAAGAATGGTGGCCAGTCCTGTGACTCCACCCGAAACTATTTTTCCTGGAGTAATAAAGCATGCTATGGAAAAACCGCCAATACAAGTTCCAACTAACATGCTAATTGCATCTCTAACTTTATGATTCATTTTTTAGCCTCACAACTAGAGGCAATCTTATTGTATTGAACTATAAATTCCTATAGTTATTAGGGTTAATAGTGATGTTTTATTTAAATTAATTCTTCTATCAGCTTTACAAATAAGAAAGAATTCAATAACGTTATAATTGATTTTGTTGTTAGCGAGGAGAAAAATATGGACAAACAAGAAATTTTGAACAAAAAGCTTTTAACAGCAGCTGTTTCAGCTACAAAGGCAAAGGAAATTAAAGACCTTTTAAAAAATGGCGCAGAGGTGAATTGTACAAATGAATGGGGTTTTAATCCCACTATGCTTGCTTCTCAGTATAATCCCTGTGTTGTTGTGCTCAAAGCATTAATTTCTGAAGGTGGAGATTTAACGGTTACTGAACCGGAATTCAAATCTAGTATTCTTCATCTAGCTGCTCTTGGTTCTGCAAATACAAAAGTGCTTGAGACTTTAATTTCAAATGGAGTGGGATTAAACAAGAAAAATTATCTTGGTGAGACTCCTTTGATGCTGGCTGTTAATGCTAATCCGGAAACTAAAATTGCTATAGCTTTAATTAAGGCTGGTTCTAGTATTAATGAACGTGACTATCAAGGCCACAGTGCTTTAGATTTTGCACAATCTTCAAAAAGGACTTATCTTATTCAGGCCCTTAAGAAGGCCGGAGCCAATTAAAAGCGGAAAATTTTATTAGATTTGACTATAAAAAAAGTTGTCCTTTCGGGCAACTTTTTCTTTATATAAATATACTATCTTGAATAGAACTCAACAACAAGTTGGTCATTTACTTCAATAGGTACTTCATTTCTGGCTGGAAGTCTTGATAACATACCACCAAAAGCTGCTTCATCTTTTGAAATATAAGGAAGATTAAAATTGGGTGTTCCTAAAAAGTTTTTCTTAAGAATTTCATTCTTTCTTGATTTTTCTCTTAAAGTAATTTTATCGCCTACTTTAATTTCATAAGAAGGAATATCAATTTTCTTTGAGTTAACCAAAATATGACCATGATTAACAAGCTGTCTAGCTTGACGTATTGAACTTCCAATTCCTAATCTGTAAACAAAATTATCTAAACGTACTTCAAGTAATCCAACCAATGCATCACCTGTTTTAATATCTTTTTTATTAGCTTTAGCATAGTAATTCCTAAGTTGTTTCTCAAGAATACCATAATATGCTTTTAATTTCTGCTTTTCGGTTAACTGTAAGCTGTACTCAGTTGGTTTTCTTCTTTTGTATCCCTGATTTCCTGCTTTTGCCATAGCTTTTGGATGTCCACAAACGTTAGTTCCTAATCTTCTACATTCTTTAAAACGTGGATTTCTTCTTGTTGCCATTCTTATATCCTTATATAATTTATTTTCTAAAATTGGCTCATACCAACCAGTTGACTATCTAATAAATAAGACTATTTGTCAACTGTAGAAAGCCTTTTTTTTGCTATTTTTTCTACTTACTACATAGCTTTATAAAAATATAACATACCCTTAGTTTTTGTCAAGACTCTAGTGCTTAGGTATTAGCAATTCCATCTTTGTAGTTTCTAATATAGTTGAAAAGGTATTGTTGAGCAATTCCAGCATAGTCTCCAAATACGTCTTTACCATCCTTTCCTTCAAACCAATTATCCATAGCCCTTCTTATCCAAACATCAACAGGGAAACTTTCTAAACGATGAAATCCAAAGAGAAGTATGCAAGAAGAAACTTTTTTTCCAATTCCATTTATTTTCATGAGTTCTTTTTCTGCATCTTCAATTTTCATTGTGTTTATTTCTTCAAGTTTTATTTTACCTGAATAAATCTTCTCAGCTCCATCAAGTACATATTTATCACGGAATCCAAATTTTAAAGATTGAAAGTCTTCATTGTTTATTCCAAGAATTTGTTTTGGAGTTGGAAATAACAAAGTTCTTGGATTTGTAAGTTTACAAAGATTTTCAACCATTTGTTTGATTCTAGAAATATTATTGTATTGACTTAAAATAAAACTGATTAAAATCTCCCAAGGATCTTGGTTTAGTATTCTAATTCCTGGACTAAATTGGCAGGCTTTTTCCATTATGGGGGACTTCTTACTTAGTTCTTCTTTGATAGAACTATAATCTTGTTCAAGATCAAAATAATGAGCCCAGAAGGGACTTCTTTCAATAACCTTAAGATTGTTCTGACTTATTGTAAGTGTTTGATTAGAGGCTATTCCTGTCCATGTGTCATTTACTTTATCTATACAATTCCAACGGAAAGCTTGACCACAATCTAGGGTTTGTTTTAGAGAAAGGATTTTTTCTTTCATTCTTCTTTTTCCCATTTAAGTCTGTGAAGTTGACCATCTCTTTCTAAATCTGGAAAATTAAATTGTCTTAATACTTCATAAACAGCAATCGCAACTGAATTTGAAAGATTTAAAGATCTAAGTTCCTTTCTCATTGGTATTCTTATGCATTTTGCTGGGTTTTGTTTTAGAATTTCTTCAGGAATTCCAGCGCTTTCTTTTCCAAAAACCAGATAAATATCCTGATTGGTTTCTTTTGCATTATAAACTGAATCAGAGTAAACATGATGGGCTTTTGTTGTTAGAAAGAAAAGATTGTCTTTTTCATGTTTTTTCATGAAATCAGCAATACTTTCATATTCTACCAAATTAACTAATGGCCAATAATCAAGGCCAGCTCTTCTAATATATTTTTGATCGAGGCTAAATCCTAAAGGTCCTACAAGGTGTAAGGTAGCTCCTACAACAGCACAAGTTCTAGCAATATTTCCTGTGTTTGGTGGTATTTCCGGTTCAAATAAAACTATGTGTAAATTCATGGTTTTATAATTTCATTTTTTTTTTAATAATTCAAGAGAATAGTAGAAAATAAAAAATAGTAATGCTATAAATATTTAAAAAGGATGTGTGTTCGATGGAGAAATTCTCAATTTATGTAATAAGTTTTTTTATATATTGTGTATTTGGGTATATTTGTGAAGTAATTTATTGTGGAATTCCAGCAAAAAGATTTATTAACAGAGGTTTTTTGCATGGTCCTTATTTGCCAATATATGGGTTCGGTGGGCTTTCTATTCAAATTTTAAGTAAATTAATTAGTACTTCAGGAAAAGATTCCAATATATTTATTGTGTTTTTTGGTGGAATGTTATTAGCATCTATTATCGAATATATTGGTTCTTTTCTTCTAGAAAAAGTCTTTGGAATAAAGCTCTGGGATTATAGCAAGCATAAATTTAATCTAAACGGAAGAATTTGTTTACTCAATTCATCTTTGTTTGGAGGTCTTTCAGTTGTTGCTGTTTTTTATTTAATGCCAGTACTTTCAAAACTTCATAATTTATCCATTTTTAATCTTTCTTCTGATAGAAAGGTTTTAATTGCTGAAATAATTCTTGTTGTAATGGGTAGTGATTTTGCTTCTTCTATTATTTCAATGAATGAGTTCAAACGAAATATTCAAAAGGTTAGGTATCTTGTAAAAGAAATGCCAGAAAGGCTTCAACTTGCAACTGATGGAACAACTCGAAAAATGCTTAAGAGTAGACTTTTAGAGGAAATTGATGAATTGCGAATGGAAGTTGGAAGTCGAAGTAATAGAATTTTAAAAGCTTTCCCTTCAATGACAAGTAAATTCGATGAATCAAAAGTCCAGTTGGAACTTTTGAAAATGAATCTTGAAAGTCTTAGAGAAAGAGGAAATAAAATCAGTAGGGAAAGACTTGAAAAGATTAAACAGAAAATTACAAAATAAGGTTAATCTTTAAAAGCCTTAATAATAATTTGGTAAAGATTTTCTACTAGTTCATTTTGTTTCTCATTATTCAAAAAGGTAACAGTTTGGGTTTTACTATCTCCAAAACTAACCCCTGAAGCAGGATTTATCGAAAATGCAATAGCCGCTGTTTTTATTCCAAGTTCTCCTGCTAGAATTATTTCACTTGCTGCTGTCATTCCAACAACATCTGCTCCTATAGTTTTAAAGAAACTTATTTCTTTTGGAGTTTCAAGTCGAGGTCCATTAGTTTGGATATAAGTACAACTTTTACATTGGGGTTTTAGATTAGATTCCATGCCTATTTGATAAATTTTATTGCTTAATTCTTTATCTAAAGGTTGGCTGAAGTCGGTATGAACAACATTTTCATTATGAAAGGTAAGGTTTCTACCAGAAAAATCAATAAAGTCATCAATTATTCCCCAATTTCCAGGAAGAATTGTATCATTAATTGAGCCCACAGCGTAAAGCCCAATTATTCTTGAAACTTTAAGTTGTTCTAAACAGGCTAACTCTGCTTTATAATTAATTTTGTCTGGGGGAATTTTATGAGAAGCTTTATGCCTAGGTATGAAGACGAGATTATCTAAAATATAAGCATCAACTTCACCAAATCCAGTTATTAATTTTCTTGGTTCAAAATTTTCAATTAGGTTTTCTGTTCCTGTACCACCAATTATTGCATCCATAATTTTACTCCTTCTTTATATTATCTCATTTGGTGTGATAAGTGAAGTCACAAGACTTCCATCAATAACATCAAAGGCAGGGTAGTCCATACCTAAATGCGGAAAAGTTGTTTTCATAGTAGAAAGAATAGTCAATTCTTCACCACTTCGTCTTTCAATAATAAAATCTGGTTTACAATAATCTGGAGAAAGACTAAAAGCATAATAAGGTTTATGAAAATAATTACAAATTATTGCATTTGAAAGGGTTCCAATTTTATTGATTATTGTTTTATCACTGAAAGCTCGATCACTAGCGGTCATATAAAGGTCAATACTGCCCATCATACTGGCAGAAAGATTATCTGTTATTACCTTTACTTCGATTCCCATTTCTTCAAGACTTGGGGCAGTAAGTCTTGCTCCTTGAAGATAGGGACGAGTTTCACTACAAAGTACTTTGATTTTCTTTCCTTCGTTTCTTGCTTTAACACAAGAAAGAATGAGAGAGTGTTCTGCAAAGCAGGTAGTAAGAATTGTTTGACCATCTTTTATTAAAGAGTTTCCATATTCGCCCATTTTTTGATATTTTATGTCAAAAGAATCAAAAGTTTTTTCAATATTTTGATTTAAAGTCTCAAGATTGCTATCTTGAAAGAGTTTTTCGAAGGTTTTTTTTAAGGTTGTATTTGTAGGTCTTGCTTGGCTTATTGCTTTAGCATCTTTCTTTATCTTTGCAAGACTACAATTTCTCTTTAAATCAAGTTGAAGATAGCGTAAGCCTACTTCAAGCGGACCACCACCTTGGGTAACCATTTTTTTAAGGGCATCTACTACTTCTAAAACATTCTCACATTTTACAAAAGTTTTTTCAAAAGGAAAGGCTTTTCGATTACCTATATAAAGGGAATTGTTTTCAATGTGGGCTATATTAAAATGTTTGAGAATATAAGGTAACTCAAGTTCCATTATTTATCCTTTATAGTGAAAACAACCCTTTTAACACTTTCGTTCTCTTTTTCTACTGCTATTCCGTTTCTATAAGGCTCACCTGGAAAAAAGATGGCAAATCGTCCAGGAATGGCTGTAAAGGCTGCTATTGGGTCTCCATCTAAAGTCATTAAATCTGTTTTTGAATCATACTTTATTTGTCTTTCTTGATTTTCTCTCCAAGCTAAACTCATCAAATCTTGACCAGATAGAACAATTTCCAAAACAGTTGTATTTTTATGACAAATAAAGGGTTTTGCTTCCCCACTAGTATCAAATTCTGTAATAAGATAGCTTACATTTTCCTCTGGTGTGGTATAAAAACCAGGTTTTTCTCTATAAATATCACCTCGGTCTAAAACGTCAGTAATAGTCTTTATTTCTGGAACTAATTTAATATAAAGTTCTAGATTTTCTAATGTATCGAATACCATTTTCTTCTCCTTAATGGTGTGTAACTGGTTATAATAAAGTATATATAAAAATTTCCTAATTGGAAATAGTTTTTTTCTAGGTTTGCTTTAATGTTGGATTCTTAAATTTATGTTATAATACACAAAACGTAAAAAAGTCAGGAAGAATTAATGGAATTAGATGAATTAAGACAGAGATGTGAAGCCTGTCAGGGTTGCAAGCTTTGCCAAACGCGTACAAAAGTAGTATTTGGTGAGGGAAATGAAAAGTCTGACATAATGTTTATTGGTGAGGGTCCTGGAAGAAATGAGGATTTGACTGGAAATGTTTTTGTGGGGCCTGCTGGGCAATTATTAGATAAGATGTTAAATTCTATACATCTAGACAGGAAAGATATTTACATTACAAATATTGTAAAATGTAGACCTCCTAAAAACAGAGATCCAGCAGAAGAAGAAAAAAAAGCTTGTATCGGATACCTTAGAGGTCAATTTAGCCTCATAAAACCAAAGATTCTTGTTTGTCTAGGAAGAGTTGCTGCCACTACTATTATTGATAATGATTTTAGAATAACTAAACAAAGAGGGCAGTGGTACAATAGAAAAGGAATTTGGATAATTGCAACTTATCATCCAGCAGCTCTTTTAAGAGACCCATCAAAGAAAAAAGAAAGTTGGGAAGATCTTAAAATGATTCGATCAAAGGTGGATGAAATTAGTAAAAAAGAGACCCAAGGCCAACTTAATTATCAATAAAGCTTAAAATTTGTTTAGCTGAAATTCCTCTTGATAAGGTTTTTTAAAAAAGCATTTCCTTCTACTTAGTTTAACTACTAAAAAGCTATTTTTATATTTTCCTTCTAATTTAATATAACTTTAGAAGGGGAAAAAAATGGAAAAGAAAAGTGCTATGCTTATTATGTATTTTAATGAAAATTTAAAATGGAATATTGATTGGAAATCTTTAAAGAAATTTGGATTTTCAAATAAGATTGAAAAAGAAGGATATACAGTTTGTGCTTCTTTGGATGAGTTAAAATTGATAAAGGTTTCTTCTCAATCTCTTTTGGTTCAATTTTTAATGATTCCTTCTTTAAATTATTTTTTTGAAGAACTTCAGTTTATTTCTTGTGAATTTCTGAAAACTAAAATCATAGAAAAATTGAAAGGCTTTAAATTAGTTTATGTCGATTTTCTAGGAACAAGGTTGTTGCAAACAATTCAAAATGATATTAAAGGTTACCAAGGGGAAGAGATGAATCCAGATTTTATTCATAGTAACATAACTGGAAAGTTATTTGAAATAAAGGGTAATAGACGATTACCCCAAGAATTTGTGCGTTATGAAATACCTGATAGATTTAATAGAAGATATGTTGATCCTACTTGGGTTTATAGAATTTCGGGTAATTTTGAAGTAAAAAGAAAAGTTGATAGTAGATTACTTCTTTCAGCTTTTAAAGAAATTTCACATCGATTTGAAGAAATATTTAATAATTATTCCGGGATAAATAAAGCTCAAAGTCTTTATTTGCTAAAAAATAACAAATTTTACCTATAAATGAAATAATTTCTTAATCTTATTGTATCATTTTAATTTTTTTGTTCCTCTGGAAGATAATAAAAAATTATTAAAAGGGTTTATTGACTTGCAAATAAAATAATATTATAACATTATATTATTTGAATGAAGTAAAGAAAAATCTAATTTTTAATAAAAGTTAAATGTATTAGCGATTTCTTAAATAATATTTCGGTATAGACCAATAGGAAAGATAATTGTTTTATGAGTTGTTTAAATATCTTTCAAATAAACCCAACAGGAGAATGAAAATATGGAAGTAGATTATAAGAAACTTTTTAAAAATTGTTTATGTGTAATAGAAGAGAAAGATGGATATGTTGTGCCAGTTAGACTTTCTAAAAAACAATTAGCAGCTTTCAATAAAGTAAGTTCTAAAAATATAATCAATGGAAATTTTACTTCGGGGACTTGCATTGAATTTTTTAGTTCTTCTTTTTCCTTTTCCTTTGATGTAATAACAGGAAATTATAACCAATTTTATGCAAATTTTGATATTTTCCTAAACGGAAATTATGTTAATAGTGTTATCTTTAATAATGAACATGAGAAAAAATTTCATTTTGTTTTTTCTACAGAAGTAGAAAATAAGAAAAAATTTACGGTTTATTTTCCTCATGGTACTGATGCTAGGATAAAGAATTTTGAAATAAAAGATATTGAATATATAGAAACCAAAAAGAAATTGCTTTTAAGCTTTGGGGATTCTATTACACAGGGGTATGTTTCAAAGTTTCCTCGATTTACCTATCCTGTTATGCTGTCGATGAAATTGAATATGGATTTACTTAATCAAGGTATGGATGGATATACCTTTGAAAGTGAAACAATAGATGAAAATTTAAAAATTAATCCTAGCATTATTACAGTTGCTTTTGGAACAAATGATTGGGAACTGTGTGATTCCATGGATTTTATTAAAAATAAGATTAATTTATTTTTTAATAAGTTGAGTAGAGTATATCCGAATGTTTTAGTTTTTGTTATTACACCAATTTGGAGGCAGGATTATAAGGTAGTTCGTAAAAGTGGGACTTTAGCTAATGTTACAAGTGCTATTGTTGATTCTGCCAATAAATACAATAATTTTAATATAATTGATGGTATGAAATTAGTCCCTCATGACAAGAACTTATTTGGCCCTGATGTTTTGCACCCCACAGAAGAAGGATTTAAAATTTATACGGAAAATCTTTTTAACCAAATAAAACAGTTTGTTTAGTTAGTTGAATTTTAATTTTTTTTCTAAAAAAATACTTCCAAAGTAATCATGTGTTAACTTTGGAAGTATTTTATCATAAAAGATCTAGCTTTTAATTATTAATTGTCTAATCTGCAGGTCCCATATCAATACAGTTACATGGGCAACCTTCAACACATTCACTACAACCAGTACATTTGTCATTATCTACAATGGCTACACCGTTTATTACATGAATAGCATCATGTTGGCAGGTTCTTTCACATTTTTTGCAGCCAATACAAGCTGAAGAGCAGGAAGCTCTTGCTACTCTAGCTACATTTGTGTTTTTACATCTAACAATAGCATTTTTTGCATAAGGCATTAATTCAAGAATTGAACGTGGGCATACTGGAATACATGTTCCACACCCAGTACATAATTCATTGTTTACTTTTGCTAAACCTTTTTCAATTGATAAAGCACCAAAAGGACAGGCCTTAACACAGTCTCCAAGACCAACACAAGAAAATTCACAAAGTTTTGGACCACCAGCCATTGAACTAGCTAGTAAACAGCTTTTTAATCCATCATAGGTGTATCTTGGTTTAGCAATTCCATCACATCCATGACAAAGAACAACTGCTACTTTTTTTTGGGTTGGTGTAACATCAATTCCCATAATTTTTCCAATTTCTTTTAGCTTTTCATCTGGAGCAGATACGCATAAAGCAGGATCAGCTTTACCCTCTAAAACTGCTTGAGCAAAAGCTTCACATCCAGCATATCCACAGCCTCCACAGTTTGCTCCACCCAGACACTCAGTAATTTGTTCAATCCTAGGGTCAGTTTTTACATTTAACTTTTTATAAGCTAAAGATAAAAGAAGACCACAGATTGTACCAAGAACTCCGAGTGAAAGAGCAGTATATAAAATACTCATAATTTATACTCCTTATATTCCTGCAAAACCCATAAATCCGATTGCCATAAGACAAGCGGAAACAAGGCTAATTGGAAATCCCTTCATACTTTCAGGTATGTTAGAATTTTCAAGTCTTTCACGAACACCGGCCATAAGAACAATTGCCAGTGTGAAACCTAGAGCTCCAAAGAAACCATTCATTACTGAATAAAGTAAATTATAGCTTTCGTTAATGTTAATTACTGTTACACCAAGTACAGCACAGTTGGTGGTAATCAACGGAAGGTAGATTCCAAATGAAGGGTACAAGGCAGGAAAGAATTTTTTAATTGCCATTTCCAAAAACTGAACCAAAGTTGCAATGACCAAAATAAAGGAAATTGTACTCATGAATTCAATTTTCAAGGTGACTAATACTCCATAGTAAATAAAGTAAGTAAACAAAGAAGCAAAAGTCATTACAAAAGTAACAGCAACTCCCATTCCAAAAGCGGTACTTACTTGTTTTGATACTCCAAGGAAAGGACATACACCTAAGAATCTTGAAAAGATAAAGTTATTTGTTATAACACAGGCAACAAAGAAGGAAAGAATATTAATCTCACTCATTATTTATCCCCCTTTTTATTTTTCTTTTTATTTGTAATTGCATTAATTATTCCTAAAAGAAGACCATAAGTTAAAAATCCTCCAGCAGGAACAGTAACAAGTTTCATTGGATCATAAGAAGCGCCTAAAATTGTTACTCCGAAAATTGTTCCAGCACCAATGAGTTCACGAATAGTTCCCATTAATGTAAGAGAAAGTGTAAAACCAAGTCCCATACCAAGGCCATCAGTCAAGGATGCCAAAGGGGCATTCTTACTTGCAAAGGCCTCTGCTCTTGCAAGAATGATACAGTTTACAACTATCAAGGGAATAAAAACTCCCAAAGCATCATTTAAATCCGGTAAATAGGCTTTTAAAAGCATTTGAACAATTGTTACAAACATACAAATAATTACAATAAAACTTGGAATTCTTACTTTTTTTGGAATAAAATTTCTTAAGCTAGAAATAACCAAATTAGATCCCATGAGAACTATAGTAGCAGCAATTCCCATTCCAACACCATTTGAGGCAGAAGTGGTAACTGCGAGAGTTGGACAGGTTCCAAGTACAAGCCTGAAGGTAGGATTTTCATCTAAAATACCATTCAGGAAAATACCTTTAAGATTTTTTTTACTCATGTTTTTCTCCTTTTGAATGACCATAGACTCTTTCTCTGCAGTATTTATCAATTAATCCAGTAACTACATTCATGAGAATGATAGCAAAGGTTACACCCTCTGGATAATTACCAAAAACTCTAATTATTACTACAAGAAGGCCGATTCCTACAGAATAGATATATTGACCAGCAGCCGTCATTGGGCTAGTTACATAATCAGTTGCCATAAATACAGCCCCAAACATAATTCCTCCAGCTAAAACTGCATATAAAGGGTCACTTCCAAAAATAAAAGAGAAAAATGCAGTAGAAGCAAGAGTAACTACTGGAATTCTCCACTTTATAGTTCTTGTTATTAGTAAAAAGGCAAGACCCAAAAGAATCATTATTTTACTTGTTTCACCCATGGTTCCTGGAATATTCCCAAATAAAAGAGTTGTATAATCTGCTGAGTTAGTAGCCAGTGGAGTTGCACTAGTAACCGCATCAGCTGCAGCAAATCCCGTTGGAGTTGTGAAAGTAGTCATGATGGAAGCCCAAGAGACAACCAACATTCCACGAGCACCCAAAGCTGGGTTGATAAAGTTTCCACCTAGTCCCCCAAATAGTTGCTTAACTATGATTATTGCAAAAGCGCTTCCTATTAAAGCAATCCACCAAGGAGCGGAAGAAGGAATATTCAAAGCAAGAAGCAATCCAGTTAAAAAAGCAGAGCCATCGTTTATTGTTACTTTCTTATGGCTTAGTTTTTCAAAAATAAACTCGCTTAATACTGCTGAAGCAATTGAAACTAAAATTAGTATTATGGCATTTAGTCCAAAAAAGTAAATGCTTGCCATTGTACATGGAATTAAAGCAATTATAACATTCCTCATCAAAGAACTTGTTGTATCAGAACTTTTGATATGAGGGGCTGTTGACATTCTTAGATTCATTTTTTAACCTCCTTTTTCATTATTTCACGGGTATTCTTTATTGAAACTGTAATCCAACGTTTGCTTGGGCATACATAGGAGCAGGTTCCGCAAAAACAACAATCCATAATATTATTAAGTTTTGCTTCTTCAATTTTTCCAGCATCACAAAGATTTTTCAAAAGGTATGGATCTAATCTTAATGGACAGGCTTCAACACAACGACCACATCTTATACAAGGTTCTTCTGCTAAGGATATTGATTTTGCTGTTGGATAAATTACAAAACCACTTGTAGCTTTAAGTACTGGAATATCTTCATTAGGACAACTTAATCCTGTCATTCCACCGCCAGATACTATTTTTCCAACTTCACCAGAATAACCACCACATTCTCCGACCATGTCGGCAAGAATGGTTCCAATTCTAACTTTTAAGTTACCTGGGTTATTTACAATTCCAGTTACTGTGGTAATTCTATCAATCAAAGGTCTTCCTTCAAAAATTGCATCCCTTATTGCTTTACAAGTTCCGACATTAAGTACAATTGTATTTGCATCAATTGGAAGTTTTCCAGTAGGAACTTCTTTTCCAGTAATTACTTGAATAAGCTGTTTTTCACCACCTTGAGGATATTTAGTTTTTAAAACAACTACCTCAATATTAGTTGATTTTGCAGCATTTTTAATTTTCTTAATGGCTTCTGGCTTATTGCTTTCGATAGCAATGACACCACGGGTAACATTCATTGCCTTTAAAACAATTAAAAGGCCATTTACTACTTTTTCAGGTTCTTCAATCATCAAACGATTATCTGCAGTTAAAAAGGTTTCACATTCACATCCATTGGCAATAATAGTATCACAATGTTGCCCTTCACGAACGGAAAGTTTTATGTGGGTAGGGAAACTTGCACCTCCCATACCTGCAATTCCTGCATTTTTTATAGCTGGAATTATTTCTTTAGGATCAATTTCTTCAATTGTTGATCCAAGAGGTTTTGTTTCGACCCATTCGTCTTTAAAATCATTTTGGATTGTAATACAAGTTACCTGTCCCGGCGAAAGAAGACTTTTCTGGTCGATGCTTATTACGGTTCCTGAAACACTGGCATGTACAGGAAGCCCAAGACCTCCTTGAGGTTCCCCTATGACTTGGCCTACTTTTACATAGTCACCTTTGTTTACACAAGGCTTGCTTGGCGCTCCAATATGCATGCTCATAGGAATAATAACCGTATCGGAAATAAACTCCTTTGTTGAGACATCCTTTGAAGCTGTTTTTCCACCTTTTTCACGTGCTAAAGGATGAATTCCACCTTTAAACGTTTTATATTGCATAAAAAACTCCTTGAATTTCCATTTTTATTAAATTCCTGCTTTTTTAATCATGTAATCAACACAAATATTTACAGCTTTAGTTACTGCTGTAGATGAAATCGTTGCGCTACTTACTGCGTTTATATTTTCTTTTACTACTAATGGAGTGGTAAGTCCTACAAATTGTGAAGTAAATTCAGGTTCTTTTGTTTTTGACCCTAAGCCAGCTGTTTCAGAAAAATTTGGTCCGCCAACAGAAATTCCGGTTATTTTTCCAGTTGTATCCATTCCTACAATTACTTCAATCTCTCCACCGTAACCTTGAACTGTGGTTTGACTAGTATAACCTATTGTCTTATCATCAAGTAGAGCTAAATAATAATTATCAATTGAACTGTCATCTACTTCTTGTTGCTTAAAATCATTAGCTTCAGGAAAAACAACTATTCTGGATTCATTTGCAGCTTTCATAGCTACTTGTGCGATTTTATCTCTTGTTATGTAATCTGTTAAACCCAATAATAATCCTGCTATTAGAGTAATTATTAGAAGGGCAATCCATGCTGGCATTTTCTTTTCCACGGGTAACTCCTTAAAAATTTTAAAAAAACTTCAACAATTTTGTATTGTCTAATTCTTAAACTTTTTTTTCAAGGTCTATATAGTACAAATTTTATTCTTTTTATCTTTTTAGACTCATAAAAAGTCTAATATTAATTTTAACAATAGAAAATTTTATAAGTTGGTAAAAAGTTGACAAACAAAAGCTAATGTTTGATAATAAAACTAACAGGTATTACAGACCGCAGGTATCCAGCCTGAAGCTAAGCAACTTGTATATTTTTATAAGTGGAGGTTTGTCTCTTGTACTCTTTTTATGTAAATTCTCATTTAATTAAAACAGACCAAGACAAAAAGTTATTGCATTTTTTAAGGGAAAATCTTGGGCTTTATGGAACTAAAGACGGCTGTGATGAAGGTTCTTGTGGTTCTTGTACCGTAATTATTGATGATAAAGCTATGAAAAGCTGTATTGTTAAAACTTCAAAACTTGAAGGAGCTCATGTTACTACAATTGAAGGTCTTTCCTTAAGAGAGCAAGCTGTTTACGGATATTGCTTTGCCAAAGAAGGGGCGGTTCAATGTGGGTTTTGTACTCCTGGTATGATAATGTCAGCAAAGGCACTTCTTAAAAAAAATCTCAATCCAAGTCTAGAGGAAATTCAATTTGCCCTAAGAGGAAATATTTGCCGATGTACAGGATACAAAAAAATAGAAAAAGCAATTCTTGAAGTTGCTAGATATCTAAGGGAAAATCTTCCTACTCCAGATATTAATCAAGTTCCTCGTCTTAACATGCCTTACATAAGACCTGATGCAATTCCAAAGGCTATGGGTAGGGGAGAGTTTGCCGATGATATTCACCTTGAAGGTATGCTTCATTTAAGAGTCCTTCGGTCAGCTTATCCAAGGGCAAAAATAGTAAAACTTGATTTAACTAAGGCAAAAGGCCATCCTGATTGTGTAGAGATTCTTACTTCTAAAGATGTTCCACAAAACATACTAGGTCACATTGTTCATGACTGGGATGTAATGATTTCAGTTGG
>JBAYZQ010000016.1:0-24815 GCA_041672385.1 Sphaerochaetaceae bacterium | reverse complement strand
GTAATTCCTTTATTCTTTTTGGAATATCTTCTTTTGGGACTGCTTTATGAAACTTTAGAACTTCTTCTAGAGTATCATAAACACTCATTCTTGGATTTAACGAAGAATAAGGGTCCTGAAATATCATTTGCATTTCTGGTCTAACAGCTCTTAATTCCTCGCCTTTCAAAGAACTAATTTCTTTACCATTTAAAATTATTTTTCCATCAGTTACCGAGGTCAAGCGTAATAAACATTTTGCCAAAGTTGATTTTCCACATCCGGATTCACCAACAAGCCCCATGTTTTCACCTTTTTTAATAGTAAAAGAGACATCATCCACAGCTTTTAAAGTTTTTGCAGGTTCCCTTTTAATTCTTTCTATAATTCCATGTTTTTGAGGAAAATATTTGCTTAAATGCTCAACTCTTAGCAGTTCATCATTTTCCATTTTTTCCCTCCTCTTCAACTGAAATAAGTCCTTCGAATTTTGAAATTACATCTAATCTATTACATCTAGTAAAATGATTTTTTTCTATTTCAATCATTTCTGGGCATTCTTTTCTGCATTTATCAATTGCATATTTACATCTTGGAGCAAAGGGACAACCAATAATTTCTTTAGCCAAATTTGGTGGAGTTCCTTTTATAGTTTCAAGTTTGTTTTTTGATCCATTTGGCAAAGAACTCATCAAGGCTCTTGTGTAAGGATGTCTTGGTTTTGAAAATAAAGTAACCGTATCAGTTATTTCCATTATTTTTCCAGCATACATTACAGCTACACGATTACACATTTCTGCTATTACCCCAAGATCATGAGTAACTAAAATCATGCTCATTCCTAGTTTTTCTTTTAAATCTTCAATTAAAGCTAAAATTTGCTCTTGAATTGTTACATCCAAAGCAGTGGTTGGTTCATCAGCTAACAATAAATTGGGATTTTCACCTAGGGCAATTGCAATCATAGCTCTCTGTCTCATTCCACCTGAAAATTGATGTGGATATTCTTTCAATCTTTTTTCTGGATTGGGTATTCCAACCAATCTTAATAATTCAATTGCTTGTTTATCCTTTTCTTCTTTTGTCATCTTTGTATGTACAAAGGCTTCAAATATTTGCTTTTTAATTGTTAGAACTGGATTTAATGCAGTCATTGGTTCTTGGAAAATTTGTGCAATTTCCTTTCCCCTTACCTTTTCCATTTCTTTTTCATTTAAAGGAGCTAAATCTTTGCCTTTATATAATATTTGTCCACCAACAATTTTTCCAGGACTTTTTAATAGTTTTAGTATTGAGAAAAGTGTTTGACTTTTTCCACAACCTGATTCTCCAACTAAACCAAAAGAGTCTCCTTCATAAATAGTAAAACTTACCCCATCAACGGCTTTTACTACTTCATGTTTCAAGGGAAAATAAACTTTCAAATTTTTTACTTCAAGTATTTCTTTTCTTTCTTCCATTTTCTTACCTTCCTTTTCTTCTTAACAAATCTGTTAAGGAATCACCTAGTAAGGAAAAACCAACTCCATTAAAAGCTAAAAATAGTCCAGGAAAGAGAGTAATCCACCAAGCATAACTAATGTAACTTCTTCCTTCGTTCAAAATTGCACCCCATTCTGGAGCAGGTAATTGAACACCTAAACCTAAGAAACTCATCGAAGCACCGGTTAACATGCACAACACAATATCAGAAGCTGCAAATACAACTGCAGATGATATTACATTTGGAAGTAAATGCCTTAGTAATATTCTTTTGTCAGTGAAGCCTTCTACTTTGGCTGCTTGTATGTATTCGGTATTCTTCGCTTTCATAACTTCACCTCTAACTAGTCTGGTATAACTCATCCAACCAACTATCCACAGGGCTATAAATACGTTTTTTATACCCGCTCCCAATATAGACATAATAACTATGACTAATATGGTAAACGGAAAGGCCATAAGCACATCAATAATCCTCATTATAATTGTGTCAAAAAAGCCGCCATAATAACCAGCGATTAGTCCCAATATTCCTCCTACTATCAAAGGAATAAGTACACCAAAAACTCCCATTTCTAAGTCAATTCTAGCCCCGTAAAGTATTCGGGTATAAATATCTCTCCCATACTCATCAGTTCCAAAAAAATGGCTTGAGTTAGGCTTTTGAAGTGCTTCAGAAACATTTATTTCAAGTGGGTCTTGATTAGTTAAGGCTCCTGGAAAAAACGCAATAAAAACAAACATTATTACGATTACCAAACCTACTACAAAGGTTGGTTTTTGCATCCAATCCGGAAGAGGTTTTCTTTGCTTATCTCTTTTTTCAATTTTTGTTCTAATGTTTATCATATTAATAACTAACCCTTGGATCTAAGAACGAATACAATATATCTGTGATTAGATTAACTAACATAACTAAACCAGCAAATAAAAGTACTAGCGATTGAACTACCTGATAATCACGATTAAAGATAGAATCTATCATTAATTTACCAATACCTGGTAGGGCAAATACAGTTTCAATAATAACAGAGCCACCTAGCATATAAGCTATGTTTATAGATACCAAAGTTACGTATGAAATAAGTGCATTTCTAAAAATATGATGTTTTCTTACAGCACTTTGTTTGATTCCTTTACTTTTTGCAAAGTATACATAATCCATTTGGGAAATATCGGCTACTGAATTTCTCATATCACGCATTAACAAAGCTGTTAAAGCAAGGGATTCTGTAATAGCAGGTAATAAAAGACTTCTTAACTGTGTTAAAAAATTTGTTTCATCCCAACCTCCAGCTGGAAGCCAACCTAATTTTACACCAAATAAAATCATTAGTAATAATCCTACCCAAAAAGATGGCATTGAAATGAATACCAAAGTTAAAGTTCGAATTGTATGATCCCAAACATGATCTTTATGTTTTCCAGCCAAATAGCCCAAAGGCAAACTAAATATTATTGCTAATAATGCTGAAAATAAGGTTAGTTTTATTGTAAGTGGCATTCTTTGCTTTAATAAATAAGCGACTGAAACTTGCAAACTAAGTGAATTCCCAAGGTCTAACTTGAAAATACCTTTTAGAAAAATCCAATATTGGGTTATTAAAGGTTGGTCCAATCCTAATTTGATTTGAAGTGCTTTTATAGCAGACTTGGTTGCTTTATCACCTAATATTAATCTAGCGGGATCTCCACCAATAAAGCGGAGTAAAAAGAAAATCAAAATGGAAACAACAAACAGTACTGGAATTATTTGTAAGATTCTTTTAATTATATAATTTAATCTGTTCATCTATAATCTCCAAATTCAATGGAGGGTTGAAAAATTCAACCCTTCATTAATAAAATATTAAATAATTTAATTATTTAACTTTCTGCCAATTCTTACTTTCGTAAACACCAAATGGACTTACATATAAACCTTTAATCTTACTAGAAGATGCATAAGCAAATCCTGTACTAAACATAGGAATTACATTTGCGTTGTCATATACTTGCTGTTGAATTTCTTGGTACATTTGTACTCTCTTCTCTTCATCTAATTCTTTGAAGGCAGCATTATTTAAATCTTCTAAAGCTTGGTCTCTTAAACCAGTATACCAAGCATCACACTGATCATAATCAACTGTCCAACCACAAACTTCTGATGCATCACGAATATCATCAATCCACATTAATATAGTTGCTTGATGAGATAATGAAGTATATTTATCATCAATAGCGGCACTTTCAAGTAGTTCAATATCACAATCGAATCCAGCTTTGTTTACTTGACTCTGAATTAAAGTAGCCATTTGTTCGTAAACTTTTGAGCCACTAAATACTGATAATGTAAATTTAATAGGTTTGTCATAACCAGCTGCTTTTAAGGCTTCTTTAGCTTTTTCAGGTTGGTAAGGTGTTACTTCAAGACTGTTATTAGACCATTTACCTTGTGTTGGGCTAACTAAAGCAGAAACTGGATTTCCATAAACCCCTGTAATTGCCTGAGCTAATTCTTTTTTATCAATTGCATAATACATTGCTTTACGTACTGCAGGGTCATCAAAAGGTGCCTTTGTTGTATTAAGAATTAAGTAACGAATCTTTGTAGAATCGAACATATCCAATACTAAATCCTTATCTGCTTTAATCATTGGTACAATACTAAATGGAATATCACCAATTATATCAAGTTGTCCTGATTGTAATTGCATGAAACGGGTATTGTCATCAGCAACCATTAAATATTTTATATTCTTGGTTAAAGGATAACCTTCTTCTCTGAAATTAGGGTTAGCTGTTAATACTAATGATTTACCACGATCCCATGATTCCAACATATATGGACCAGTTCCAATTGGATCTGTTAGATAATTTGAATCACCTACTGCTTCCCAATGTTTTTTACAACCAACTACCATATTAAAGTTAGCTAAGTCATAAATAAATGGAGCAGCAGCCTGTTTCAAAGTAATTACTACTTGACTGTCTGTTGCTTCTACAGTATCAATGTTTTCAGCAATAAAACGATAACTTGAAGCTTCATAGTCACGAGCTCTTAATAGTGACCATTCCCAATCTTCTCCTGTTACAGGTGTTCCGTCTGAGAAAGTTACTCCTGGAACCAAATTGAAGGTATATACCATACCGTCATCACTAATTGTCCAGTCACTTGCCAAACAAGGTAGGATAATTCCATCTTTATCAGTTTTTACAAGTCCTTCATAAATTTGTTGACAAACATTTATTTCAGATCCGCCAACCCCAGGTGCATTTGGATCCAAGTATTTTGGTTCTGATAAATCACCAACAATAATTTCGTCTGCATAACTCATTGCAGAGGTTGCTTCGCTTGAATCTGTTTTTGCTACAGCAGGTTTTTCGGTTGACCCATTAGCAAAAATTGAGATTGAAGCCACGATTAACAATAAAGCAACAATTAAAAACTTTTTCTTCATATTCATGCTCCTTAATATAGTATTTTTGAAAATTATTATTGTTTTTACTATAATATTCTCAAATTTAATTATTGTTTTTATAGTAATTGATATAAAAACTAAAATCAATAGTTTTTTTGAATATTTATACAAGAATAATACATTCTCAAAACTAAAATTTCATTTTTTGTTAAATTCAGATTCCATATTCACTTTATCTTTTCTTTTAAAGGAAAGTTTGTAATTTAATTTGTAAAACAATTCTCATTTTACAAATTGACTGCATAAAAATATAACAAATTGCATATGAAGAATAAATATCAAAATTTGTACAATATTAATATTATTATTATTTATAGAAATTGAATTTTTTTTATGATATCATAGGAATATATGGATATTATTAATAAAATAAAAACCGATTATAAAAGTCAAAGTACATTGAGGCGTAAGATATCTGATTATATCCTAGACGACCCTTTACAAGTTTCATTTTTATCCCTTAAATGTTTTTCAACTCTTACAAAAGTCACTGAAGCCACAATAATTTCTTATTGCAAAAGTATTGGTTGTGATAGTTTTTCTGAATTAAAAAAGTATCTTCAAAGTTTTGTTATGGAACATTTTTCACAAAAAGATAGGTTATCTTTGATTGCCTCACAAAGCCCAACTTTTGATTCCCTTTATATGAAAATCGTTGATGCTGAAAAGAAATCTCAAAGAACCCTTTATGAAAACAATCCTCCAATGAAAATTGAACAGGTACTAAAATTCATTAATAACGCTTCTAATATTTTTATTGCTGCCTGTGATGCTACTAAACCGGTTGCCGATTATTTTGCTAAACGCCTTAATTCTTTGGGACATCCTAGTAGTGCTTTAAATTTAGAGGATACTTCTGCCGTTCTTACCCAAATATCTTCTGTGAAATATATTGATAAAAGTCTTCTTATTTCCATCACCATTGTACCCTATAGTAAATCAACTTTAGCTATAACAAAATCTTGTAAGATGTTCAATATGCCTATTGTAAGTATTACAGACAGTAGTTTTTCTCCCATAGTAAAAGACAGCAATATTAATCTCATAGTTCCCACAGAACTATTTGGTCTAACCAATTCACTTACTTCTTTGTATTCAATAATAAATTTGATTGTAATTTTGTTACAATATGATTCTAAAGATTTTGAAAAAGAACATTTGAAAAACAAGGGGTTTAATAAAGACTTTCTTGATATTTATAATTCAATGTTAACAGATCTAGAAAAAGTATAAAGAAAAAATCTCAGTTAGAAAATTTTTTGAGGTGAGAAGAACTTACTGCTTTTTTAAATTATATTTATCTTTTACTTTTTTCATATGGCTCACCTAAAGCTTTAGGTGAAATATTGCTTTTTGAGAAAAATAACAATAACACTAAGGTCATAATATATGGAAGAGTTAAGACTAAGTCACTATAAGTACTTGGAAGGCCAAGATGTTGAATTAATACGTAACCTATACTTCTAGAAAAACCAAAGATTAAGCAAGCATATAGAGTTTGTTTTATTCTCCAGTTTCCAAAAATATAAGCAGCAATTGCTAAATATCCATAACCTGCATAAATACTTGAAGAAAAATTCGTAGAAATGGAATAAGCAAAACACATACCACCAAAACCTGCAAGAGCACCGTTAATTACGATTGCTTTAAATCTAATACTATTTACATCCCTACCGGTAGTTGCCACAGCTTGAGGATTATCGCCACAGGCCCTTAAATTCATGCCAAAAGGAGTTTTATACAAAACATAAGTCATGATTATAGCAACAAAAAGAATTATATATACAAAAACATAGGTATCATCAAAAAAAGCGCCAAGAATGGGAATATTTACAAGCCATTTAACCGTAAATCTTGGAAAAACTGCTAATAAGAATTTATTAGAGGCTTGACCAAAAATTGATAAATTTAATTGGCTTGCTAAAAAAGCTGATAAAGCTGTAGACAACATATTTACTACTACACCACTTACAACTTGGTTCGCCTTAAACTTTATTGATAAAAGAGCGTAAATCATTGAGAAAATTGCTCCACCACACAAAGCAAATAAAAGGGACAAATAGGCATTGGCTACAGAAGACATACCTAAAAACTGAGCAAATAAAGCAAAAGCAAATCCCCCAAAAAAAGCACCCATTCCTAAGAAACCTTCACTAGCTAAGTTAACAATTCCTGAACCTTCACAATAGATTCCACCGATTGCTATAATAAATAACGGCAATGCAAAAGTTACGCTATCACCAATTATACTATTCATTTTTAGGCCTCCTAGATTTTAGAAGTTTTATTTTACAAGCATCTGCCTTTTCTTGAAAATAGAAAGCACATGCACTAAACAATAATAAAATACTTGTCATTAAAGAAGGTATTTCCCTTAATACACCAAGGCGAGAAGATAAATAAGACGTTCCGCATTGAAAAATCATAACTAAGAAGGAAGCAAACAAACATCCTATAGGAGTAATAAAACCAAGTAAGGAAACCGCTATACAATCAAAACCAATTGAAGGTTGAACTCTTGGTTGGATACTTCCATAACAACCTAAATAATAAGAAACACCTGCCAGTCCTGCTAAAGCACCACTAATCATCATAGTAACAATCATAGTCTTTCCTACATTCATCCCAGCATATTTTGAAGCTTTTCTATTTGAACCAACTGTTTTTAATTCAAAGCCAAATCGCGTTTTTTTCATTAAAAAGTCAATCAAAAAAACAACGAATATCGCAATAGGAAATAAAAGAGGAATATTCATTTTTAATCCAAACATCTCTACATTCATAAGATTTAATCTGGCATTTTGACCAATTTCAACGGATTGTCTTGATATTGGATCTGCAAACTTTGTATTAATAACAAAACTAACAATATAACTAATAATATAGTTTATCATAATTGATACTACTATTTCATTCATGTTGAATTTATATTTTAACCACCCAATTAAACCACCAAGCAATCCACCTGAAACAAGGCCAATTATAACTACTAAAGATCTAGCTACAACTGGATTCAAGTCAGTATAACCTACTAAAACTGTTGCTAAAATTCCTGAGAAAATCATGGTACCTGCAACACTAATATTAATAAGACCACATTTGAAAGCAATGGTAATAGATAAAGCCGCAAAAATCATTGGAGTTGTATAGTCTACTAAATTTAAGAACCCCGTAAGTTGACTTTTTTTACCTGGATAATTCAGTTTAGGAAGAACTCCAGCACCTTGTAATAGACTTTGATAAGCTACTAATGGATTCTTTGATAATAGCAAAAGAATAAGACTTCCAAAAAGCATACTTAACAAAATACAAAAAATAGAAGTTCTTAACATTCTAGCTTTTCCAGGACCACAAAAACTGATAAAAATCCGTTTTAAAATGTTTTTTTCTTTAATCATTATTGTGAACTCCCATCATATATTCTCCAACCTCATTCTTTGTAAATTGATCTGCACTTTTATTTTGTTGAATTTTTCCATTGTACAAAACAAGTATTGTATCAGCTAGTTCCATAACTTCATCAAGTTCCAGTGAAATAAGAAGAATAGCCTTTCCCTTTTTTCTCAAATCAAAAATTCTATCATGAATACTTTTTTCAGCTCCGATATCAAGACCCCGTGTTGGTTGTACAAAAATAACTAAATCCGCTTCCATTGAAATTTCTCTAGCTACAATTGCTTTCTGTTGATTTCCACCACTCATACTTCTTACAATCGTATCGTTTCCTCTACTAGTTCTTATATCATAGTTTTTAATTAATTTTTCACCATTTTTTTTAAACTCAGAGTAGTTCAATATCCCTTTTTTGTTACAATAAGGTTCTTTATAATAGTTTTTTAATACTAAATTATCAGAAAGAGGAAAATCCATAAGCAAACCAACATTTTGTCTATCTTCTGGAATATAAGAAATACCTTTTTCAATTCTTTCTCTTATTGATAGCTTGCTAATATCTTCACCTTTGAACTTGATTATACCCATAGTTATCGGAATTAAGTTTAAAATAGCATCAGCTACTTCTGTTTGCCCGTTTCCCGCTACCCCAGCAATTGATAATATTTCCCCTTCATGTAATTTAAAAGAAACATTATTTACAACTTTAAGATGATTTTTATTTTCCACTGTAAGGTTATCTACTTCCAGTACTACTTTTCCTTGTTTAATAACTTCTTTTTTATTAACAAAAGAAACTTCGCCTCCAACCATCAATCCTGCCATTTCTTTAATTGAAGTAGTTTTTACATCAAGAACTTCCCCAATTAATTTTCCTTTGGTTAAAATTGCACAACGATCAGCAACTTTTTTTATCTCATCTAATTTATGGGAAATTAAAATTATAGTTTTTCCTTTAGCCCTTAAACCTTTAATAATTTCTAGCAAAGAAGTAATTTCTTGCGGGGCTAAAATTGAGGTTGGTTCATCAAATATTAATAATTCAGCATTTCTATAAAGCATTTTAAGAATTTCAACTCTTTGACGAACTGAGACTGTAAGGTCTTTAATTATTGCTGTTGGATTTACTTCCAAGTTATATCTTTTAGATAATTCTTCAACTTCTTTGTTGGCTTTTTCAATATCTACTTGAGGTAAGAAACCCCATTTCATTTTAATGGGTTCTTGGCCCAAAATTATGTTTTCAGCTACAGTTTGATTACTTATCAATTTAAAATGTTGGTGAACCATACCAATATTCAATTTATTTGCTTTAAGGGGGCTTGTTATTGAAACTTCTTTACCATTTATATAAATTTCACCTTCATCAGGTTCATATAATCCAAAAAGGATACTCATTAAAGTAGATTTCCCTGCCCCATTTTCTCCAAGAAGGGCGAAGATTTCTCCCTTTTTTATTTTTAAGGAAATATTATCATTTGCAATAATTCCAGGAAAAGTTTTAGTAATATTTTTAAATTCTACAAAAGTTTCTTCCATAAAGCCTCCAAATTAAGGCCGGATTTCCCCGGCCTTAATAAAAATTATTCATTATTATTATTTATTCAACTTTGAATTCATCAGGTGTAAATCCTCCAAAGTTTGAAGCGGGAACAATAGTTTTATTTTTTACCAATTCATAAGAAGCATCTAATTTTTCAATAGTATCAAGACTTAACTGTTGACGACCTTCTGCTTTTACAAACCCAGTAGAATCTGAAGTAGCTGTTAATAGTTCATTAGCACCTTCAAAGGTACCATCGTTAATATCGTTTAAAACTCTTTCAACGTTAATAGCCATATTCTTTAATACACTGCTTAAAACAATGTTACTATCTCCATTTGCTCCATCGTCCCAAATATCAACGTCACATCCTATAACTTTACATTTTTTTTTGCTTTCTTTTACAGCGGACAGGGCACCATTTCCACTTCCACCAGCAGCTACAAAGACAATATCTACGCCTTTATCAATTAATTGGTTAGTTACAACTTTAGCTGTGGCCTCATCATTAAAAGATCCAACATAGTTACCTCCAACATTAGTCCCAGTTACATCTGTACCTGCTTGTGAAGCTAATTCAACATATTCTACATTACAATCATATTTTGCATTTGCATAAATTACACCACAATTAAAACCATATTGATAATTTACATTAGAAGGGAAAGCAATACCGTTTAATACTGCAACTTTTCCAGTTTCTGTTTCTAAAGCAGCAATCATACCTGCAAAAAAACCTGATTCTTGTTCTGCAAACATCATAGAATAAATATTTGGTAAAATTTCATTATCCGTTGGAAAGGTATCAACTAAGATAAAATCTGTATCAGGATTATCTTTAGCTATTTGAGTAATACTAGCAAATTGATAACCACAACAAACTTCAACATCATAATCAGCCACTACATCACTTACAAGTGTAATAGCTTCATTCACATCCCCCGTTAATGCAGTCACAGTTGCATCTGGATGATTTGCTGCAAATGCTAAAGCACCATCGTAAATATTTTCATCAAAGCCACCATCATCTACCCCAGAAGGTCCTGCAACAACAGCAATTTTTAAACCTGCTGTCTCTGAGTTACTTGCCTCAGAATTACCTGTAGCAAATACAAATGAAACTGTCAGTAATAATACTAAACACAGTACACAAATCCTTTTCATAAATTTTCTCCTTTGCCCCTCGGCAATTTAAATTTCTTGGCTAATCGGCCACATCTTTTCTTTAAAAGAGTCTATCTAACTCTTTACATTGACTACCAGTTAAGGCTTCTACCTCTATTTGGACTTTTTCCATTTGTTTGGAAATAATAGTCATTTTTGCTGCTCTTTCTAAAAGATCAATTCTGTCAAAAGCCTTTAACAAAGTTGAGGCAAGAGCAATAGCTCCATGATTTCTAAGCAACATAACATCACTAGTTTTTCCCTTTTCAGAAACCTTAGAAACTAGTTCTTTGCTACCCATAGGACAATACGAAACGATGGCAATTTCCGGCATAAACAAATAAATTTCAGCATTTAATCTTACGTTTATTGAGCATTGCTCACCTTTTGCATCACTGAAAGTCGAAGCATAAATTGGATGAGAATGTACTACAGCATTGATATCGGGTCTATTGATTAGTAAATGGCGATGCATTTCTGATTCAATACTTAATTTTAAATCTGGTGTGTAATTAGTACCATCCATTCCTACTATTGCAATTAAGTCAGCTTTCAATTCACTTTTATCTAGTTGAGAAGGTGTAATACAAAACAAATCTTTAGTTAACCTAAGGCTAATATTACCACCAGAAACGGTGGTTAGACCTCTTTCATAAAGTTTTTTCATTGTTTTAGCAACGCATTCTCTTTCTTTTAGATATTTTTCCATCATTAATCCTTAAAATAACTTTTCAAATCATTTGGTTGATAGCAACCTTTGTCGGTAATAACACCTTTAACTAACTCTGGTGGAGTAAAATCAAAAGCAGGATAATAACCTTTAACTCCTTTCATAGTAGTTTTAATCTTTAATGCATGAAGCACTAAATCTGGATCTCTTTCTTCAATTGTTACAGAGTCTCTATTGGGATGTGCAATATTGGGTATACCTGTTACATAATAGGGAATATTAAAATAATTGCTACAAAGAGCTATTTGAAAGGTTCCTACTTTATTTACAACAGTACCATCCATACAAATAACATCAGCTGCAGAGGTAAAAAGATCAATATTCTTTTTTTCCAGTACATAACCAGGCATATTATCAGTAATAACTGTCACATCAAATCCCATATCTTTAATACAGGAGGCTGTCAATCTAGCACCTTGAAAATAAGGTCTAGTTTCAGGGCAATAGAATTTAATGTCTTTACCTTCTTCTCTTATTGATCTAAGCATCATACCTACAACTGTTTCAGCCCAACACTGGGTCATTACGCTACCTTTTTTAGGAAATTTCTCAACTAGATATTTTCCCATTTTTCCCGTTTCAGCATAAACACTTTCACAATAAGCCACTGCTGAATTGAAAGTTGCTTCTACCGCATCTCTACCTTCTGCTTTTGCTTTTAAGGCTTTATTCTCACCATTTTCTACAATCTTCTTCATTAAGGCTGAAGTAGTAGGACGGGCTTTATAAAGTGAAATACCGGCTTGGTGTATATAATAATTAAATTCTTTTTCACCTAAATTTTTTGCTTCATAACAAGCCAAAGCCATTCCCATAACAGCTGCAAAATAAGGGCCCCAACTTTGAGTTACCATATCTTTAATTGCTTGAGCTACTTCTAAGTGAGTTCTACATTCTACAAATTTTGTTTCAATAGGATATATTCTTCTATCTAAAATACGAACTACACCATTTTCATACCAGGCAATATTTTTATATTTTAAGATAAAAGCCAGGCCATCGTCTAAACTTTTTGCCATTTTTATCTCCTTAATTTATTCAGCTGCTTCTAAGGCTATTTTTATCATGTTTTCAAAGGCTGTTTGTCTTTCTAGTGCAGTTGTTTCTTTGTGAGTAACGATTGAATCAGATACTGTTAATAAACAAGCAGCTTTTTTATTTAGTTTTATTGCGTTTGCACAAAGTCCAAAAAATTCCATTTCAACACCAATAATTTTTTTATCTTTATGAATTTGTAAATCTTTTTCAGTTATATCTTTAAAATAGGTATCATTAGACATTACCCGACCTTTGTGAATAGGAATATTAAGTTTTTTAGCCATTTTTTCTATACGTTTTTCAAGACCTCTGTCTCCTTTTAAGATGTGACCTGTATAACCAATCATTTCTTTAGCATAAACAGAAGTACTATAACTACTTGTTACTAAAACAACATCAAAAACATCTAATTCAGGAACAGAGGCTCCAACAGAACCAATACGTATGATGCTATCTACATCAAAATAGTCGTATAATTCATAAGAATATAATCCAATTGAAGGAATCCCCATTCCACTTCCCATTACAGTGACAGTTTTACCTTTATAGTCACCTGTATAACCAAGCATTCCTCTAACTTCATTAATAAGTTTTACATTATCTAAATATTTTTCAGCAATAAATTTTGCTCTTAAAGGATCTCCGGGCATTAAAACAGTTTTAGCAATTTCGCCTTTCTTTGCACCAATGCAACTTGATACCATATCTTTCTCCTTGTTTTCTTATATTTTTTCTTCTTTAAAGGCTAACACCTATAGTAGGTATAGGAGCAAGAAAAAATTGCTAAATTTCTTGAAACTTGGAGTATTTTTCATTTTAAATTAAATTTTATGTTTTTATTTGGAGTTCTAATTTAGTTAAATATTCTTTTGGATCAGATGAATTCATTTGGTCAATAATATCAAAAGTATACATATCTTCAGAAAATTCTAAATCAGGATTTTCTTTCATTATTCTTTTTTTATGGTCATTAATTGAAGGATAAGAGCCAAGATGATAACTAACAAAATAATTTCCATTAGGAATAATTGATAATTTGTTTATATCACTTTCAATTTCATTATCTTTTTCTAACAAAGCCCCAAAAACTTTTTCAACACCAAAATAAGCTACTACTACCGGATAATAATCTAGATATTCTGTACGATAGGCAATTTCTTCTGATCCAGTTTTCAAAAAGTAACGTCTTTTTCTGTATACTATTTTATTATTTTCAATTTCTTGATTATTTCTTTCATCATCAATATATTTTAATTTCTTTTTTGAAGCAGTATTTATTCTCATAATTTCTTCCCACTGCTTTTTTATTTCTTCATTCTTTTCTGTTAACTTTTCTTTAACAATTTGAGGGGTAAGAATTTTATTCATTTCTTTTATTGTCTTTAAATTAAACCCACATCGTTTCAAATATAAAATTGATGATAACTGATGTACTTGATTTAAAGAATATATTCTTAATCCTGTCATTGAATTTCTTGAATAAGGTACTAGCAATCCTACTTTATCGTAATAATAAAGAGTTTGAACATTTATATTAAAAAGGTCAGCTAACTGTCCTATGGTAAATTTTTCTTTCATCTTTTAACCCTTCTTGTCTTTGTAACATAGTCTACGAAAATGGTTAATTTTTCAAGCGTATAAAAATTCTCTATCCTTTAGTTTTCCCCTTTATCTCAGAAATGGATAAAAAGGTTGTTGAACCCAGAATTAAAACACATCCTATTATGCAAATTAGAGTTAATGATTCTTGGAAAAAACAAGTACCAATAAAAACAGCTGTTAAGGGTTCAAAAGCAGAAAGAGTTCCTCCAATTGGACCTCCAACATATTTTACCCCAAGAGCAAAAAAGATAACACCAAATCCTTGAGTTAGACCTAATCCCAATGCTCCAATTAAAACTTTGGTTGAAAAAGAATTTCCCCAAATTCCTTGAACTGAAGAAAAGAAAGAATTTTGTATGAAGATTGCAAACAATAAAAAGAATGCACCTATAAAAGAAACATAAAATACAAAGACAGTATTATCAAGTTTCTTTAATCCTTCATCATTTATTAAATAAATATAAATTGTATAAGTAATAGCTGAAAGAGTAGCTAATAAAACCCCTATTAAATTTAAGCTTTGATGCGAAAAATCTGAAACCAAGGCTACCCCAAAAAATGTACAAATAATTACAATTACCAAATTAAAAGTTAGCTTATCTCTTCCAGCCTTGATAGAAATAATAGTAACTAAAATTGGATAAATAAAATGTATTACAGTAGCTATTCCAGAAGGAATTTTAGTATAAGAAAAGAACAAAAGACCTAAAGTTGAATAAAAAACTAAAGAACTAATTACCAGTTTACCAATAAGATTTTTCTCAATTTTTAAACTTTTTAAATTTTTATTTAAGGTCAAAATTAATAAATAAATTATTAAAGACAACAAACAACCCGTAAATACGGTCGTAAGGGTATTTATCCCTTCACTTCTAAAAAAATTTACAAACATTGGGCTAGTCCCAAACATCATTGCAGATAATATAGCTAAAAAGATACCTTTTGTTTTATTGTTTTTAGTCAATTCTTTCTCCCTTCAATTTCTTAACGAGGATATAACCTATAGGGACTATAGATGCAAGGTTATATGAAATAAATATTAAATTTTAGAAAATATTATAATTTTCCTTGCTCCTATACATACTATAGGCAGTAATCTTTAGGTAATAATTAAGAATTCACTTAAAATAAAAGTGTATTTTAATAATTTTAAAAGGGGAATCACTTGAAGATTTTAAATAAAGAAGAACGAAAAGAAATAGTAGATTGTGCAATGGGAAGAGCTCAATGTGATTTAAGAATTATAAATGCCAAGATTTTTAACGTATTTACTAAAGAAATTTATCCTGGGGAAATTTATATCAAAAATGGTTATATAGCCTATATTGAACAACGCAAAGAATATTTTGGAGAAGGAAAATCAAAAAAAGACTATGATGCAACAAATCAAATCGTAGTACCTGGATTTATTGATTCACATATGCACATAGAAAGTAGTATGTTAACTCCTCAAAATTTTTCTACTTTAGCAATTCCTAGAGGGACTACTACCGTAGTAACTGATCCTCATGAAATTGGTAATGTAATGGGAATGAAAGGCATTGATTATATGATTGAAGCTGGAAAACACACCTATATGAATCAATTTATTCTAGCTCCTTCTTGTGTTCCAGCAGCTCCTGGATTAGAAAAATCCGGTGCAGAATTCAATGCTCCAGAAATTGAGGAAATTCTGGACAAAGAAAATGTTTTAGGTATCGCTGAAGTGATGGATTATTATGGTGTAACCAATAACAGCTCAAGAATGGTAGACATCTTAGATGTAACAGAAAAAAAAGGCGGCTTTATGCAAGGCCATTACTTTGGTGAAAATCCTAGAGAATTTTCAGCTTATTTATGTGCTGGACCTCAAAGTAACCACGAATTCTACACCGGAAAAGATGCTTTACAAGCTATTCGAAATGGTATGGTGGTAGATGCTAGAGATAGTTCCTTTGCTAAAAATATTCACAGTATCGTAAAAGCCTTAAAAGGTATCGATACTTTTGATAGGTTAACATTATGTACGGATGATCGAGAAGTTGAACAGTTAATGGAAGAAGGCCATTTGGACCAATGTGCAAGAAGTGCAATTTCCTCTGGACTTTCCTTTGGAGATACTATTAGATCAATAACCATTATTCCAGCCCAACAATTTCATATAAAACATTTAGGTGCAATTGCTCCAGGGTATGTTGCGAATTTAAACTTTATTGAAGGTGATAAAGAAAAAATTAAAGTTAATGAAGTTTTCTTTGAAGGTATATTGGTAGCTAAAGAAAACAAAATGATAAAAAATTATTTAAAATATGAAAACCAAATTGAAAAAGAAAATACTGTTTTTGTTGATAATTTTGATTTCTCCAATTTAAAAATTAAAGCCCCTGTTGAAAATGGAAAAATTAAAACTAGAGTTATTGAATATGAAGATTTTGAAAGTTTGCTCACCAAGGAAAAAATAGTTGAATTATCGGTTAAAGATGGATATTTAAGCTTAGAAGATCATAAAGAATTAAATTTTATAGCTGTAATAAATAGACATCCAAATTGCGATAATTTCTTTGTTGGGGTTGTTGAAAAATTCCATCTTAATGAAGGAGCTCTCGCGGGCACGGTAAGTCATGATTCACATAATCTCACTGTAGTCTTTAATAATATAGAAGATGCAAAAACTGCTATTAACGAAATAAAGAAAATCAATGGTGGAATAGTATATGTAAATAAAGGCAAAGTACAAAAAGTAGAATTTCCAATTGCTGGACTTCTTTCTAATTTAAATCCTAAAGAATTAGTTTTTAAAGTTAAAGATATGAAAAAGCTCTTAAAAGAAAAGGGAATTAAAAATGAAAATCCAATTATGAGATTAGCTACCGCTGCTTTGCCCGTTGCACCTGCTCTTAAAATCACAGATATGGGATTAGTAGATGCTATTAATCAAAGGTTTGTTTCCTTATTTTTAATATAAAGTTACTTTTATAACAAAATTTATTAATAAATTTTCCCAGTCCCCCCCCCTTACCCTTCTGGGACTGGGTTTTTTAACTTTTGATTTACCTTTTTCAGCCTCAAGTACTATTATTAATAATTATACTTGATTTGAACAAAGGCCATATCGTTCTTGTCAAACTGGCCATAAGTACCACTATTACCTACAAAAAAGTTTGCTCCGAAAATAAGGGAAATCCCATCATCAAAAGCATAGGTTAGTTTTGGTCGCAAAAGAGCATTTAGGTCACCAAACTCAACATAGGTAAAAAATTCTGTAGTCAAAGTATCACGCAAAAACTTTTTGTTAATCATGAAAGTCATTGTGTTTGAAAATTGATCACTTACCATAGAATCATCGTAATTAAGAATTGCCTTTTGAATAAATTGAGTACTTATTTTGTAACCTGAAAATGAATAATCTAAGCCTGCCATGTAATGAATATAGTCAGATTCTAAAAGATTACCACTTGTTACAAAATCTTTACCAGTATAATAAGCTCCTTCACTGCGTAAGACAAAATCACCAACAGTTGAGCCAACACTTCCTCCAGCCATTGCCAATCGCTCGTGTTTAAACGTTATTTGCGGAGTCATAGCAGTAATTGTGGGTTCATCATCCCACATATATCCACCAACAAGCTCTAAATCAAATAAAGATGTCATAATAGAATAGCGAGCAAAATACTCACTGTTTTCAAGACTTGTATCTATATCATCAGCACTATTTGAAAAATCTATATGGCGGGTATTCCAAATTGAATCTTCTGAAGGCATTGTATTTGATACAAATTGAGGAACCCAGATTAATTCTATCATACTCCCACCAATGTAATAATTTACTTTAGCAGCATTCACTCCTATACGAATTTCTTTAAAATCAGGAAGCATAAACTCTTGTAAGTTTTTTGGAGACACAACATCAGTAATAAAAACACCATCCGCTTTGCCCCAAACAACTTGTTGCTTACCTATTCGTACATCAAAATTAGTAAAAAAGAGATCTATATAGAGTTCTCGAAAATCAATATCTGATATTGTATCTTTGTTTATATTCAAATAGGGATTTGCTAAGAATGCTCCTTTATTTGACTGGTAGCCAATACTCATATCAAAGGAATTTTGTAAAACAGGAAACTCAGAATCTTCTTGCAAAAGTACTCCGGTATAATTTCGAACATATCCACTAAAATCTATTTCAGAGGAAAAGGCACTCACTAAAGACAACATCATAACGATAAAAATCCATTTTTTCAATTTCATTATATTCCCCTTACCATAATTCGTTCAGTAAATATCTTATCTTGAAGTCCGGTATTAACTTGTAAATCTGATAACTCCATAAGGGTCGTATGATCTTTTTGCACATTTGTCATCAAAGACTTTGCAATAATCCAATATCCTTTTATTTCTTCAAGCTTTTGTATGTCTAATTCTTTTAAAAGATCTCCATCTTCATCATAAAACTCTTTTTTTACACCGACCCAGCTATCGGGCAAAACCCAGGTAATTGTTTTTGAATACATGGAGTCTTCATCAACCGGGATACTTTGCACAACATAGCAATTTGAATTATCCAGGACTTCGCTTCTTAATAGCGTATGGGTATCCTCACTTGGTTTTCTATTACCTAAATCATCATAAGTAAAATCCGATCCCATAAAATAATCACTACTGCTACTACTAGAAATCCTTTTTATTTTTTTTATAGCTGGTAAATAAATCCATTGAGAATCTTCTACATTTTCATCTTCATAGCTCCAATTCATAAAAGAAGTGTTAGCTACATCCGCAGGAGAAGTAAAAAACATAATCTTTTTTTCATCTTGCTCTGTATTTTTTATAAATTGGTTTATCTCACGAACACGTTGGTCGCCTCTATTATTTTCTAAAATCATTTTAAGGTTTCCTTTCAAATCATCAGGTGTTTGTCGATTATAAACATTGTCCATAATCTGTTCTCCGGTAATTATTTCATCACTATTTTGTGCCCAAATAAACAAACAAAACACAACTAGCATAAAAAACATTGCTATATATTTCTTTTTCATAACTTTTTCTCCTTATTTCTATTATTAAAATAAATATTTGATTGATACAAAAGTACCGCCATAATCGTCAGTGTTCCGATAAAACTTGTGAACATGTTGAGAGATACCAATGCTCCAAGTGTTCGATTTAAAGGAAACAGCGAAAACAATAAAACTAAAAAACCTGCAATTACAACAATTGCATTGTATAAAATAGCTTTTCCGGAATAACTCATCGTTTTTTCTAGAGTGAGTTCTTTTGTTGTTGTTTTAACGGAATTTAACTTATAAGTTTCAATAAAGTGAACTGCATAATCGATGCCAATACCAATGGCAATACTTGAAAGCAATGCTGTTGTCGTACTCAGAGGAATATTTAAAAGTCCCATGATACCAAAACTAATAAAAGCCGTAGTAACAATCGGCACAGAGGCAATAAGCCCTATACGCAAACTACTAAACATAAATGAGAGCAAAATAACAACAATTAGAAGAGACAAAAATATACTTAAGATTTGTCCTTCAAGTATAAGATTAGAAAAAACAAGACCTCTATATCCAGAACCGGCATAGTTAACAGAGATTCCTAATTTTTCAAAGTCAGGAATGTATTTTTCTATCAAATTTATTGCTGAAGTAATTGTTTGAGATGTATCGTCTTTTAATTGGAAGGTCATATTTGCCTTTTTATAATTGTAATCAACAACTTTTAAGAGATTATCTGGATCACCTGACATTTCATAAAGCAACAAATATTGGGCTATCATTTCACGTGTTTGTGGAATGGTATTAAAGGAAGGATTATCAGCATTCATGACCATATTCATGCGTTTAAGATAATCTGTCAAAGCAAATGAATTTCCAACTTTATTTAATGAGTTTTCTAGATCATTTTGCATTGTTTCAGCAAGTATTAAAACTTCTGGGTTTTTAAACGTACCCTCTTCAGAGGCATCTAAAATAACATTTAAAGTTGAAGTCCCTCCAAAATTATTGTTTATAAAATTGTCAGACAGGACAATATCCGTATTTTTATCAAATTGTGAAATAAAACTTGAATCAATCCATACTTTTGTTATTCCCCATAAGGAAAAAACTAAAATTAGCACAGTTAAAAAATAGAAAATATATTTGTGCCTAATTAATAGCATTGAATAGCTCTTAGAAAAACTCGATATTTTCGTAGTAGTTCTTTTTGATTTTTTCCATTTAGGAAGTCCCATAAGCTTTAATCCTGCTGGAAGAAGAACAAGTGAAAAACACATTGCAACCATAACACCAAAGGCAGTAAAAATACCAAAATACTTAATAGGATACACCTGAGAAGTAAGTAAAGAAATAAAACCAACAGCTGTCGTTACAGAAGTCATAACAACAGGTTTCCAAAGGTTTTTTAAAGTTATGCTTAAAGCTTCATCGTCCTTTGCGTTCGGATTATTAGACTTATATTGCCGAAGGTAATTAATTATATGGATTCCATCAGCAACTCCAATTGCAATAAGCATCACCGGAATCATCGTAGATACTGCATAAATTGGAATATCAACAGCAGCCATAAGACCAAATGTCCATAATACACTAAAAAGCACGACCATAAGTGTCATAAAAGTAGCACGTACACTTTTCATGAGTAGATATAAGACCAAAATAATAACAAGAATAACAATGGGTATCATTTTTGCCATATCTGCAGGTGCTAATGCTGCAAGAGTCCCCTCTACAATTGGTCGCCCTGCAACATAAAGAGTTTCATCTCCTTCATAAGAATAAGTAAGATCATTAATCTTTTGATAAAATTCATCAGTAAAGACATCATCACTAATTTCAACCATTATTAAAGCTACCGTTTCATCTTCTGAGATGAGACGATTAGCAATCATGTCATTATTTTGTACAGCTGCTTTCAAATTTATTAAATCTTCTTCACTTTCAGGAACTTTTGTATAAAAAGGTTCAACTTCTAACCCATACTCAGATCCGATAATATTATCGGCTGTATAAAGTGATGTAACATCAGATTTCTCTATCCCTTCCATTTTTTGAAGATCTTTTGTAAGATTTTTGATTTTACTGAGAGTAGAAGAATTATAAATTCCATTTTTATTCTGTATAGCAATAACTATTCCATCTCTAATATTAAACCAATCTTCTGCTTGATTGCTGTAAACAAACGCTGGATTAGATTCAGGCATGTATTCATCTAAATCCGTTTCCATTCTTGTATTTTCTTCCATTATAAAGAAAAATCCAATTGAGACTACTAGAACAACCAAGATTGTAAGCATAGGCCGTTTAAGTATTGTATTTAACACCTTTTCCATAAAACCTCCATAAGACATGTATTTGAATATAAATTTTGAATTGCAATCATTTATGTTAGTTATCAAAAACTAACATAAATAATAAAATAAAAAGTATTTAATTTTACATTTTTAATAAACTATTTAACGAATTCCAGTGCATTGTATAAATCTTCTTTAAGTCATTCTTACATCCTGCTAATTTCCACTTGATAACAATTAAACGTATTGTTCCAATAATAATATTTGTAAGCACTTGTGAATTTATATCGCATGTAACATTTCCTTTTTTTTGCTCTCTTAAAATAACTTTTTCAACAAGATCACAAGTATCATTCATAATAGATTTGACATTATTTGAAAGTTTTAATTCATTTTGAAAAATCTCTTCTGAAAAAAGAATAGAAGCAAGTGATGGGTTTTTAACAAAACTCTCTATTTGGAAGCAAAACATCCTGTTTATATCTTCTAATGTTCCATTATTTTCAATATTATTTTTCTTTTCAAAACTTTGAATATCATTTCGAATACTAGTAAGAATAGCCATAAGAATATCTAATTTACTATCAAAGTGTCTGTAAATTGCAGGCTCACTTATTCCAATATCTCTAGATAAAGATTTCATGGTAAAATTTTGAATTCCACCGGTGGCAATTAAATCAATAGAAGCATTTATAATTTCTTTTTGGCGTTTGGTTAATTCCATTAATGTTTTCCTAAGTTAGTAATTTATAACTAACATATTGTTTCTCATCTTTTTTGTCAATAAAATTTGAACAAATTCAAGATATTTTCTTTGCTAATTATCATTTTTATAACTTAGGCTGAATATTCGCTATGAAAGATTTATTCAATTAACATTTATTATGTTATTCATTTAAAGCACAAAACTTTAAAAAATTAACCTTTTACTCCCCCAGAAGCTAATCCTGAAATAAAAAACTTTTGGAACGAAATAAATATTACAACAACTGGAATTAATGAAAGAACTGACAATGCAAAAACATACCCCCATTGAGTAAATTGATGTTGTCCAAAAAATCCGGTAATTGCAATTGGTAAAGTTCGTAATTTGGTATCGTTAATTACAGTATTTGCCCAAGGAAATTCTTCCCAAGATGAGAGGAAATTAAAGATAGAAACACTTGCTATTGCGGGGACTGCAAGGGGAACTGCAATCTTATAAAAAACTTGAAAAATTGAAGCTCCATCTATTTCAGCAGCATCGATAATACTATTTGGAATATTTTCCATAAAACCTTTAATCATAAAAGTTGAAAAAGGAATTACCCAAGCTATATAAAATGGTATTAACCCCGAAAGAGAATTAATAATTTTAAATTTTACAGCCATTTCAAATTGAGGTACTATTAAAGTAGTTCCTGGAATTACCATTGTTACAATAAGACAAGAAAATATTATTTTTGTAAATTTATTTTTAAAACGACCTATTACAAAAGCCAAACCAGTTGAAACTATTGAGGAAATAATTACAGCTATTACAGATACATAAATACTATTAAAAAAATTTCTCATGAATTTTGATTCATTTAAAATATATTTGTAGTTTTCTAAAGTTAATTCATTCTTGTCAGGAAAGAATTTTGGAGGAAATTCATATAAAGCTCCATTGGGTTTTAACGATGTACTTAGCATATAAATCATTGGGAAAATTGCTATTAATGAAAATATGATTAGTAAAATATATCTTGTTATTATACTTTTTTTTGAATTAATCATTATTATTCATCCTTTTTTTTCATAATTTTAAATTGAATTATTGCTAAAAAACATAAAGTTAAAGCCATAATAAAAGATAGAGCTGCACTATAACCAAATTCTCCAGTACTAAAAGCTTTGTAATACATCCAGGTTAATAAAGTTTCTGTTTTATGAGCTGGTGCTCCATTTGTAATTAATTTTATTGATGTATAAACATTAAAAGCTCCAATAGTAAGCATTACCCAAGCAAAAAGTACTGATCCTTTTATACTAGGCAAAGTAATTGCAAAAAATTTTCTTATTGGCTTACAACCATCCAATTCCGCAGCTTCATATAAAACTTTTGGGACTTGTTGAAGAGCTGCTAAAAACACTACCATATTCCATCCTACTCCTTTCCAAATACCTAAAAACATGGCAACCCAAAGTCCGCTCCACCTGAAATCCAACCATCTAACATTTTTTGAAGTAATATGAAGAATATTAAAAAGGAAATAATTTAAAAGACCTTCAGTATTAAAAATATATTTAAATATTAATGATACTATTACCCATGAAGTAATCACCGGCAAATAATTAAGAACTCTAAAACCCACAGAAATTTTTCTTATTCCATCAATAAGAATAGCTACTAATAGACCTAAAAACATTTGACCTGGGACTGTCACTAAAGCATAGACAATCGAATTCTCAAAAGAAATCCAAAAAGTTTTATCTGAAAATACAGTTTTATAATTATTCCAACCAACAAAAGGTTGCTTTACCATTGAAGCAAGGGTCCAATCATGAAAACTCGCTATTAATAATCTAAAGATTGGATAAATTGTAAATAGGGCAAAAATTAACAACCCTGGGGCCATTAAAGCTCCTAATTGAAATTTGCTACTATTATTCTTTATTTGCATTTTTAATCCTCAATATTTCCAGCAGATTTTTCTCTGCTGGAAATAAACGTTTCTACTATTTAGCTAAAAGTGCATCCACTTTTACTGCCAAATCATCCATTGCTTTTTGTGCAGTTTTTTCTCCATCAAGAATTTCATGCATAGCTACAACTAATTCATTATCAATTTTTGAGGCAGAAGCTACAGTTGGTCTAGCTTTAGCTGTCTTTATTGCTTCCAAATAAGGAGCAAAAGAAGCTTCTACTACTACTGGGTTTTCCAAAGCCTTTTTATTGACTGGTATTTGACCACATTTAGACATTTCTACTTCAGCAAAGTCACTGGTCATAAATTTCATAAACTTCCAAGCAGCATCTTTATTAGCATTATTAAACATAGCAATATCTTCACCACCAAGTACTGAAATTGATCCGCCTTCTCCAGCAGGAATTGGAGCAGTTCCATATTTTACATTAGGATAAGCACCTGATAATTCTGCTATTTTCCAAGGTCCTTCCAACAT
>JBAYZQ010000015.1:0-27473 GCA_041672385.1 Sphaerochaetaceae bacterium | reverse complement strand
ACAAATTTTCATAAGCCTTGGCTGTATGTGCAAAATCAACTATATAAGTGACTGTATTTCTTTTTGTTAAGAAAAACCGACCATCAACTCTTTTTAACAATTCAAAGATTTTTAAATTTTTTTCAAAGTCTAAGTTGAGTAGTGAAGTAAACGCGGTATATGCTAAAATTGCGTTTTCAAGATAGCAAGTTTCCCCATAGCAAAATTTTATATCTTTACTTATTATCATGAAATCAAGCTCTTGCTTAAGTATTTGAATCGAAAACGGAGCAGTTGTTAAAACAGTTTTTGATTCTTCAATAATTTTATTTTTATAAGGGTTTAAAGGATTTGTTACTAGCAAGGCTCCTTTTTTTAACTGTCTAGCTAGGTTTAGTTTTGAGTCAAGATAGTTATCAAAGTTAATATGAAAATCAAGATGTTCTTTTGTTATTGAAGTGAAAATAGCGGCGTCAAATTCAATAGTAGCAATACGAGAAGTAAGCGGACTAAGAGCATGACTTGTAGTTTCTAGTACAACATATTCAAGTTTATTATAGACACATTTACAAAAAAAATCTGCTAAAACATCAGCTTCCGGTGTACTTTGGCGATAAGCTGAGCTTCTTCTTCCTTGCCCATAATCCATGCTTACAGTACTTAATATTCCACATTTTTGGTTTTGAAGCTTCATCATTTGATAAAGGAATTCACAGGTAGTTGTTTTTCCGTCTGTACCTGTAACACCTAAAATTTTAAGTTGTTTTTGAGGATTATCATGAAAACTATAGCATAGTTTAGAAAATAGAAGAGCGGGACTATTAGTAATAATATAGGTAATATTGCTTTGTTTTGTTATATTTAAATCTTTACAAACAATAACTTTAGCTCCATTATTTAAAGCATCAAGAATATAATTATTTCCATCTTTACTTTGAGAAGTTAAAGGTGGCAATGCACAAAAGATAGAGTTTTCAATACATTTTTTAGAATTATAACAAATATTATTAATAATAATATTTTGAGGATTAATAACAATATCAAAGGAAGAAATAACGTCTTTTAAAAGTTCTTCAAGATTTTTCATATATTAAATGGTACCAGCATATTTTGTATTTTACTATAGATAAAATATACATTTTTTGCTATATTTTTTTCATGGAAAATAAAAAAATAGTTTACAGACCGAAGGGTGTTTGTGCTAAAATGATTACAATAGATGTGAGTGAAGACTCTAAAATTGAAAAGGTTGAGTTTTTTGGTGGTTGTGATGGAAATCACAAAGGAATAGCTGCTTTGTGCAAAGGTCGAAAGGTTGAAGAAGTAGAAGGTCTGCTTAAAGGCATATGCTGTGGAAAGCGTTCTACTTCCTGTCCGGATCAATTAGCAGAAGCATTGAAGGTTGCAAGGAAAAAAGTTTGAAGAAATTAGGGTTAATTGTATTATTGCTTTTAGTTGTGGTTAGTCTCTTTGCTTTGGATTTCAGGTCTTTGGCGATGGGGGATTCTTCTATTAGTTTAATTGATTCAAGTGATTCTTTTTTTGCAAACCCAGCTTCTTTGTTTTTTAAAGAAACCTCAAATTCTCTAAGATTTAATACTCGATATTCTGATCTTTTTAGTCCTGATAAGATTAAAGCAAATCAATCAAATGCATGGATACAAAATCCTGTATCAAGTAATGACCTTCAATTTATTGGAAGTAATGTTGCTTTATCTTTGATGCTAGAAAACAATATGAAGGCTGAAGATGAAAATGAACCTAGGGAAATTTTTACAGCAATTAATACAACAAAGATTAGATTCTCTTTGGCTTTTGGCTGGGATAACTTGGGTTTTGGGTTAAGTGCCTTAGGCGGAGGAAAAAGTCAAAGACTTCAAATTACCATTCGTAAAGAATACACTCTATTGGACTATATAATGCAGGCCTATCTTGAAAGATATGTAAACATAGTTGATAGTGTATTTTATACAGTAAATGTTAGTAGTGTTTGGAAGATGAACGAAAATTCAAAACTAAACTTTGTCTTTGGGAATATTATTGATAATAAGACTAATGTTCTTACTTTTTCATGGAGTGAAATAAGCCAAGGTTTTAGTTTTGGTTATAGTTATGAAGGTTCAAAATTTGACTCTGAAAACAAACTAAGGTTTTTAGTGTTTAATGGAATAGTTGAAGCCAATAATCTCTTGGATCCTGATAATTTTTCTTTAAATCTTGGAATGGAAATTTCTTTTCAGCTTACTAGCTTAGTTCATTTTGATGTACGAGGAGGCCTAGTTTCTGGGCCTTATTCAACAAAAACAGATTTCGAGGATAAAGCCCTTGGAACTTTGGGTATTGGTTATACCACCGACTTAATGGGAATTAATCTTGCTGTAATTCTTCCTGAATTTGGAACTTTCTCAGATGGTGATGTAACAATTAATCTTGGATTGGATATTTTCTTCTAATTATTTTATTCATTCACAGTTTTCCTAGTTATTCTGGGTGTCAACTAACGTGAACCCAGTGGAATAATTTTCATGGATTTATAAACTTAATTGATAGTTGCTCCTTTTACTTTACTAAAAATTTAGTATTAATAGGAATTAAATATTTATTTTTTCAATAATAATTCTTAGTCTTGAAGGAATCAAAATTTTGTGATACAAATTAGCATAAGAAATTCAAGGAGTATTATATGTCAAAAGCACATAGAGGTGCTGGTGTAAGAGACCAGATAAAGAGTGGAAGATCAGTATGCCCTGTTTGCAACAGAACAGGAATTAAAACCATGTATGAAGTAAAAGATGGTGAAAACACCAAAAAAGTTTGTAAGCAGTGCAATGCAAAAATGAAGAAAAATAAATAATTACTTTTTTTGTGGATTAAAGAAGGACTGTAAACACAGTCCTTCTTATTGTTTAAGGAAAGATGTATGAAGAGTCAAGCTTTAAAATATTTTTTAGTGGGAATAAAAGGAACGGGTATGTCCCATTTAGCTTGTCTTTTGAAAGCTTCTGGAAAACAAGTTTCCGGTTGTGATCAGGAACAAATTTTCCCAACTGATCTAATTTTAAAACAATCAAATATTAAGGTGTTTAAGGGTTTTTCAAAAGATCTTTTTGATGCAACAATTCAGGTAGTTATATACTCAACAGCTTATGAAAAACAGGAATGTGAAATCATTGATAAGTATAAGCAAGATGAGAATATTCTTTGTTATTCTTATCCTGAGTTTGTGGCAAGTTTAACAAAAGAAAGGAAAACCTATGCAGTTGCAGGAACTCATGGTAAAACAACGGTTTCTGGATTGGTTACTTTTTTACTAGCTACTGTTACCAAAGGTGATTTTAGTTTTTTTTCTCTTTTTGGCTCTTCTTTAATTCACTTTGAGCCTGTAATTTTTCAGGGGGATGAAAATATGGTTCTTGAAGCTTGTGAGTATCAAGACCATTTTTTAAAATATGAATTTGATGGGTTAATTGTTACCAATATTGAACTTGACCATGTGGATTACTTTAAAGACATTTCTGAAGTTAATAATAGTTTTAAGAAAGTTATATTTAAAATTCGCAAGGGAGGCTTTTTAATTTGTAATGGTGATGATCGATATAGTTATGAATTAGCTTTATTTGCTAAAAAAAACTGTAAAGACATTGTAATAGTTACCTATGGCTTTAAGCACCACAATACTTTCCAAATTTCAAAGATGCCTTTTTCAGAAGAAACCTATCATTTTTCTTTAAGACCAGAAATAGAATTTTCTTTTCCTTTTTTCAATAAAAATCTTATAGGTGATTGTCTTGCAGCAAGTATTTTTTCGTCTTTTATTCTCTTGGATCGAAAGAATCCACGACTTTATTTAAATAAAGATTCTATTATTTGTGACGAAATTTTAACTACTTTAATTCTTTCAATGGCAAAAAATACTATCCTTTATAAAGGAGTTAAAGGAAGAAAAGAGATTACTGGGATTCAAGATAAGATCATATATTTAGAAGATTATGCTCATCATCCTACCGAAATTGAGGTATTTCTGGATAATATAAAAAAAGAATATCCGGGGAAAAAGTTATTCGTCATTTTCTTTCCTCATACTTATTCAAGAACCAAAGGACTTTATTCGGATTTTTTGAAGGCCTTTAATGATGCTGACTATCTTTTTATTTATAAAACTTTTTCTTCTGCAAGAAATGATTGTCAAGAAGATGGAAATCAGGATTTGGCCAAAACAATGGCAGATCAAATCAATAGAAATATTTTGAAAAATCCTTTAAGTCATCTTAAGCTTTGTTGGTATACAAATAATGAAGAAACCCTAGTTTCCTGGCTTGTTCAAGCGTTGCAGGAAGATTCTTTGTGTATTAGCATGGGAGCAGGAAATTACCATAAAATTAATGAAATAATAATAAAAGAAAGGAGAAAGCTCTTATGAAAAGTATGACTGGTTATGGCCATAAAGAGATACAAAGTGAAGATTTTAGTTTATCAATTGATATAAAATCTTATAATAACCGCTTTTTAGAAATTTTTGATAATATAAATGATAGTCTTAAAGAATATGAGACTGAGATTAATAATCGAATTAAAAAAATATGCAGTCGAGGACATGTTGAAATTAATGTTAAAGTTAAAACTTTAAAATCTAATCAGGAAATAAAGGTTGATGAAGTGGCTTTAAAGCATTATAAAGAAGCCTTTGATTTAATAAATAAAACCTTAGAAACAAAGATTGCAATAAACTATTCGGACCTTAGTCAGATTGATGGATTAATAAGTTTTGTAGAAAATAGAGATTCCTCTTTGACAAAAGAGGTTTTCTTTGAGGTTTTTGATGAGGCTTTGGCTCAATTTGATGAGTCTAGAAAGAAAGAGGGGCAAAACACTGAAGTAGATTTGAATGAAAAACTTTTAGAATTTACCAAAAGCTTAGACCTTGTTAAATCTATGTCTACGAAACTTGAAGATAAGTTAAAAAAGTTGTTGATAGAACGTTTTGATGAACTTTTAAGAGATAAAGGATATGATGAAGGGCGATTTCTTCAAGAAGTTGCTACATTATTAATGAAATATACGATTAATGAGGAGCTTGTAAGATTGGATTCACATTTAACAGAATTTAAAAGGTTGTTCAAAGAAACAGGAAGTGTTGGTAAAAAATTTGATTTTATTTGTCAGGAAATGAATAGGGAAATAAACACCATTGGAAGTAAAAGTAATATGGTTGGAATTAGCCAAAGTGTTGTAGTAATGAAAGACTGTCTTGAGAATATTAGAGAACAGTCAAAGAACTTAGAGTAGGAGGAGCAAAATGAGAGTTGCTATATCAGGAAAAAGTGGATGTGGAAATACCACTGTATCATCATTACTTGCTAAAAATCTCAATTTTCCTTTGATAAATTTTACATTTAGAGCTTTATCTGAAGAAAAAGGAATCGACTTTTGGACTTTTTGTGAAATGGCAAAACAAGATGATAATATTGATAAAGAATTAGATCGTAGACAAGTTGAAATGGCCTTGGGTGAAAAAGATTGTGTTCTAGGAAGTCGATTGGCAATTTGGATGTTGAAAGATGCAGATTTAAAAGTTTATTTGATTGCAAGCGATGAAGTGAGAGCCAAGAGGGTTTTTGAAAGAGAAGGTGGAAATATTGAAGATATTATGAAGCAAACTTCCTTAAGAGATGAAAGTGATAGTAATCGATATCTGAAAATTTATAATATTGACAATAGTGATACAAATTTTGCGGATTTAGTTATAGATACAGAAATATTTACTCCAGAAGAAATTGTAGAAAAGATTATTGAAAGAGTAAAAAAAATAGATTCTATAGAAAATAAATAGAAATTTTGAAATTAATAGCTTTTATACTGTACAAAAGCTAAGTAATTGGATATAGTTTTAAACTACCGTGAGTAGATAGTTAGGAGAAAAATGTGAGTATTCCATTAGATAAACTTATTGATAAAGACATGAATGTTTATGAATTAACATGTGTAGCCATCAAAGAAGCTGAACTTTTATCAGCTCAGGGAATTGAAGATTCAGAAGATGGAGAAAATAAAATTGTTTCTCTTGTTTTAGAAAAAGTTCTCAATGATGAAGTTGAGTATTCAGTTGGTGAAGAATAAATCAAAAAAAACAGTTGTATTCCTCTTTGGGCCTACTGCAGTAGGTAAAACGGACCTTATTAGTAAGGTCTTTTTTAGAAATTTTGAAGTAGTGAATACAGATAGTGTTCAAATTTACAAACATCTTGACATTGGTTCTGCAAAAGCAGATGAGAAGGAAAGACAATTAGTTTTTCATCATCTATTGGATATTAGAGACCCTTGGCAAGATTTTAGTGTCGGAGAATTTATTAAAGAAGCTGACGATGCTTGTAAAAAAATCTGGGAAAAGGGAAAAATACCTCTTCTTAGTGGAGGTACTGCTTTTTATTTCAAGCATTTCATGTATGGTTTAAGCAAAGCTCCCAAAAGTAATTCAGAAATTAGAAATAAAATTAAAATTCAAATTGAAAATGAAGGCTTAGAAAAAAGCTTTGAACGACTTAAAAGTATTGATAGTCTTGCCGCTTTAAGAATTCATCCCAATGATAGTTATCGAATTTCTCGAGCTTTGGAAATTTATGAAGCCACTGGTAAACCACTAAGTTCTTTTGCCTTAGGGACCGAACTACGTAATAACTTAGATATCCATACAATTGGGTTAATTCGAGATCGAAATGTTTTAAATGAAAGAATTAGAAAAAGAGTGGAAATAATGTTTTCTGAAGGTCTTCAAATGGAGATAAAAAAACTTTATGAACTTGGAGCAGTAAAAGAATGGCCAGCAATGAAGGCAATTGGTTATAAAGAATTTTTTGTTCCAGTGAAGGTTGCCAATCCTCTTAATATGAGCGATGAACAAATAAAAGAAATTAAAGAACGTATTTCAATGAATTCTATTCATTATGCAAAAAGACAAAGAACTTTTTTTAAAAGCTTTAGTGATGTAAATTGGGTTGAACCGGATAATATTGATGAGGTTGAGAAACTTCTTAATTCGTGGAATCTTCTTTAAAAGGTATTTCTCTTGTTTCTATTAATTTTGCAGGTTCAACATTAGTTACACTTATTATTTCATAATAGTCCTTTTTCTGAATAAATTGAAATTCTTGAATTTGTTGGTAAATATATACTTTTAAAAAATCATCTAGAGTTTCTTGTGAAATTAAATCTTCTTCATCAACTTCTGAATAGGCATTAGCATTCCAAAGAAGAGAAGTAGCGACAATGGTTAATGGTCCTTTTTCTTCAATACTTAAATCTGAGTTCCCATATATAATCATATCTTTTGAAATTTCCTCATCCCCTGAATTTAACCAAGTTTCTGGACTTATGATTGTATTTTTATTTTCATAAGCCTGTCTCATTTTTGAAGAAACAAAAAGGCCAGCCAGTTCTTGTTTGATAGGGCAATCCTTTTCATTAACAAAGGAATCGGTGGCACCTTCAAGGTCAAGATTGTTCTGTGCTTGATAATAGTATGCTGTTATCTGAGAAGGGGACATTCCTCTTGTATTTGGTGGGGCTGTTTTAACAATAATTAAATGAATTATGAAATAAAGTACACAAATAACCACTAAAGAAATTATGGCTATTGGGGTTCCCTTTTTTTTAATAAAGGTACTTTTTTTGATTTTATTATTTTGATTAGTAATAAATTCTTCCGCTTTTATATTGTTCAAAGGATCTGTTTCTGGAATTATCCAATTTAAGGAATTAATTGATTTTGTGAACCATGCTTGATATTCATTTGGAAGAGTTTTCATTTTCAAAGAATTATCAATAAAAGAAGCTAATTGTTTGTCCGTGGAACCAAAGAAAAGGGGAATTGCACTATAATTACAGGCTCTACTCTGTTCGCTAAAAAAGGGCCCAGTCCCAGTTAAAGAAAAATACATAAATTGTACTAACTGCAGTTCAAGTTTAAGATGCTGGGGATGTATTGAGCAAATCCAGTAATTGTAATCAGTATTATTAAAACCTTCTGGTCTTAGATTAAAAATCAAGCTTTGAATTTGTTCTGGGATAATTAAAACGCCTCCGTCTGAAATAAAATATATTCTACTTAAAGGCAAGATTCCATTTTTTAGGTTTAATTTCTTTTTTCCAATTGCATTATAAGCATCATAAAGAAGTTTAATTTTGTTTAGTGCATCCTTTTTATTGGTGGTGGCAAGGCTACTTACAGTTGAAATTTCTAATTCTTTTAAATTAAGGCAAAGATTATTTGAAATCATTTGAATGTCAAAAATTCTTTCTTCAACTTTGCCATCTTTATAGATAAAAGATTTTTCTCTTTCACTAGAAATTTGAGTTAAAGGGTTGTTATAATAATGGTTTTTATCCATTGTTCCAAGCATTAGATAACTATTGTTATTTTTTTTGAAAATGTCTTCTTCTTTTATCATTAAGATTCTTTCCTTGTTGCAAAGCAGTAGGTGTAGTGTTTTTTATAGGAGTCTATTATCTTCCAATTTCCTTTTACTGTCTTTAGCCATATTCCTGAAGTTGGATTTAAAATTTTTCCCTCTATAGTATAATAACTTTTTTCATTATCGGGTACATCTTTGCCTGTTTTTTCAGTGAAGTTATCCATTATGATAAAGAGATTTTTTGCGTTTTGTGTTTTAATTTTTTCTAGAAGACTTTCAAGCTTCAAAGAATACTCATAAGCCAAAAGTTCTAAAACTGGTGTGTTTTTAAAATAGAGTGAAACAAAAGGGAGAATAATTTCAGGAGCACTTTCTTCAATGAAATAATCTTCATTAACACAAATTTTATTTTCCTCTAGAGAAACTAGGGGAATACTATACTGCTCGTTTTCTATTTTTCCACTGGGACGAGTTACTACATAACACTCTTTATCCTTTATTAACAAAGGTCGATGTAGAGAACTCAAAATGGTAATTAAATCAAAATTTAAGTCTTTAATAGAGTTAAAAGCTATTTGTAAAATATCCTGAATATAATTATAACTTGCGTGAGGAAGAACAATAAAAAGGCAATTGTCTTTAATTTGTATTTTTTGTGTTTCTTTTTGATTGAAATTAATTTTATTTGGATAAAAAATTTCTTGGTGATATGTTCTATTCATTTATTATTCCTATTTTTCTAAAAGTTGCTGAGCTCTTAATTTGTTAAAATCAATACACAGATTTTTCTCATTTGTTGGGAGAACAAGTCCCAAGGGACCATTCTTTGCTCTTCTAAGATATTTAACTTGTGTATAATACAAGTCTATTTTACCAGCATTCTTTCCTTTTGAAAATAGAACAGCAAGATTAGCTGCATCAAGCAAGGTATCAAGTGGAATGGACTTATTTCTTATGTTTTTAATGAATACATAACCACCGGGATAATCTCGAGTATGAAACCAATAATCATTACCTCTTGTCTGATGGCGAAGTAAAAAATCATTTTCTTTAGCTGTTCTTCCAATTAAGATTGTGAAACCATGACTAATACAAATTAGGCCAACTTGAGTTTCAACTTTTTGTTGAATTGGTTTTTCTTCTTTAAGAGCTTTGGAAAGTTTTATACTAAAGGCCTTTAAATCATCATTTTCTTTTAAAAGATTTTGGTAGTAGGTTTCTCTTTTTTCTTTTCCAATTATGGCTTCTTCTAAAGTTTTACTGGCATCAAGCCAAGTATTTTTAGATTTTTTTGCTTTTTCATAATAAAAGTTAATATTTTGAGAAGGAGATAACTGAGATTTTAAAAGAATGGTTATCTCCTTAGAATCAAAGTCCTTTAAAGTAATACTTGAAGCATTATTTTTTAGAAGATGAAAATTTGAACTTAAAATATCTCCCATTTCTTTAAAATTTTGATAATCTTCATTTTCTTTTTTTCTTTTAGAAAGAGATTGTATATTTTTCTCTCTTTTTAACATTTCCTTGATTTTATGATCATTCACTAGCTTCTTTAAGGTTTCAATCTTTGTTTCAAGGTTTTTTTCATTATATTGCAATTCAAGTTGGTCGTTAAAACTTCCCTCAATTCGAGGGCGGATTGTAAATTCTTTTGTTGAAGTATTAATTGTTTTTGGTTCAAGGTTTAAAGTTTTTCCAGAAACCTCATCTCGATTGGGTCTTCTATACTGTAATTCAAGAATTTTATTATTTGAATCAGTAATGATAATATTTGCAGAAGGTCCACTATAAAATCTAAGAAAGACTTTTTTTTGTTCATTATGAAATCTCACTTCAAGACAAACAAGTCTGTCACTTTGTGCTTGAGTAACTTCAGTAATTATACCACTTTCAAGATTTTTTCTGGTAAATTGGATAAATCTTTGTAGCTTTGGTAGCTTCTGTTTAGCTCTAGATAAAGAAGTTTTGTGTATTCTTGAATCCATTGTTCCGGTTTCTGTGTAAATAGCATATTGCCCTTCATTTGGATGAAATAGTATCCAAGTTAAACCATGAAAAGAATTTTGACTAAGAGAAACAATCCTTGAATCTTTCAAAGGCAATTCGCTTAGAACGAGTTCAATTTCTTTCCAGTTTAACGACATATTGCTTCCTTAAATATTCCTGCTAGATAAAAAGAACCAGTAACCAATACTGAAGTATTATTGTCTATAGAAAGCTTCTCGATTTGCTTTAGGGCTTCTTGTACTTCGGGACAAAGGTATACTTTTTGATTTATTTTCTTATTTTGAACAAAATAATCATAAAGAATTTGTATATCGCTTTTTTTAAAAGTTCCAGGGCGAGTAATTATTATTTGGTCAAATTTATCCAATACCATTTGAATCATTTCTTGATAATTCTTTCCTTCTACATTTGAGTATACTATGATTTTGTTATTGGAAGGAAAAAGATTACAGAAAGTATCTAAAGTTGAGAACATTGAAGAGGGAGTATGGGCTCCATCAATATACACCGGCCTTTTGTATTCAAGTTTTTCAAATCTACCGGGGAGAGTAGTTTTGTTCATACTTTCTTCAGTTATTCCCTCCTTAAAGAGATTTAAAGTTTTTAAACCTAAAAGTGCAAGAGCTGCGTTATTACCCTGAACTTCTGAAAGCATCAAAAGATTTAAATGAGTTTTATATCCGTCTTTGAATTCAATTATGACATTTTGAAAAATCTTTCCATCTTCATTTAACAAACTTTGACTAATATTATTTGTATAATCTGGGAGGTAATAAACTGGGCTGGAGCAATTTTTTGCTTCTTCCAGGAAAACGTCCAAAGCTTCTTTTGGTTGTTTAGAAATAAAAACAGGTTTATTTTTTTTAATTATTTTGGATTTTTCTGTGGCAATTGCATGAATTGTAGTTCCAAGTATTTTTGTATGTTCTTTTTCAATCGGACAAAGAAAAACTGCTTCAGGTTCTACTACATTTGTAGCATCTAAACGTCCTCCAAGCCCCGTTTCAATGACCGCCCATTGACAATGCGCATTTTTGAATAGAAGAAAAGCAAAACAGGTATAAAGTTCAAAACTAGTTGGCCCTTCATTCCCTTGTTCTTTGGAAAAGTGGAATCCTTCAAATTTTGATGAAAGTTCATTTCCTGTTTCTATTAAAAGATCGTCATCAAAAAAACGATTATTTAAAGAAAACCTTTCTCTATAGTCGGTAATATGAGGAGAAAGAAATTTTCCAGTTTTAAATCCAAGAGAAGCGAGTCCATCTGCTAAAAATGAAGCTGTGGATCCTTTACCTTTGGTTCCTGCAACATGAAGAATTTTATAGCTATTTTGAGGGTTTCCTAGCAATTGAAGTATGGTTTGGACCCTGTCAAGTCTATAGGTACGGGTATTGTAATGGTCAGTTTGTCTTTCCAGATTTGTAAAACTTTCCATAAAGTCAATAACCTGATTAAACGTTGTAAATTTCATAGAATCTACTTTAGCTTTAAAGCAAGAAATTGTCCATATTATTTTTTTTAAATACAAATTTGAAAAAAATGTCAATAAACTGCTTGCCTCATTATTTTAAGTATAATACAATAAATTGTAAAATGAAAAATTTAAAAGGGGGGGTGATATATGAAAGTAAAGCATAATCCAAAACCTTGGGATTTTCTCGATAGCTATCGAGGAAAGAATTTTGAAGGCGAATGGCCAACTCTTGTTGAGATGTTTGAAATTTCAACAATACGGTATCCAAGCAATAAATGCTTTGAAGCATATACTCCTGATCATGATGTATATGACTATATGGATGTAAATAAAATCGTTAAGAGAGTAGCTAATTTCCTTATAAAATCTGGTATAAAACATGGAGATAAGGTTGGTCTTACTGGAAAAAATAGTCCAGAATGGGGGTTTGCTTATCTGGGAACTTTGTTTGCAGGTGCAGTTATAGTTCCAATTGATTATTCTTTGTCTTGTGAAGAAATTTCAAAACTTATGCAATTTGCTGATGTTAAATTTCTTTTTGCTGATGAAGAGAAAATTAATAAATTAGACATTCCAGAGGCTATTGCCAAGGTAAGCCTTGAAAAAAGTGCTGAGAAAAATTACATCCTTAATAAACAAGAGAAGCAAGACCAAAAAATTGAACTTCCAAAGGCAGATGAGGTTGCAGCAATTCTATTTACCAGTGGTACTACAGGTACACCAAAGGGAGTACAACTTACCCATGAGAATTTTGTTTCTGATTGCTATTTGGCTCAAGGCAACATGAATATTTTTCCAACCGATATTTTTTATGCCATTCTTCCTATACATCATGCTTATACGATGCTAGCGGTTTTCATTGAAAGTTTAAGTGTCGGGGCCGCTTGTGTTTTTGGAAAGAAATTAATCATAAGTCAAATTTTTAAAGAAATGAGAGATTCTAAAGTAACGATGTTCCTTGGTGTTCCAATGTTGTTTAACAAACTTATAGCTGGATTATTACATGGTGTTCGGGAAAAGGGCATTTTTGTTTATGGTTTAGTTAGAATGTTGATGGGAATTTCTGGATTTATTAAGAAAGTTTTTCATGTTAATCCGGGAAAGAGAATGTTTGGATTTTTATTAAAGCAAATTGCTCTTGAGAATAATAGAATTTGTATTTGTGGAGGAGGTCCACTTCCGTCTTCAACCTTTAAGCATTTTAATGAACTTGGAATTGATTTTGTTCAGGGGTATGGACTTACAGAAACTAGTCCAATTGATACCTTAAACCCAATTTTTGCCTATGAAGAAACTAGTATTGGAAAGATTAGTCCTGGTATTGAAATGAAAGTTGTTGATCCTGATTCTGAGGGAAATGGAGTTCTTTACGTTCGAGGACCGAATGTTATGAAAGGATATTATAAGAATCAAGAAGCAACGGATGAAATAATTAATAGAGAAGGATGGCTTAATACTGGAGACGTTGGTCATATTGATGCCAAAAACTACGTCTATCTTACAGGAAGAAAGAAAAATATAATTGTTACAGCTGGTGGAAAGAATGTTTTCCCTGAAGAAGTAGAAGATCATTTTCAGTTGTATAATGATATTGAGCAGATTTGCGTTGCTGGATATGTTGTTGATAAGAAAACTAAGAGCGAAGCAATTTGTGCAATTATTTATCCTTCGGAGAGTTGTATAAAAAAATACCAAGATGATAAAAAGGGTCTTGATAAATATATTAATTCTTTAGTAGATGAGGTGGACAAGGACTTGATTTCTTATAAGAAAATCAGGAAAGTTGTAGTTGTCGATGAACCTATGGAAATGACCAGTACGAAAAAGATTCAACGTTTTAAGGTTTTTGACAAATATAAGGAATTAATAAATGAATAGTAAAACCAGAAGTTATTTGAGGTCTTTAGCTCAGCCTTTAAGTCCCATTGTAATGGTTGGTAAAAGTGGGTTGAGTGAAAGTGTAATTTCAGCATTAGATAGTGCTTTGACTGATCATGAGTTAGTAAAAGTAAAATTTCAAGGATTTAAGGATGAAATAAAAAGTTTAAGTGCTAAATTAGCTGAAGATACTGATAGTGAATTAATTTGTATTATTGGATTTACATCTGTTTTTTTTAGGCAGGAAGCAAGAAATCCAGAAAGAAAAATTCACTTAGAAGAAAAGTAAAAAAAAGCATAAAAAAACCAGCTGTGAGGCTGGTTTTTTTTTATCGAAAAAAATAAGAAACTAGTTAAGAGCGTTCTTGGCTTCCTGAATCTCTTTTCTTCTTTCTTTACAAAGTTTTGAAATTTCGGCAAGTGCTTTTCTTGCTCTTGCTGCAGAAGCTTTTACACCCTTGGTTTCAAATTTCTCATTCTCTGCTAGATAAACTTGAAACTGTTCCACTAAATTGTCATGATTTCCCATAATTATCCTCCATATTCATATATGAACTAATTTTAGCATAAAAATAGCATTGTGCAAGCCTAAAACAAAAAAAAATGAATAAAAATAGCTAAAAATATTAAAAATTAGACTATTAAAGGCAAATTTTAGCCATTTTACTAAATTTGACGATCTTTCCAATAGGATTTTACCCCAAAAACCGTAATGGAAAAACTAAATAGATATAAAAATATAACCATAATGAAGGCAAGAGGCTGGCTTTTTGAAACGGCCTTGGAGAAGTCATGGAAACGACACATTGTGTACCAGGAAAAGTACAATACTAATCCTCCGACTAAAAAAAATAGACTTTCTATTGAAAAAGAACCTTGTTGTAAAATTAAAATAATTGCAAGGGGAATACTAAAAGCACTAATTAATAAAAGTCCCATTGCCACTAATAGTAGAGGAAACCATATAGGGTTAATAACGCCTGTAATACTTCTACTAATACTTTTAAAGGCTTGAGGAAAATTTTCGTACATGTTGCATTCTTCTTCATCTTTTAAATCGATAAATATTTGTTTAAATTTCTTTTTCTTTAATGTACGGCTTAAGGCAACATCATCTGTCACTATATTTTTAAAATTGTTAAAGCCGTCAATTTCTAATAAGGATGATTTTTTTAAAAGCATGTAAGGACCGAAGGCCATAGCTAGTCCTTTAAATTTTAATTTACTTTGAAGAAATAATGGAAGGAAAAGGGCTGTATTAAAAACCATGTTACTTGCAACAAGAGCTGCCCAATATTTAGTTATTGAAATTTTAGGATATCCTGTAACTAAATCAACATTTTTATTTTTTAGTATGGACACACCCTTTGCAATGCTATTTTCTTTGTGTTTAGTATCTGCATCAGTAAACAAAATATAAAAACCTGTTGATTTTTCAAGTAATTGTTCCATAGCAAATTGCTTTCCTTTCCAACCTTTTTTTAAAATCTTCCCTTTAATAGGTTTTATTTGGGGGTGAATTGAGGCCATTTTGGTAATAATATCCCAAGTTTTATCAGTAGAATTATCATCTAGCACAAGAATTTCATTGTTGGTGTAGGATTGATTTAACATCCCTTCAAGACAAGTTTTAATTTTTGTTTCTTCGTTTCTAGCAGGAATGCAAATTGAAACTTTCTCACCTTCATGTAAGATTGGGATTTTGTTAATTTTTTCAAGTTCTTTTTTGTTTGAGAAAGTTACAATCATACAGATTATGCTAAAAATAAAAATTATTATTGAAATGATAAGCACTTTTTCCTCCTATTTTAACTTTAACAAGGTTTTATTTATCAACTCATCACCCACATAAATATTTTTTGCTTGTGATAAATATAATAAGGCCTTCGTTGAATTTTTTAACTTAAAGTATGATATTCCTAGTCCACTATACAAAGAGAATAGATCCCACACCTGTAAATTTTCATTTTCAATAGTTTTAAAGATTTTAAGAGCTTCTGAAGGATCTTTTCCAGGAGTATAAAGAAGAAGGTTTGCATACTGTAAAACGGCTGATATTTCATTTGAATAAGATTTGAAGTTACTTTTAGTAAGATTTGTGGCTTTAACTGCTTTTGATAAATATTTAAAATGATTTATTAAATACCATAGGCTTTTTGATTCTGCTTCTAATAAATTGTAAAATATTTCGTGAGTTTTAATATTTTGAATTTCTATTTCTGCTTCTTTTAGAAGAATTTCAGCTTTACTTTTTTGATTATTTTCAATTAGATATCTTGAATAATTCAATTTTGTTTTAATTTCTAAAACTGATTTTTCAATTAAACTAGAAGAAGAAAAGTCTAACTTTTCATACAATTTTGAACACAAAGGTTGAGCTTCATTATTCTTAATAGCTTTAATAAATAAAGAATAACTTTCATAGTTTTCAAGGAAACTAAATGAATCAATAAATTTTGAAAAAACTGGAAGAGATACTAAAGAGAGAATAATAAATATTATTACAATCTTTTTCAAATAATTTTGCTCCGAATTATCCATCCACTTTTCACTGGGATAGAAGTTTGTATATAAGCTGTTTGACAATGGTCAATATGCTCTACTTCTTTAAAATCTTTATCAAGAACTTTAAAATTATTATCTGAAATCATTTTAATATCCGGTCCCATGTATTCGATGGGTTTATCAATTGAAATTTGGTTTTTTATATCCAAAGACCAAATATTAGGTTTAACTTCTTCTTTTAGTATTCCCAAGAATTGATAAGTTCTTTCATAACCTGCCTTTGATGGAACATCAATTGGACCGTGGCCATAGAAAAAACCTGTAGAAAATTCTCGATGACTTACGTTATCAAGTTCTTTTCTATAAAAAGACATATCTACTGAAGAATCATCAAGGGCCTCAATAGCTTTTCTGTAAGCTCTTGTTATGGTTGCAACGTAATAAATACTTTTCATTCGTCCTTCAATTTTAAGTGAGTCAACTCCAGCGTCTTTAAGATCTTTTAGATGGTCTATCATGCATAAATCTTTACTGGAAAGAATTGTGAGTCCTTTGTCTTCTTGAAGTATTGGATAATATAAATCAGGTCTTTCAGTTTCCTGAAGTGCCAAGCGATAATTCCAACGACAAGTATGGGCACAGTCACCTTGGTTAGCACTTCGTCCGGTCAAATGGCTAGACAAAAAACATCTTCCACTATAGGCCATACACATGGCTCCATGAACAAAGGCTTCAATTTCCATTTCAGGACAAGCATCTTTTATTCGTCTTATGTCGGTTAGGGGAGTTTCACGGCCTAAAATAATTCTTTTAAATCCTAATTTTTTATAGATTTTTACGCTGTTACCATTTAAACAATTGGCTTGAGTGGAAAGGTGAAGTTCTCTATCAGGAAAATACTTTTGAAGGATGTCAACAGTTCCAAGATCTGAAACTATAAAAGCATCAAAAGGGAAGGCCCTTATTGCATCAATTTTTTCTTCTAACATATCAAGTTCATCTTCATGAAAGAAAATGTTTAAAGCACAGTAAATTTTAGTATTAAATTTCTTTTTTAATTCAATAATTTTATTAATTTCAGATAAATCAAAATTATCAGCTCGCGTTCTAAGTGAAAAATTTTGCATTCCCATATAAGCAGCATCTGCTCCATAGGCAAAAGCTGCTTCAAGTTTGTCGTAATTTCCTGCTGGTGAAAGTAGTTCCATTTTTTTTCCTTAAATATAAGCTAACATGTAAAATCAAGTATCTCAATAACCTTTAATGTATTATCTTTGTCTTCTAAATCAAAAGCAAGATCAAGTACTTGGCCAACTTCAGTAACAAAATAGAAAGTTAAATCACTTGTAATTTCTTTATCAAGTTTTATAACATCTTTTTTATTTGATAATGGAAGTATCACTTTGGTAAATCTATTTCTTTTAACAGCTAAAAGTTTTTCTTTAACTCCACCAATTTCAGTTATTCTTCCTGTTAAGGTCAGTTCTCCAGTCATGGTTAGTTGTTGATCAATTAGTTTACCTGAAAAGAGTGAGAACAAAGCACTACAAATTGCACCTCCAGCACTTGGGCCATCTTTTGGAGTAGCTCCGTCTGGAAAGTGTACATGAAAATCGTATTTAGTAAAAAGTTTGCTGTCAATATTGTATTTTTCGCTAACACTTTTCATGTAAGTATAAGCAATATCAGCAGATTCCTTCATCACATCTCCTAGCTGACCAGTAAGTTTTAAAGCCCCTTTACCAGGAACTTTTATTGCTTCTATGGCTAGAGTTGCTCCACCAAAACCTGTGTAGGCTAGGCCGATTGACATTCCAACTTTTGAAGCTCTTACTATTTCATCTTCACGGAATATTGGGTCACCAAGATATTTGGTAATATTTTTTTGATTAATTTTTATCGGTTGTGGACTTTCTGGGTTTTCCATTTGTTCCAAAGCTACTTTTCTACAAATTTTATTTATTGCTTTTTCATAGTTTCTTACTCCTGCTTCTCTTGCATAGGAATCAGCAATGGTTCCAAGAATCTTTGTGGTAAAAGAAATGTTTTTTGTAGTTAATCCATTATTCTTTCTTGCTTTTGGAAGAAGATAATTTTTACCAATTTGCAGTTTTTCTTGACTCGTGTAGCCTGAGACTTCTATAACTTCCATTCTGTCTAACAAAGGTCTTGGAATCTTCGACTTATCGTTTGCGGTGACAATGAAAAGAATATGTGAGATATCAAAAGGAATATCAAGATAATGATCTCTAAAGGTTTTATTTTGTTCTGGATCAAGCACTTCTAAAAGTGCTGATGCAGGATCTCCTTGGACGGAAGAATTTTGTAATTTATCAATTTCATCAATCAAGAAAACTGGATCCATGTTTTGAGTAATTTTCAATCCCTGAATAATTTTACCTGGCATTGCACCAATATAAGTTCTTCTATGTCCTTTAATTTCTGCTTCGTCTCTTACACCACCAACTGAGAATCTAAAACACTTCTTTGAAAGTGTTCGAGCAATGGAAAATCCAATACTTGTTTTACCAACTCCTGGAGGTCCTTCAAGACAGATTATAGACCCACTATTATCTTTTTTAAGATTCCTAACAGCAATAAATTCTAGAATTCTTTGTTTTACATCTTTGATTCCATAATGGTCATGATCGAGAATTTGTCTTGATTTAGTTATAGAGTAGGGAGTCTCTCTACTAAACTTGTTCCAAGGAAGATCTAAAACCGTTTGAACATAGGATTCTAAAATGGAATACTCATGATTAAATGGGTCCATTGAGTACATTCGATCAAAGGTTTCCTTAATAGCTTCTTCTGCTTCTTTGTTAAGTTTGGTTTCTTCAAATTTCTTAACCAATTTTTCAAGTCTAGTTCTACCATTTGTTGTTTCTGGATTAATTATTCCTAGTTCAGCTTGAATACTTTTTAGTTCTTCTTTCAAAATGAATTCTTTTTGTTTTTGATTCACTTCATCTTTTATTTTATTTTCAAGTTGAGTTCTAAGTTCTAAAATAGAGGTTTCTTTTTTTAATAAGAAAAGAACTTTCTCAATACGTTTTTTTACATCTGTTATTTCTAATAATTCTTGCTGTTGAGGTTTTGGGATTTCAAGGCTATTTGAAATGTAGTCACAGAGTCTTCCTGGACTGTTTATGTTGGCTACATTTATTCTTATTTCTTCATTAAAAAGATTTGTATTACTACTGGTTTGTGAAATTTCATGAAGAAGGATTTTTTTATAGGCTTCCTGAGTTGTAAGATCCATGTTGCTATAATCATCTTCAAGAAAATCAACATTTGCAATTAAGAATTTACCATTAGAAAAAAACTGCTTTACTGAAAAACGGTTAATTACGTTTAGATAAAGGCTAATACTTCCGTCTGGTAGAGAAAGTGTTTTGATAATTCTAGCATAACTTCCTATGTGATAATATCTTTGTTGATAGGGATAATTCTTTGAATAGTTTTTGTATTCATCCATAGAAATGTTAAAAATCTTTTGAACTTGAGAAATAAAAGATTCTTCATTTGAATCATCTAAGATTCCTTCAATTGGTGTAATTTCTTTTTCAACTTCCCCTGGAGTTTTTTCTTTAAGTAAAATAAGGCCAATTCCTTTTTGGCTTTGTGCTTGATTTATTATCTCAATATCAGCTTTATTTGTTATTGTCAAAGGAGTATAGACGCCAGGAAAAATAACACCGTTTCTTATTGGAAGAAGATAAATAGTGTTATTCTTAACAGCTAGTTTAGGCCTTTCGTTATTTTTGATTTCTGTAGTTTGTTCTGTATTGTTCACGTTTTGTCCTTAATTAATTAGTTTCTTATAAAATTGATAGTTTCAACAATTTCATACTTTAATCTAATCATTTTCTATTAAGAAGGAAAGAATTTCAAGGGATATTTTATTATTTATCTTTCTTTTCATTAAACCATTTTACTCCAAGATAGCATATGGGGGTATCAAGAAGAGCCAAAATTATTTTAAAGACCCAATAAGGGAAAATCAGAGAGAAAATATACAAGGTAGTAAAAGTAGGTGTCATGTGATAAAAGGCAACAAACATGAATATTGTTGTATCAATAAACTGGCTTATAATAGTTGATACATTATTTCTTAACCAAAGCATTTTTCCTTGTGTAATTTTTTTTATAAAATCAAAGGCTAGAACATCAAAATTTTGACTAATTATAAAGCTAACAATACTGGCAAAGGTCATTCTTAGACTGGAGGAAAATATAACTTCATATTCTTTTTGAAAATGATAACTTGCATCTGGTTTGATTTTAATACATAAAAAAACCAAAGCTAACATGGCAATTAGGTACCCAATGGCAATTTTTACAAAAAATAAGCCTTCTTTTCGACCAAAGACTTCTCCTATTATATCAGTTATAACAAAAAGAACAGGTAAAAAGAAAATACCCACAGAAACTCGAACACCTAAAATACTAGTGATTTTAGATCCAATTGTATTTACAAGTACTAAAGATCCAATAAAAATAGCCAATAAGATTTGTTTTTTTTGCTCAACATTAAGTTTATTATTCATAAAAGCAAGAATATATAAGAATTGAAAAATTTGAAATAGTTAAAGTAAGAAAAAAGGATAAGTGGTAAAGAATAATAAGTGGCTATCGATGAAATTAGAGAGTGTTTCCATTCAGTATTGTTCTTTTTTTTCCAGTTATATACAAGAAAAACTATTCAATAGTAAGATTAACTGTATTTGTACGATTAGTACCCGCCATATATGTTATTCCTTTCAATACATATTCGCCTGGCGCTAAAATCCCAATAGAAAAGGATTGTTCAACATGGTAGTCATCAACTTTTATTGTAACTATATGCTTATCATCTATGGTTCTGGATGATGAAGTGCCACTTCCATCTCCATCAACAAGATCATAAAAATAAGGTGTTTGCTCCAATTCATCATCTGTAAGCGTATTAAAAGGATTAAAATTACAACCAACCAGAACAAAAATAAGTACCATCGTAGAAAGGATAATTAAGGTTCTTTTCACATTCACACCTCCATTCATGTTTGTTTATATTTTTACAAAGAATTTTGGAATTAGCAACCCCAGATTAAAGTAAATATACTATTTATTTTATTGATTAAATTTTATAGGCAAATGATTTAAACAAATGGTAACCAATATCCATCCCTTTAATAGTTAACAAATAAAAACAAACATTTTAGTCCCTTTTAGATGGAATAACTTAAAATACAAAGTTATTGGGAATTGCTTTAAATTTTAAAATTAGAACAAGTTCGTCGTAAAAAGTGTATGTTTTTATAAAAAGTTCGTCAAAAAAAGTGTATGTTTTTTTAAATAAAAAAAGGCTGTAATAAATACAGCCTCAATTAAAAATAAAAGTTTAGAAACCTTTATTTGCATGCATCTTTCTAACTTTCTTCATTTGTTTACGGGCGTTAGCCTTGTTTTTTCTATTAAGAATTGTAGAAGGTTTTTCAAAGTATTCTCTTTTTTTCCATTCGCGAATGATACCCTCTTTCTCAACCATTCTTTTAAAACGTTTGATAGATTTCTCTAAAGGTTCATTATCATCAATTTTGATATATGCCATACTTAATACTCACCCCCTCTCCGCTCCACGGTCAAGACTTCTTAAATATCATGCTGAAATGGAGGTCTTTCGTCAATAGGGGACACTTATAATTTTTACGTTTAGTTGTTTTGTATCGATTATTATAAATAATGTACTTAAAGTTTACAAATAAATATTGAAAAATATTGGGTTAATTTTGTTGCAAAATGTTGCATAAGTGTTATTATGAGTTTAAGAGAGGATTCTATGGAGAATAAATTAATAGTAATTGCAATTGGTGGAAATTCACTGATTGAGAACCCAAAAAAGATTTCTGTTGAAGCACAATATGAAGCAGCAAGAAAAACTGCATCCCATATTGTAAGATTAATTGAAAAGGGTCACAGAGTTGTAATTGCCCATGGAAATGGACCTCAAGTTGGTTTTATTCTATTAAGGGCGGAGTTTAGTAAACATATTTTACACCAAGTTCCTTTGGATAGCTGTGTAGCTGATACTCAAGGAGCAATTGGCTACCAACTTCAGATGGCCCTTGATAATGAACTTAAAAAAATTGGATTAAAGCGAGAGGTTGCAACTATTGTAACTCAAGTTGAAGTTGACCCTAATGATACATCCTTTCAAAATCCTACAAAACCTATCGGTAGTTTCATGAGTAAAGAAGAAGCCGATAAACGAGTAGAAGAAAATCAATGGAATGTAGTTGAAGATGCAGGTAGGGGTTATAGAAGAGTAGTTGCTTCTCCAAAACCAAAAGCTATTATAGAGTTTGAATCTATTAAAACCTTGGTTAATAATAATGTTATTGTTATTGCAGCCGGTGGGGGAGGAATCCCAGTCGTAAAAGGAAAAGATGGGATTTTAACAGGAAAAGAAGCTGTAATTGACAAAGATTTTGCCGCAGCCTTGTTGGCAAAAAAACTAAATGCTGATCTTTTTATAATTTCAACCGCAGTTGAAAAAGTTTATATCAATTTTGGAAAACCAAATCAAAAAGCTTTAGATTCTATGAACATAGAAGAAGCAGAAACTTTTATTAATCAAGGGCAGTTTGCCCCAGGAAGTATGCTTCCTAAGGTTCAAGCCATGGTTGATTTTGTTAAATCCACAGGAAATACTGGAATAATAACAGATCCATCCAATTTATTTGATGCTGTTTATAAAGATAAAGGAACAAAACTAATTAAATAATAAAATTATTTTATTTTGCATCAATTGGACAATTCAATGACTTTAATACTGGAAAAGCTAACAAAGTGATAATAGCTGAGCTAATAAAAACTATAGGATAACCGATAATGGAAATAAGGAAACCTAGCACTAAAGGAAATACAATAATTGAAATATTCAAAGTTCCCGCTAAAGCTGAGTAAATTACTCTATTTTCATCATTACTCAGTTCGATAAGAGCTGCATTTTCGCTAACTGCTCGGGCACTAATGGCAAAACCTATAAGAAAGAAAATGCCCAAATAACCAATAATGGATCCTGTTTTTACTATAAAAATTGCTAAAATAGGAAGGATACTATGAAAAATTATCCTAAGGCGTAAAATTTCCTTAAATCCTTTTGTATTAATCACTTTAGGATAAATGAAAGAAGAGACAAACATTCCCATTATTTGAACAAACAAAACAGAACCTAAAATAGAACTATCTGTAATTAACATCTTTTTTGCGTATCCAATGTAGAAAGGAATTAAAGCAATTGCTGCTCCCATTATATTAGAATAAATAAGAAATTTAAAAAAATCTCTATCTTTTTTTAATAGCTTTGGTAGATTTTTTAAAATAACTAAAATAGGAACTTTTTTAACAGTGTCTCTAGGTTTTTCCTTAACTATCCAAAAGCCAAAGGAAGCAATAAATAAAGAAATTGCAGATAAAGAAAACAATATTACGTACTGTGTAGGATACTCCCATCTAGATAAGATGTACCTTGCAATGATTACTGATAGTAGCATACCCAAACTTGAAATCATCTGTCTTCTAGTAAAGAATTTTATTCTATTTTTACGTTGAAATTTTCCAAGCAAATATACATAGGGAAGACTGGCAAAAGCTCCTCCAACTGAGAAAATTAACAATTCTAAATAAAGCAAAATTATTATTGTAAAAAAACTAAAACTTTGATACCAAATAAGAGTACCTACTATACTTATAAGAGCTAGTATGCGCAAATTTATTCCAAGAAGAAGATATGGCTTTTTCATCTTACGTGAAGATAAGAAACTTGAGAAAAATAACTTTGTTACTACAGGAAGCCCAATGACTATGGCAGATACAATCCCAACATGAATAGAACTTCCACCAATACTTAAAATGAGGGCAGGAATGACAGTATTAACTTCAGTAAAAGTTGTGGTTAAAGATAAAAATACTGCATGCCACAAAAATCCTATGTAGTTTCTATTTTTCATAAACCCCCTCTATAATAAATACCATTATAGCAACAAATAGGGCAGAATAAGCAAATTTCTTTTTTAAGCCTTTTTTTCAAGCTCAATTGATTTTGCACTGGCACTATGAACTGCGTTTATTATACAAGAATCAAATTTACCATCATGGAGAGTTTTGATTCCTTCAATAGTAGTTCCACCGGCACTAGTTACTTTAGTCATCAAATCGATAGGAGAAACTCCGTTTCCAAGAAGGCTACAGGCACTATTTAAGGTAGAAACTGCAATGTCCAGGCTTTGTGAATAAGATAGGCCTTCTCTAGTTCCACCTAAAGCCATTGCGTGTAAGAATTCAAATACAAAGGCTATTCCGGATCCACTAATCCCAATAAAGGCTGAAAATAGCTTTTCTTCAAGAATGAAAGCTTTTCCAAAACAGTTAGCAATTTTAAAAGAAGTTTCCCTAATAGTTGAGTCTAAATCTGAAGGAAACGCAACAGCAGTGACCGAAGCTTGGTTTTTAGCAGCAATATTTGGCATAAAACGTACAACATCTTTGGTATTAAGTTTGTTTTGTAGAACCTTCAATGAAACTCCGGCTGCAATACTTATCCATTTTTTATTTTTTCCTTTTTTACTTAATTCATCATAAAGAGAAGGAAGTACTTGAGGCTTTACAGCAAGAATAATATAATCAGAGTTTTCGAAAAGTTCTTCTAAAGTAGCATAGGCAAAACCTTTAATTGTTTTTGCAAATTCTTTGTTTCTTTCAAAATTACGACTGTAAATTGAAATTCTATAATTTTTATCTTTAGAAATTGCCTCAGCAATACTTTTTCCCATATTTCCACAGCCAATAAAACCAATTTTTTCCATAAAATACTCCTAAAGCATATTATACCTTATTTAATGTTTTTTTCTAGAGGTTTAAAATAGGTGGGTAAGGAAAGAATATGGATAATACACTTAATATAAAAATAAAAGAAATTAAAGAAGGCGCAATTAACATTTCAGGAAGTTCCGGCTTAAAAAGAAATGAAATGCTTAACCAAATAAAAAATGCTTTAATTGAAAAAAAAGCTGAAATCTTTTTATCTAACCAAGAAGATTTGGAAAGAGCTGAAAAAAATAATTTGAACACCCCATTAATAAAAAGATTAGTTTTTAATGAAGAAAAACTATCATCTGTTTGTGAGGGAATTGATAAACTAATAGAACTTGAAGATCCCGTTGGTAAAGTGCTTTCAAGACGATTATTAGATGAAAAACTCCTTCTGGAAAAAGTTGCTTTTCCAATAGGGGTAATTTGTATGATTTTTGAAGCTCGACCCGATGCTCTTGTTCAAATATCGTCTCTTTGCCTAAAAAGTGGAAACTCCATCTTACTAAAAGGTGGAATTGATGCAATAAGTACCAATAGAATTTTGGTAAAAATAATTAAAGAAACTTTAGAAAATTCTGAAATAGGAAGTAAATGGATTCAATTACTTGAAACCCATCAAGATGTTGAAGATATTCTGAAAATGGAGAAAGATATAGATTTAATTATTCCAAGAGGATCAAACAAGTTCGTCCGCTATATTATGGAAAATACAAAAATACCTGTAATTGGTCATAGTGAAGGTCTTTGCACAATATATGTAGACCATAATGCTGATGTTAATTTGGCCAACAAAATATGTTATGATTCAAAAACTAATTATCCAGCGGCATGCAATTCAGTTGAGACAATACTTGTAAATCAAGATGTAGCTTCTTCTTTCCTTACTACTTTTGTTAAAAATAAAGACATAGTAATCTATGGAGATAAAAAGGTAAAAGAAATAATAGATTGCGAAGTGGCTGAAGAAGATGCTTTTGATACAGAGTACTTAGATAAAAAAGTAGCAATTAAAATAGTTAAAGATATCGATGAAGCAATTAATCACATTCAAAAACATTCTTCCCATCATACTGAGGCAATAATAACCGCAGATAACAAAAATAAACTTCGATTTGCTAAAGAAGTTGATTCTGCAGATGTTTTTATTAACTGTTCTACTAGATTTGCTGATGGCTTTAGATTTGGACTAGGTGCCGAAGTTGGAATTAGCACAGGAAAGATTCATTGTAGAGGACCTGTTGGTCTTGAAGGTCTTATGACAAGCAAATGGCTTTTACAAGGTTGTGGTCAAATTGTTTCTTCTTATTCAGAAGGAAAGAAATTTATCCATGAAGAACTCCCTATAGAAGGGGAAAGTTACATACTTAAGGAAAACTAATGGCTAGAGATTTTTCCAATGTTCAAAGAATAGTAATTAAGGTAGGTACAGCTTTGCTTACCAACGAAAAAGGTCTTAATGACGATAAACTTGAAGATATTGTCTCTCAGATTGCTAATTTAAAACAAAAAGGATATCAAATTCTTTTAGTCTCTTCTGGGGCCATTGGTATGGGTGCAAAAGAACTAGGTCTTAAAACAAAAGCTAATAACATGGCTATGAGACAAGCTTGTGCATCAATTGGTCAACCTCTATTAATGTCAAAATATTATACTTCATTTCATAAAAAAGGAATCATATGTTCTCAGATTTTAGTTAACCGAAAAGACTTTAATAATAGAACCACATTTTTAAATCTTCGTAATAGTGTGGAAAAATTAATAAATCTTTCTATTATTCCAATTTTTAATGAAAATGATGCAACTAGTACTGCTGAAATTGGTACTACCTTTGGAGATAATGATAGATTAAGTGCACTTATAGCCAGCAAAATTGATGCAGGTTTAATGATTATTCTATCTGATATTGATGGTTTATATACTTCAGATCCAAAGCAAGATAAGAATGCAAAACTACTAGAAGAAGTAAATGTCATCGATAAAACTATCACTAGCTATGCAGGATCCAACACCACTACTTTTTCCACAGGCGGAATGAAAACCAAAATTATGGCAGCCCAAATTGCTTTAAGAGGAGGGACTACCTGTGTTATTGCAAATGGAAAAACAGAGAATGTGATAGAACGAATTTTAAAAAATGAAAGTCTTGGAACTTGTTTTCATCCGACTGTAAAACTCAGCCAACGAGAAAGATGGATAATGAATAACACTCACTCAGGTTCTATTACCGTAGATGAAGGAGCCTATAAAGCTTTATTAAAAAATAATTCACTCTTAGCAAAAGGTGTGATAAAGGTGGAAGGTACTTTTGATAAGAACGAAGTAGTAAAAGTTCTCAAAGAAGATTCATCTCTTTTTGCTAAAGCTTT
>JBAYZQ010000014.1:0-28293 GCA_041672385.1 Sphaerochaetaceae bacterium | reverse complement strand
GTTTTAAGCTTCCTTCCAATTATAGTTGTATTATTTTTCTTTCTTTCCATTATGGAAGACAGTGGTTATATGGCAAGAGTTGCCTTTGTAATGGATCGTCTTCTAAGGCGTATTGGTCTTTCAGGAAGATCGTTTGTTCCAATGTTGATTGGGTTCGGGTGTTCTGTTCCTGCCATAATGGCAACAAGGACCTTATCTTCTGAACGTGATAGGAATATGACAATTGCATTAATTCCTTTTATGAGTTGTAGTGCTAAGCTTCCAATTTTTGTTTTATTTTCTTCAGTTTTCTTTCCTGGTTACCAAGGGCTTATAATTGTAGTAATATATCTTCTTGGTTTTGTTGCTGGTGTATTATATGGAAGAATTGTAAAAGATACAAAATATAAAGGTGAGCCAATTCCTTTTGTTATGGAATTACCAAATTATAGAATTCCTACACTTAAGAATGTTGGTCAGTTGCTTTGGGATAAATCAAAAGATTTTATGACAAAAGCTTTTACCATTATTTTTTATGCTTCAATTGTTGTTTGGTTCCTTCAGACTTTTGATTTAAGACTCAATGTTGTTCAAGATTCTTCTAATAGTATTCTTGCTTTACTTGGTGGTCTTATTTCTCCAATATTTAAACCTCTAGGATTTGGGGATTGGAGAACTTCAACTGCATTAATCACCGGACTTGTTGCAAAGGAAAGTGTAGTTAGTACCTTGACTGTTTTGTTTGGTGGAAACGCAACGGCTTTGGCTTCTTTGTTTACTCCATCAACTGCTTTTACCTTTTTGATTTTTACCCTTTACTATACACCATGTGTTGCTGCTATTGCTGCTGCAAACAGAGAGTTTGGTTCAATCGTAAAAACTTTGAAATTGGTGCTTATGCAATGTACAGTTGCTTGGGGAGTTGCATTCATATTTAGATTAGTCTTTTTAGCTTTGGGTATAAATTAAAATTAATGAATATTTTTTAATTTTTTAATTATTCTTTTTAATTCATAAAGTTGCCATTCTCGTTCCTTTGAAATAGCATCTATATCATTTGAAGTCAATAAACCTATTACTTTAATAGCATAATCTGAAGCAACCATAGAATGTTCACGCATATGGGCGCTACTAATAGCTTGTCCTACTGCTCTCAAGGCAGTTTTATAGATTTCATCGTCAGTTTCTCTTGCTAGGCGGTGTACGGCAAATCCTGATTTCCTTACATTCTGTATTCGTGAATTTCCATATTGTTGCCATAATTCATTTGAGTGAAATCCTTCTACAATTTCATTAACTAAATTGTAATCTATACCTAAAAGGCGCAAGATATGCTTTGCTATTGATATAGACCATTTGGCTAGATCTACTTGGTCAGTCAATTCATACAATTCATCAATTTTCGCCCTAATATTGTTATCATCTATGATTTTGATTTTAGGTTTAGTTGCCAAATCGACCTCCTTTTAAAAGCATTGCCCTAGGTTGTCATTATATAATGTATTGATATCTTAGAAAATGATTGGATGCGAATGTGTGTTCTGATTAATTATAGAACAAATCAATATTTTTAAAAATTTGGATACAAAAAAATCGGAGCGAGAGGACTCGAACCTCCGATATCCTGGTCCCAAACCAGGCGCCATAGCCACTAGGCGACGCTCCGAAAAGTAACTTTCATTACCTTTAGCGAGTATATTAGTTTGTTAGTTTTAGGTCAATAGAAATGCTTAAAAATTTAATCATTTTCTTTCTTCATGTGTTTTAAAACAGTGTTTTTTCTGATAAATTTAAAGTATGAATGAAAAATACTCTTTGATTTACACAATTCTAAATAAATATTCTCCTAAAAAGATTTCATTTCTTGATTCAAAGGATGAATTTCAATTTTTAATAAGTGTCATTCTTTCTGCTCAAACTACAGATTCTAATGTTAATAAGGTTGGTGAAATACTCTTTGAAAAATACCCAAATCCTAAGGCGCTTAAGGATGCTAATATTGAAGATGTTAAGGAGATTATTAAATCAACTGGATATTATAATAATAAAGCAAAAAACATAATCGCATGTGCTGCGGCCATAGATGAAAAAGGTTATATTCCAAGCTCTTATGAAGAGCTTTTAAAACTTAGTGGTGTTGGATCAAAAACTGCTAACTGTTTAATGGGGTTTAGGGGTGAACCTTCCGTTGCAGTAGATACACATGTGAAAAATGTTGTTACTCGTATATTTTCTATTAATCCTAATTCAACTCCAGCTAAGGTTGAAAAGCTGATTAAGGAAAATCTTCCACCCAAATATTGGTTAAGATTTTCAAATACAACAAACTGGTGGGGCAGGACTTACTGCACCAAGAAAAACCCAAAATGTTCACAGTGCATGCTTAGAAAGTTTTGCGATTTTTATAAATAACTATGCTATTAGGTATTTACATAATAGAGCTTTTTTGATAACTTCATTAGGTACGTGTGTCGATTGGCATTCGGATAGATAGATTATTATTATTTTAAGGTGGATATAACTATGGCACGTAGATGTGAAATTTGTGGAAAAGGTACAGTTGCAGGTAATAATGTTCCTAGAAAAGGTCAAGCCAAAAAGAAAGGTGGTGTTGGACAGCACATTGGCGTGACTACAAAACGTGTTTTTCGTCCAAATATTATTTCTGTAAAAGCAATGGTTGATGGCAGACCACAAACAATTAAGGTTTGCGCTCGTTGCCTTAGAGCTGGAAAAGTTCAAAAAATTGTCAGTCAGAAATCAGAAGTATAATTAGACTTGAAGACATTGATTAGAAAAGAGACCCGAGTGGTTTCTTTTTTTTAGTTCAATTTTATTAAACGATTATTTATTTCCAAAAGTCCTTCTTTTTTCATGGCTTTTAACTCTCTAAATAAAGATTGTCGTTGAACACCAAAATAATCAGCAAGTTCCTTTTTACTGGTGGGTAAAATAATTTTATTTGAATTTTGATCAATTTTTAGTTTTTCTAAATAATTTAGTATGTTACTACGAAGACTTTTACGGGAGAACATCGTCATTTTGCTGTTTAAACCCAAAGAATTGGTTGAAAGTGAAACAACATAGGGCATTACAAATTCAAATTGATGCAAAAGTTGCGTTACAGTATCTTTTTTTACATGTAATAGAGTACAATTTTCCTTACAATAAAGATTTAAAGGATAAGTATTATTTTTAGAATAAAGAAGATTGGCCCCAAACATGGAATCTTCTTGAAATTCAAACATAACAGTCTGAGATCCATTTTCAAACAAGGAATAAGCAATAACCAACCCTTTTAAAACTATATCCAAAGTATCACAGATTTCTCCTTCACTGTGGAGCGTTTTTCCTTTTGAATAAGTTTTAAGATTTATTTTTCTTTCCAAAAATAAACTTTCTACATTTTTAACATTTTTAAATAAAGAAGTATTTTTTATAAGGTTAATTCCATCCATTTTTGCCTCTTATAGTGATTATAACATAAAAAGACACTTTAGTGTCTTTTTATATACACACCTCTATACTATTCTTGGCCTATTGAGTTTTTTAAGGAGGTCCAATATGGACCGTTTTACAATTATTTTATGGATAGTCACAGCTTTGCTGTTTATTTTTTCACTTTTCAAGGATCGAAAAAAAACTGTTAAAGCTTTGAAAATGGCAACAGGCCTTGGGAAAAGTATGCTTGTTAGCATTCTTTCAATTATTTTTCTAATAGGGCTTATATTAGCGGTCATTCCACCTGCTACTATTGCTGGATATGTTGCTTCAAAGAATGAATTTCTAGCAACCATTGTTTCGGCTTTTTTTGGAACTATAACTCTTATTCCAGCATTTATTGCATTCCCTTTGGTTGGAACACTCGTGGATGCAGGAGTTGCTGTTGTACCTTCTGTTGCTTTCTTAACTACTCTTACTATGGTAGGAATAGTAACAATACCACTTGAGCGAAAAGAATTTGGGTCTCGCTTCACTTTGGTTCGAAATTGTTTGAGCTTTCTATTTGCAATTTTAATTGCACTTTTAATGGGGGTATTTCTATGAAAATATTAAAATTAATAAAGGTTAATTTTTTTGCGTTTTTGGTACTTTTGGCCTATTTGGTTTTGATGATTTTTAACAGGAATCTTGGAATTGATTCCTTAAAGAATAGTCAATATTATCTTAAAGAAATGATAGCAATAATGCCACCAATTTTTATTCTTACAGCTTTATTGGATTTATGGGTTCCAAAAGAAACAATTCTTAAATATCTTGGAAGTGGTTCTAAAGTCAAAGGTGTTTTTTTGTCTTTCCTATTAGGAGGGATTTCAGCAGGGCCAATTTATGCAGCATTTCCTGTATGCGTAATGCTTCATAAAAAAGGTGCTTCAATTAGAAATATTGTTATCATATTAAGTTCTTGGGCCGTAATAAAAGTCCCAATGCTTTTAAATGAAGTTAAGTTTCTTGGAGTTCACTTTATGGTAATTCGTTGGATTTTAACGGTTATTGCAATTATAGTTTTTTCTTGGATAACTTCTCTTATAGTTAAAGATAAAGATATACCGGAAGCAGATATTGAACTTCCACTTTTGGCTATTAATTCTAAGGCTTGTATAGGGTGTAGATTATGCACTAAAAACTATCCTCAGGTTTTTAAAATGGAAAATGGTAAAGCAACAATTATAAAAGATTACAAAACTCTGGATGAAGATCTTATTTCTCAAACAGTAAAAGCCTGTCCTGCTAATGCAATAAGCTATAATCCTGAAACAAATGATTAACTATTCTTCATAAGAATTTCTTTTGCTGCCTGAGTTAGTGGAATTAAATCCGACCTGTTTAAAAGGTTTAAATTAAACTTTCTGTTTAAAGCAGAAAAATGTTGAAGTCCAAAACCAATTTTATTTAGATAGGAAAATACTCCAATTGCCCCAGGAGAAAAAAGATTTGCCTTTTTCCCATAAATGGCTCTAAGATCAGGAAGATCGCCAAAGATTTCTTCAATGCTAGAGCCATATTGACTATAGCGTTTTGGAGTTTTTCCTGCTTTTATAAGATTTCCAACTTCTTTGCCAACCATTGCTGAGGCCATAGCACTTCGTCCAAGACCAATAGCTGTAAAATTACCTTCTCCGAGGCAAAGGGCTTTGAAAACTTGGTCTTCACTTGCAAAGCCTCCTGTAATGGTAAGAGAAGGAACAAACATTCCCTTTTGCTGTAGCTTTGATACAATTTTGCAGACTTCTGCTTCTAGGTTTACAGTTGGCAATGACCATTCATTCATCATTTTACAAGGACTGTAGCCACTACCACCTCCAGCTCCATCGAAAGTTACCATATCAACTTTTTCCTTTGAGGCAATATTAAGAACTCTTTCAATATCCTTAATATCATAACCTGCCATCTTAAAGTAAATATTTTTAGCACCTTGATCTCTAAGATCCTTAATTCTTTTTTTCAGCTTAGTTTCATCCCACTGAGGTAGTTTAGCATAGGAATAAAAGGAAGGACTTACTCCTTCTTTGTAAGCCTTTATGGTTTGCTCTGAATCTGGATCAGGGGATACAATTTCTCCAAATAGTTTTCTTTTTCTTGCAGCCTCAATGTCTTTAAGTCTTTTTACCGGTTGAATTCCTTTTGCACCTTGTCCGAATTTTATTTCTATTGCTTCTACTTTATATTTTTCAAGTGCAATTTCAGGTACCCCTAACTGATCATCACTAAGGTTGCTTTGGAGAACAATTTGACCATAACCGCGGTAATATCTACTAAAACTATCTAATACTTTTTCTAAGAATGGAAAATCTATAATTCTTCCATTTTTAACAATAAGATTGGGATCTTTGTCTTTTGCATCTTCTCCAATCACACAGGAGACTCCTGCCATTGCAGCTCCACTGAAATAATCTTCCCAATTCATTTTTATTAGTGCTGGAAGCAGAATAGGAAGCTTTAGTTTTACAGGGTTAAAAGTCCCATATTCTCTAGTTAAATCTACGTTGAAGATTTGGGCATGCTGTGTATCTGCAGGAACTCCTTCTGCTCCAAAAACTCTTCCATTAATGTTGAAACAGGAAAAATCTAAAGGATAATTCTTTTCTGAGGCTATTTGGTTTGGACCGGTAGTAAGTGGATAAACGGTTTGTTTTCCCATTACTGCCGCCAGACCAATCTCACAAGGTCCTTCACAGCCTTCATTGCATAAAGAACACATCCCCGATTGAGGAGAAGTTATATTACTTTTAGTTTTTGTTCCAGTAAATCCTGATTTTTGTCCTAATGAATAAGCCATTGTTGTCCTACCTTTGAAAGTTTGTGTTTTAAGAATAAACCTGTTTATTATTCTAAAGCAAGTATAACCTTTGTTTTATAAAAAAACTTTAAAAAAAGGGAATCAAATTTAATATGATTCCCTTTTCTTGTAATTCAAATTAAAGACTAGTCAGAATTTCTAACAAGCATTACACGGTTGTAAATTACTATGAAGTCTGCAGCATTTTCACTATTGGTTAAGTCAAATTCATCCACATCATTATCACCATCTTGGTCTGTGAAAATCTGTCCATTGAGGCTATAATTCCATTCTGCTCCTGGGTAAGCCTCTTCTGTAATTTGTTCATAAAAAGCCTGAGATAATTCAGGGGCAGTTCCATATTTATAATCTGCTCTTATACAACCAGGTCCATGTACATCTTGAAAATCTGAAAGTGTAGCATCTTGAGCCGTTTTTGTAGTAGTTTCTTCTTCTTTTGATTCTTCTGGTGGTGGACCCATTTTATCACTAGATGAAGCATCCATTGGTGTTATATCACCACTTTTAACTTCAATTCCCCATCCATGTCCGAAAGTTACGTAATCTGCCATTTCTGGAAAGTCGCCACAAGTTGTACTGGTCCATACATAACAATCAGCCACTGAAAGAGAAAAATAAGTTTCATCAATTGCTGGAATTGTCTTCTTTTCATATTCCACCAAAGATTGAAGTTCTTTAGGAGTTGGCAATCTCCAGTCACTGTAACCGGCCAGGGTGCTATTTTCAGCATACTTAAGGGCTTGGTTCCAATCCATTCCATAACCTGCATCGCTTTGACTCCACATTAGATTTGTGGCATTGTCTGTAACAGTTCCATCTTCATTATTTTCATAGTCATTTGCACCAAAAACACCTTCTTCTCCTCTAACAGCTCTTACACCTGCTGGAATTGAAAATGCATAATCTCCACCACTTACACTGTAACCATTTGCATAACTTTTTAAATGTCCATCTGCCCAGTTAAATCCATAATCTTTTGCCATTGTATCTTCTGTATCACCAAGATCTTCCATCAAAACTGTTGAACTTGAAGTCCAATAAGAACCAGTGTAGGGTTTTACTTCATCATAATAGAAGTCAAAATAATTAGAATCCAAATAAGGGACCGCATTATCAATATTTTGAACATCTAATTTTCCATCAAGATTTGCAATTGAAAAAGATTCTTGAATAGTAGGTAGTCTCCAATCTGAATAGCCGGCTAGGCTCAAATTTTCAATATATTCTTCCGCTTCTTTAAAGGTCATTTTACTTGTTGGAGGAGTTTTTTGCCACATGAGTCCTGTATGATTATCAGTAACGGTATTATCACCATTATCAGTGTAAGATGGAATAAGATTTTCAGTTTGAGCATCTTGGCCGTAATAATCTTCATTCTCTTTAGGCCATTCGCTCATTACATTGCCTTCTCCATCATAGCATTTGCTTTGCATAGAGTCTGTTACGGCAAAAGTTACCTCTGGCGTATCTAAGGTGCTTTGGCTTTTATTTACCATTGTACAACTTGATATTGCTAGAACTGCAAAAACTATAAAACTTGTAATAATCCATTTTTTTAAATTCATTAGTAGTCTCCTTAAAAATCAATTTTCTTGTGATAAGTTTTTTTCAATACGGTTTAGGTAAGAAAGAAACACTTTTTTTTCTTCTTCATTAAAACCTAAAAAACCTTTTTCTTCAGTCTTTTGATGATAATCCTTTATTATTCCAACTGCTTTCTTACCTTTATCGGTTATAAAAGCAAGATTAATTCTTTTATCTTTGAGATTCTGTTTTTTTATTACAAAACCTTCTTTTTCAAGGGTTTTAATACTACTAGTAATTGATCCATTATCACGATTGGTTAATTTGGCCAAGGTCTTCATTGAAATACCGTCATTTTCATTTAAAATTTCAAGTATAAGTGGGCAACTGGGTGAAATGTCATATTGCATGAAATAGGAATGACAAAGGTTTCTGTGTAATTGTCCAATTTCAATCATTTTTAATAAAATATACTTTTTCATAAAATAAATTTTATTTGGAATTCCAAATAAAGTAAAGAGATGAATGGAAAACTATCAAATTTTTCATTATATTGAACGTTTACTACATCATATCAACAAAATTAAGCTAATTTTGCAATTGTTATAGAATAATGTGTTTAAAAATAATATGAATTAGGGGACTAATAAATTGTGGAGGTAAGGATGCAGGTAAAAGTTCATTCATTTGAAAAAGCTATGTTGACTGATAATTTCAGTGTTGAGGATTTTGCAAGGACTGTAATTTCTGAAAAAGAAGAGGTCCAAGTTTTGGTAACCGACATGCTTGAAGAAGAAATGCTTAATAATTTTAAAAAGGTCTTTATAGCAGAAAAGAGTGTTTTTTGTATTACCACTTATACTCAAATGCTTAAAACACAATTTGACAAAATTGAGATTTCAAAGGATAAGAAAAATATAGTATTATGCCAGTGTTTACTTTCTGGTTCAACTCAACACAGCTGTGCAGTTTTGGCTCAGAAATTGAAATCAAAAAAAGTTATCTTTTGGAACAATGAAGGACTTCTTCATGTTGCAGATACAAATTATGTACCTTTAGCTCCGGTTATAAATCAACTTAGCTTTGAAGAAGCAAATGAATTATCATATTTTGGTTCTCCAATAATAAATTCTGTAGCCTTAGTTCCTCTACAAAAAGGAAAAATTTCAGTTGAATATAGGTACCTTAAACAAATGCAAAGAAGTGGAACCCTAATTTGTTCGAAAGAAGAAGAACAGGATAAAAAGATTGTAAAAGGATTTTCAGCAATTCATGAAATAGCTCTTTTAAGTGTTGAGGGTCCTTGTATGAGTGGAGTACCTGGAATTTCAGCACAATTATTTACAGCTTTAAAAGATGCAGATATTTCAGTAATATTAATCAGTCAAGCCTCTAGTGAGTGTTCAATATGTTTTGCTGTAAAAGAGCAAGAAGCCTTTAAGGCTTATGAGGCAGTCAAAGGAGTTTTTGGTAAAAAATTCCAAAACTTAATAGAAGTTAACATTCAAAAGAAATGTTGTGTTCTAGCTGCAGTTGGAAGCAATATGATTGGTAGTGTAGGAGTAAGTGGATTGATTTTCAGTGCTCTGGGAAATGCAGGTGTCAACATTAAAGCAATTGCTCAAGGCTCAAACGAAAGAAATTTAAGTGTGGTTTTAAGTGAAGAAGAAGTTGGTCTTGCCTTAAGATCTTTAGTAACTGCATTTGAAAATAAACAAAAAGAAAATATGAATTCTTTTAAAAGAGAAATAAACGAAGGTTTAACTTTAGCCTTATTTGGACCTGGTCAAATTGGAAGCGAACTACTTTCAAGAGTTAAAGAGTTTAACAAAAATAACCGGAAAAAAATTAAAGTTGCTTTAATAGCAAACAGTAAGAAATGTCTTTATAATAAACAAGGAATAAATTTAGATACCTGGAGAGAAGAATTTACGCTAAAGGGAGAAGCTTTGTCTCTGGAAGAAATTCAATCTAAAATAAAGAATCTAAGAGAATATGAAAAAATTGCCTTGATTGATTGTACAGCAAGTACAGTAATACCAAAGATTTATCCTAAAATGTTTGCAAGTAAGATTAATATTATTACTGCCAATAAAATAGGACTTTGTTGTCCTCTTGATGAATATAAGAATATGTTTAATCTCTGTGAAGAAAATGATTGTTATTTTGGTTATGAAGCTACAGTCGGAGCTGGCTTACCTTTGATTCATGCTTTGTGGGATTTGAAAAATTCAGGTGAAAAAATAGTTAAAATTGAAGGAATTTTCAGTGGAACCTTAGCTTGGCTCTTTAATGAGTATGATGGGGTTAAAAGTTTTGGAGAACTGGTTCTTTCAGCAAAGAAAATGGGTTATACTGAACCCGACCCAAGGATTGATTTAGCAGGGTTAGATGTGGCTAGAAAAGTAGTAATTCTTTCACGATTAATGGGCCTTGAAAAAGGACTGGAAGATTTTTCTAGTGATGTTCTTTTTAACCAAGAGTTAGCAAAAGTTGATTTAAAAGAATTTTTAGATAGAATTAGTGAACTTGATGAACCTTTAAAAAAGAAATTGGATGAAGCTAAAAGTCAAGAAAAAGTTCTAAGGTATGTAGGAATGGTAGATAAAAATGGAGTGTTAAGTGCTGGACTTAAGTCGTTTGATAAAAATTCTCCTTTTGCCCTTTCCAGTGGAACAGACAATCTTGTGGTGATATACACTGAAGAATACAAGGATAGTGGACTTTCTATCAAAGGCAAAGGAGCCGGAGCCGGGGTTACCGTAAGTGGCCTTATGAGTGATATCAGTAGAATCTTATAGAAAAAAGGATTATTTATGAAATTTATTAGTACCAGAGGAAAAAGTCCTGCCGTCAGTTGTAGTGAAGCAATTTTAAAAGGATTAGCCCCAGATGGGGGTCTTTATGTTCCAGAAGTTCTTCCAAGTTTGAACTCTAGTGCAGTAGGTATGGCCTCAAGTTATGTTGAATTGGCTTTTGAAGTTTTAGCACCCTTTTTTGAAGGTGATGAACTAATGCCTTATTTGGCAGAAATTTGTTATGAAGCCTTTAATTTTGATGTTAATTTAGTAAAAACTGAAGAAAACTGTGTGGTTCTTGAATTGTTTCATGGACCGACTTGTGCTTTTAAAGATTTTGGTGCTAGATTTTTAGCTATTTCTATGGAAAAGCTCCTTTCTCTAAGAGGTGAAAAAAGAACCATCTTAGTAGCAACCAGTGGAGATACTGGTGGAGCAGTAGCAGCAGCTTTTTATGGGCGGAAGAATCTAAAGGTTAAAGTTCTTTATCCTCAAGGTAGAGTAAGTGAAAGACAAAAGGCTCAGCTTACTTGTTATGATGGTAATATTTCATCTTTTGAAGTAAAAGGAAGCTTTGATGATTGCCAGAAAATGGTAAAAGATGCTTTTATGGATGCAGCCTTAGAAAATGAAAAACTATCAAGTGCAAATAGTATCAATATTGGAAGACTTTTACCTCAAGTAGTTTACTATGTGTATGCTTGTTATGTTAATAAACGTTTACAACTTTTTGGTGATAATAGTAGTAAGTCTAATTTTATTATTCCAAGTGGAAATGCTGGAAATTGTACTGCGGCTTACTGGGCAATGTTAATGGGTGCTCCAATTGAAAAAATAGGCTTAGCTGTCAATTCTAATACAACAATTTGTGACTACCTTAAAAGCGGAAAATATGAAAAAAAGCAAAGTGTTGCTACCCTAGCTAATGCAATGGATGTTGGCGATCCAAGTAATATGGAAAGGCTTTTTTATTTATTTGATGATTTTGTAAAATTTAGTAATTATGTAAGTGCTTTAAGTGTGAGTGATGAAAATATAAAAAAAACTATAAAAAATACAGAAAAAAGAACAGGATATATAATGTGTCCTCATACTGCCTGTGCAGAATTTGTTAGAGAGAAAAGAAACTTAAAAGAGCCTTCAATAATTGTTTCAACTGCGCATCCTGCAAAATTTGAAACTATTGTAGAACCTTTAATTGGTAAGAAAATCAAAGTTCCAGAAAACCTAGAAAACTTATTAAATAGACCTCAAAATTACAAAATAATTGATACTGATTACCGTCTGCTCTTTTAATTCTTCTAAAATATAATATTTATAACTTATTTTTTTTTAGTTGGAGATGCTTGTAAAGGGTGGTCTTTTTCCCAAAGTTTATCGGCTACAACTTTCCAATCATCAGCAGCTTTCTTGCATTTAGCACAAAGATCATGTACATCTTCAGGTGACTCAAAATCTGTAGAATGTGCTCCACTTTCATCAACCATTTTTGCGAGTGCTCCATTATTATCTAGTAATGGACAAGGTCTTAAATGATTACAGTTGAAAGGTTGATTTTTTCGGTATGCCTGAAATAAAGGTTTTTGATAAGCTTCAAGAAGAGTATCTTGATGAATATTTGAATCACTGTAATGAATGAATGCACAAGGCTCGATATCTCCACCAGCATTTATGTGTAAGTAGGTACGACCACCAGCAATACAACCCTTTACAAATTCACCGTCATTCCAGAAATCCATTGTGAATAGAGATTTACTACCTCTATAAGAACGTAGTTTGTGATACATATCCTCTCTTTGTTTAGCACTTACCATTAATTCAGGTTTTGCATTTACCCCAACTGGAATATAAGTGAAGAACCAAGCAAATCTACATCCCTTTTCAATTAAGAAATCAAAATATTCAGGGCTTCCAATAGTTTCCGTATTTTTGCTTGTGTAACATAGAGAAGCACCAAATAGAAGTTTTTTCGCCTTTAGAATATCCATAGCTCTCATTACTGCTTGGAAAGTTCCTTTACCTCTCCTAAAGTCTGTTGATTCTTCATAGCCTTCAATACTAATTGCAGGAATAAAATTTTTAACCCTTAGCATATCATCGGCGAATTTTTCATCAATTAAAGTTCCGTTTGTAAACGCTAAAAACTCACAATCAGGGTGTTCTTCACATAATTTAATAATATCAGCTTTTCTTACCAAAGGTTCTCCACCTGAGTAAATATAAAAATATGTTCCAAGTTTTGTGCCTTGTTCAATAATATTATTCAGACAGTCGTAATCCATATTAAGTTTGTTACCATAATCAGCGGCCCAACAACCTAAACAATGAAGGTTACAAGCACTAGTTGGATCCATTAAAATTGCTTGGGGTATATTACAATTATACTTTTTTGAATATTCAATTTCTTTTTCCCCTCCTAATAAAAAGACATTTACAATAAGATTCGTAAAAATAGTTGCAAGTACTTTACTATCGGTGTCTCTTAATATACTCATGATTAGTTTGTACCAGTTGCCATTAGGATCACTTAAATAAGTCTTGATTCCATCGGTTTGAGTTTTGATAACACCCTTTTTGTCGTGCTTTTGTACCCATTCAACTACTTTAATAAAATTTTTTTCTGGGTCCTTCTGAAGATAAGGAATTATTTTTTTAATTCCATAGGCTTCAAGGCTTTTTTTTAAATCATTAGTCATTTTTTCTCCCTTTTAAAACAAATTTCAACATACTACAAGTATAAATTGCCTTAATTCGCTTATATATAACCAATAAATCAAATAAGCGTAATTTTTATCCATATTTTAAAAACTGTTACATTTATAAACGAAGTCTTTTAATTTTTTCTAAATTTGTTAGAGAGAAAAGAAATTTAAATGAACCTACAATAATTGTTTCAACGGCAAATTCTGCAAAATTCAAAACTATTGTAGAGCCTTTAATTGAAGAAAATCAAAGTTCCAAAAAAACTAGAAAACTTATTAAATAGGCCTCAAAATTATAAAATAATTGACACTAATTATCGCTTACTTTTTTAATGTCAAGAAACTGTTAAAAATAAATTTTTATGTTTAAAAGTTTGATTTGATGTGCTATTATTGGTTTATATTGCAATAAGGGGCATATGATGAAACAGGAAGCTAAAGAAAAACGTAATCTAAAAGGTTATTATGGAATTACCTTTTTAATTGGACTTGGATTTTTCACAATGGGATTAATGGATCCTCTTTATGATACTTATGTACCTATTTTTCTTGGAAAATTTATTAATTCAAATGGTGTGATCGGAACAGTCATGACCTTAGATAATGTTTTGGCCATTTTCTTAATACCTGTTTTTGCAGCTTTAAGTGATAGAACTCGAACAAAAATTGGGCGAAGAATGCCTTATATTATTATTTGTTTACCAATAGCTGCAGTTGCCTTTGGATTAATTCCTTGGGCTTCCGGACAAACTCTTATTTTATTAATAATTATAATTTGTATTTTGAACTTGTTTAAACAGGCAGTTCGAGGTCCAGTTGTTGCTTTGATGCCAGATATTATTCCTGGAGATTTAAGAAGTGAAGCAAATGGAGTTATTAATACAATGGGCGGAATAGCTACCATTGTTGGTACTGTACTTTTGGCTAGATTGATGGATGTTGAATTAAATCTTGGATCTCTTCATATTGGAAAAGATGTTTTAGCTTTTCCAGTTTCTACCATATTGGTAATTGTTGCTGTTCTTCTTCTATTTTTCTTTGTAAAAGAAGATCCAAAAAAATACAATGAAAATAAAGCTGAAGATACGCCACCAGTTATAAAGTCAATTAAATTTGTTTTCTCACAGAAAGATAAAAGTGCACTGTTCATACTTTTAAGCCTTTTATGTTGGTTCTTAGGTTATCAAGGAGCTCTTCCATTCTTAGGGAAATACTCTAAAGAAATCATGGGAACTAGTAGTGGAACTGCTAGTCTAGCAGCTGGAATGGTTGGTATTGCCTATGCATGTTTTGCAATTCCTTCTGGTAAATTTGCTCATAGTCATGGTCGAAAAAAAACTATTAGAGCTGCATTAATTGCTTTGATGGTAATTCTTTGTGGGCTATTTGTTCATAGTGTTGTTGTTACTCCGAGAAACTTTGCAACTCTTGGTTATGATAAGAACTTTGAAATTAGCAGAACTATCAATGGGAAAGAAGAAATAATAAATTCCAAGACAATAAAAGAAGTTGATTCACTTGCAGAAGAAAAAGCTCTTTATTCATATAAAGTAAGTTTATTGGATGATGAAGGGAATCTTTTGTTTACCAGTGATGAAGTTAAATTTAATATCAATGAAAAAGGAAAACTTGAGGGTGAAATCGAAACTAGTTCTTCAATAGAAAATAGTGACGGGATAAAATTGGATTTAAGTGCAACTGTATTTGGCGATCAAGTTACACTTAATTGGAATTTCAATAAAGCAAATCCTATTAATATACAATTGATATTATTCTGGCTCCTATTATTCTGTTTTGGAATTTTCTGGGTTTCAATTGTAACTAACTCTTTCCCAATGCTTTGGCAGATGGCAAGCTATGAAACTATTGGAATTTTTACGGGCCTTTATTATTTCTTTAGTCAGTTGGCTAGTATTATAGCTCCTCCAATTACTGGATTCTTAAGTGATGGGTTTGGTTATGGAAGTATTTTCCTTTTTGCAGCTTTAATGATGTTATTGGCTTTCATTTTTATGGGAAAAGTATTTAAAGGTGAACCAGAAGACGATCCTATGGAAGGTGTAGGTAAAGGTAAATAACATGGAAATTAAAACTGTTGCATTCTTTGGAGTAGGCGCTGTTGGTGCTATTTATGCTTCAAGGTTAACTAAAGTAATAAATAAAGAAAATTTAATTATTTTCTCAGATGGTGAAAGAAAAGATAGATATGAAAAAGAAGGACTCTTTTTAAATTCGGAAAGACTTGATTTTAATTACTCTAATAATTCTAGAAATCCAGTAGATTTGGTAATAATAGCTACAAAAAATCTTCAGCTTAAATCTGTTATTGAAGACCTAAAAGGTTTTGTTGGTAAAAATACCACAATAATGAGCCTATTAAATGGCTTAGTAAGTGAGCAAATGATTGCTGAAGCTTATAGTGAAGAAAAAGTTTTATATTCTTTCGCTATGGGCCTTAACAGTGAACATGTAAAAAATAGAATTACTTGTACCTCTGAAGGGAAAATAATATTCGGAGAAAAAGATAATAAAGTATCTCCTAGGATAAAAGCTATTGAAAAACTTTTCTCTCTTTCAGGAATTAAGTATCTTGTTCCTGAGGACATATTACTAGAAATGTGGAAAAAATTTGCTTTAAATACTGCTTATAATACTTTATCAGCAATCTGTAGAGCTGGTTATGGTTTCTTTGATGACTGTAAACCTCTATCAGCTTTGACAAATGATGTATTAAAAGAGGTACAATTAGTTGCAAAAAAAGAAGGTGTTTTTATTTTAGATGAACATTTAGAGCAAATAAAACAAACCATAGCCAAGCTTCCTTTTAAAGGTAAAACTTCTATGTTTCAAGATTTTGAAGCAGGAAGAAAAAGTGAGAATGCTTTCTTTACTCTTACAATTGTCGAGAAAGCTAAAAAATATTCAATTCAAGTCCCTGTTTGTAAAACTTTGTATAGAATAGCGGAAACCATGGAATATATAGAAGGTTATGATAAAAGGAACTAGTAGTGAAAAAAGAGAATATAAACAGAATCTGCTACGGTCTTGGTGGTTTTAGTGGAGGAAGGCTTTTTTGCCCTGTTTCAATTTTATTTCTGATTCATCTTTACATTGATTTGCAAATTGGAGTTAAAACAATTTCAATTTTGGTAGTATTTGGTTTTATTTTAGAAATTTTGACTCTAGGAATAACTGGGGTCTATTTCGACAATTTTAAAATTAAAAGTAAAAATGTGATGATTTTTGGAGCTTTGCTAATGGCCATTTTGGCAGAAATTATGTTCCATCTTCCTTTATTTAATAATGAACTTATTTTTTTAGTGGTTAGTTTTATTGTTTTTGGTCTTTTTTCAATAAGTATTGGACTTATTTACAATGCTTATTATAAGCTAGGGTTAAAAATCTTTTCTAATCAAAAGAATAGTTTTGGTTATGTTTTTTTTAGACTTATCGCCAATATTTTATTTTTGTTATTATTAATTGAAAGTGGAATTCTCCAAAATAAAAATTACTTTGATATAATTATTTTTTGTCTATTAGTCGCGGTTCTTTTCCCCGCCTTTTTTGTGATAGAAAAAGAAGTCTTAACTGTTTCATCAAATAATTATGATAAAAGACTTGGTCTTTTAAGCCCTTTTAAAATAAAACTTTCTCGTAGTTATATGGTCCTTCAGGTTTTAAGATATATTTCGCTGGCTTTGGCAATTGTTGAACTAATTATTATTTCAATTTTCAATTTTTCATCTTTGGTTTCTTATTCAATAATTTTAAGAATAATTATTTCTTTTTTTGTTTTTACTTTTTTTTGGTGGTTTTTTGCAAAGTCATTTTCTTTAAAAAAAGGTTTAGTTTTATCCGCTTCTGCGGTTATAATAATGGCGGTTTTGGTTCCTAATTTAACTGTTAATAGCAGTATTTTAGGTAATTTAGTTTTGGTACTATGGTCTTTTGGTTTTAGTGGTCTTTGTTTTTTGACAGACAGTTCATCCATTGATGCTGTTAATATCTTTAATTTAGCTTGGAAAAAGGAACATCATGAAGGACTTTTTTCTTCCTTGACTTTAATTATTGCGAAGTTTTCTTTTGTAATTGGTATTTTAATTTCAATTTATATAATCAGTTTAACGGTGGATTTATCAGCATTACTTCAAGGAAAGATGAACATAGAAGTCTTGATTTACTTATCCTTAGTTTTAATAATTATTATGGGGTTTGTTATTTATAATGCTTTTCGCTATCCTTTAAAAGGGAGGATTCTAAAAAAATATTTTAAATTCCTCGAGAATAATAAAAAGGGAATAGTTAATCCTTTAATAGATGCAGAACTTATTAAAGTGCTTGCAAAAGATCCCGATTTTCAAAAAAAACCTGCTTTATGGCTATATTTTGTTGCAGGACTTTATGTTGGAATTAAAACTAGGTTGAAATTTAATTTGAAAGTAAAAAGATGTAAAATTGAAAAACCTGCTTTAATTTTGTCAAATCACTCTTCAAATCATGATTATAAATTCATAGAAACTGCCGTTTGGCCTAAAAGAATTAATTTTCTTTCAACCTACTATTGGTTTACTTTTAAGAAACTACGGCCTTGGTTAAGATATATTGGAGCAATTCCAAAGCTTCAATTTGCTACAGATATTAATGCAATGAGAAAAATTCGCTATGTTTTAAAGAAAAATAAAGGAATAATTTATATAGCTCCAGAAGGTACTGTATATGCTAATGGACATCTTTGTTATATAAGCCCAGCAATTGTAAAAATAATTGAAAATTTAAAAGTAAATGTTTATTCTGCAACTATTAAAGGTGCCGGATTGGGTTGTGGAAAGTGGCAGAAAATTAACTCCAAAGGCCTTGTGGAAATGGAAATGAAACCATTGTTTAAAGCAGAAGAATTAGACGATTACACTAAGGTTGAGATTTACCAGAAACTGGTTGCAGCTTTAACTTATGATGATTTTGAATTCCAAAAAGAAAGAGGTTTTAAAATCAAAGGTAATCATAAAGCAGAAGGAATTGACGATTTACTATTTGTATGTCCAAAATGTGGTGAAGAGTTTTCTCTTAAGGCTGAAGGAAATGATATTTGGTGTAATAAATGTGATTTCAAAACTACTATTGATGACAATTTTCGTTTTATTTATGATGCGGAAAATCAAGGAAAGCCATGGGCTTTTGAAAACTATATTCTTTGGTATGACTGGCAGTTAGAGAAGTATCTAAAGATTATAAATAAAGGGCATTACAGTTTTACAGACAAAGTTGACTACTATGTTGATATTAAAGAAAATGATGGGTATGTAAAAGCAGGAAGTGGGGTTATAATGGTGGATGATAGTGGATGGACTTATTCTGGATCTTTCAAAGGAGAATCTTTAATTGAAAAAGATAGCAAAGAAGAAGTTCCGGTGGCAATAATGAAAATGGGGCAACACATTGAGCTTCCTTACAGAAATGGTCATAGTAGGTGCTTTCATTTTACTGAAAATGGAAAATATTCAATAAAATGGCATGTTATTTCCCGAGCTATTAGTGAAAGCCTGATAGAAATTGAACAAAAACGAGGTTGATATGAAGTATGATTTTTTAATAGTTGGTTCTGGATTATTTGGTTCAGTATTTGCTTTTGAGGCAAAAAAAAGAGGAAAAAGATGTCTAGTGTTAGACCGTAGGTTTCAAACTGGAGGTAATCTTTATTGTAAGAATAGAGATAATATTTGGGTTCATGAATATGGTGCTCATATATTTCATACTAGTCAAAAAGCTGTATGGGACTATGTAAACGAGTTAGTTCCTTTTAATAATTATATTAATTCTCCAATAGCAAATTATAAAGGAAACCTCTATAATCTTCCTTTTAATATGAATACCTTTTATCAAATGTGGGGAACAAAGACTCCTGAAGAGGTAGAAGAAAAACTTAAAAATGAAAAAGGTGCCTTTAAGGGAGAAATTAAAAATCTTGAAGATCAAGCTATTAGTTTGGTTGGTAGAGATATTTATGAAAAATTAATCAAAGGTTATACTGAAAAACAATGGGGTAAAAGTTGCAGGGAACTTCCAAGTTTTATTATCAAACGTCTTCCTGTTCGTATGAGATACGACAATAACTATTTCAATGATAATTATCAAGGTATTCCTGTAGGTGGTTATAATCCTCTAATAAAGAAATTACTTGAAGGAACAGAAGTACGTCTTGGCGTAGATTTTAATGAGGACTTCAAGGTTCGAAGACAATTAATGGATATGGCCAATAAGGTAATTTACACTGGAACTCTTGATTCATATTTTGATTTTAGTTTAGGACATCTTGACTACAGAAGCGAAAAGTTTGAATTAAAGAAAATTGATAAACAAAATTTCCAAGGTGTATCAGTAATGAATTTTACAGAAAGAGAAATCCCATATACAAGGATTATTGAACATAAGCATTTTGAAACCTCAGCTACTCATTATAATGACCCAGTAACTTGGATAAGTTATGAAATGCCTTATGATTATAAAAAGACGGGAGAGCCTTATTATCCTGTTAACGATCAAAAAAATACTGAGCTTTATTCAAAATATGTAAAACTTGCAAAAAATGAAGATAAGCTTATTATTGGTGGAAGGCTTGCAGAGTATAGCTATTTCGATATGGACAAAACAATTATGAGGGCGTTATCTTTGATTGATCAGGTTATATAACGGAAAATTAATAAAGGAAAAATTATGGTAGAATCAAAAAAAAGAGAAGATTTTGGGTTGGGTTTTATTAAAAAAGAATTTATCCCAGAAGGAAAGGATGAGTTTTATTTAAGAAAAGAACAAAATCCAAAGAAATTTAGGAAGCTAACTGAATCCGAAATTAAAGATTTTAAAATGCAGAGTAATTACTCCGATAATTGGGATTTGGTTTTGGTTCAAGATGATTTTGATTCTTCTTTGGTAGTTGGAAATCGCTTTTATGGACTAGTAAGAATTGGAAAACTTGAGAAAAACATCCTTTGCTTTCATGATTTTGAACAAGAAGAAGGTCTTTATAATTCTGTTTTTATTTCCTGTGATATAGGTAGCCATTGTGCCATTAATGGCTGTAGATATATAAGTCACTATATTATCCAGGATAATTGTATTCTAAGTGAAATAAATGAACTTCAAACTACAAATCATAGTAAATTTGGAAATGGAGTGGTGAAAGAAGGTGAAGACGAAGGGGTAAGAGTTTGGATTGATATAATGAATGAAAAGGGAGGAAGAAGTGTTTCACCTTTTGCTTCTATGACCACTGGAGATGCTTATCTTTGGGCAACTTATAGAGAAAATGAAAAACTTATGGAACGTTTTTCCTCTTTTAATTATTTAATCTGTGATAAACGTCGTGGTTATTATGGAGTAATTGAACATGATTGTGTGATAAAGGGCTGTGGCATTATAAAAGACGCATATTTTGGTCCTGCATGTTATGTGAAATGCGCCAATAAAATAAAAAATGTTAGCTTTCTTTCGACTGTCGAAGAACCAGTTCAAATTGGAGAAGGGGTTGAAATTGTTAATGGAATAGTTGGCTCAGGTTCTAGAATTTTCTATGGTTGTAAAGCTATTAAATTTGTAATGGGAGATAACTGCAACTTAAAATATGGAGCCAGACTTATACATTCAATTTTAGGTGATAATTCCACTATTTCTTGTTGTGAAGTCTTAAATAATTTAATTTATGCTGGACATGAACAACATCATAATAATTCTTTTTTGATTGCAAGCTTAATAAAAGGACAATCAAATATGGCAGCTGGGGCAAATATAGGATCAAACCATAACAGTAGAGGAAATGACGGAGAAATAGTAGCGGGAAGAGGATTTTGGCCTGCCTTATCGAGTACTCTTAAACATAACTGTCGGTTTGCAAGCTATGTTTTAATTACTAAAGGAAACTATCCCCATGAACTTAATGTAGAGTTACCTTTCTCACTATTAGCTGATAATACCTGTGATTACAGAAGGGAAATACTAGGTGGTTATTGGTGGATGTACAATATGTATGCTCTGGAAAGAAATAGTTGGAAATATGGAGTGCGTGATAAACGAAAAGCTCCAAAACAGGTTTTTGAAACTGAATATCTTGCTCCTGATACTATAAATGAAGTGAGAAAGGCTTTATTTTTAATTTCTCTTTGGACAGCAAAGAGTTACTTAAGAAAATATAATGAAAATCATTGGAAATCTCAAATTAATGATTTAAAAGAAGCAGAGTTTTTAAGAACTTTTTCAGTTAAAGATCTTTTAAAAACCAAGGATAGAATTGAGGCTAAAGCTTGGAATACTTCTTCAGAAAAAGAAAAAGAACTGGCTTGTTTACTGGCAAATTTTGGAAAGGCAATGATTACTAAAAAACCTGAACTAGTGGAAGAATTTGAAGTGTTTGGAGAACACGTTGAAAGTTCAGCAACGCCTGTTTTAGTTAGAAAAGTGGTGCAATCCTTTAACGCTTATAGGGAAATGTTGATTTATTATGGAGTAAGAGAATGCAGTATTTGGTGCAAAAATACTGGGTTAAAGCTTGCTGATTTAAAGAAAAATGTTTCCGTCTCATCTTTGGTTGATTTTGGAGAAGATAAACCAAGTTTTTATGATTATTTTGAGAAAATTGGAAAAATAAGTTGGGAAAATATTGGCGGACAACTTGTTCCTCATAAAAGAGTAGAAAAGCTTTTTGAGAAAGTTTGTAATCAAGAAATAAATAATTGGAATTCTGTTCATGAAGAATATAAAAAATGGGAAGGCTTTTATCCTGAGGATAAGGCCATAGACGGCTATCTTTCTCTTTGTGAAGTAGCTGAACAAATAGATATTGAAGATCAAAAAGATCAACTTCTAGAAAGTGCTTTGAGAATTCGTTCCCAAATAACAGAGCAGGTAAGACTTACAAAAGTAAAAGATTACGAAAATTTTTATAGAACTATTACCTATAGAAATGAAAAAGAATTAAATAGTGTACTTGGAGAAGTAAAGAATGATTCTTTTATTATCAATTCTAAAAAACAGGAAGCATCTTTTATTGAGCTTTCCAAGTTTTTTAAATGATTAGGTTGAAGAACTTATATAATAAGGTTATGATATTTGATTGGGAATGGGGTAATGAGAGATAATCGAAAAGACTTATATATATCAAGCTTGATTTGGATAGGAAGAGGAGTGGTACTTGGTACCATGATTGGAATTTGTTGCTATATTCTTAGTATGGCTGTAGTATTCATGAATAAAATTAGAACAGAACATTTTTTTGTTCTTCTTTTTATTCCGTTAGGGGCTCTTTTAATTGCTTGGATTTATAATATTAAGGGCAAAGGGTTTCGCAAGTCTGGAGATTTGGCTTTAGATATAATAAATGAACAGGTGTTGTCAAAAATTAATCCTGGAAGAATAACCGTAAAATCAGATTGGGCCACAGACAATAAAGGTATTTCTCCTTTATTGGGACCGATTGTTTTTATTACAACTTTAATAACGCACCTAGTCGGTGGATCAAATGGCAAAGAAGGAGCCGGGGTACAAATTGGTACATCTCTTGCTTGTTTTCAAGCAGATTTGGAACGAAGAATTTTTAGAAAAAAATACGATCCGAAGGAAATGGAAACTTGGCTAATAGTAGGAGCTGGAGCTGCTTTTGGAGCTTTGTTTAATGCTCCTATAACCGGTACTATGTTTGGCCTTCACGTTGCTTGCCCTACAAACAATAGATTTGAATCTTGGATTCCTTGTCTTTCTTGTAATGTTACTTCTTGTTATGTTGCCAGTTATTTAGGGATTCCTGTTATTGCAATACCCTTTATTTCAAGTGTTGAGATCACCGTTCCAATGTTGGTTTTATGTATGTTCCTTGGAATTGTGGCTGGATTTATTGGGAGACTTTTTATTTTTTCAACTCATATATTTTCAAGATTGTCAAAAAAGATTTCTAAAAATGAGTACAAAAAGGTTTTAATTTCAAGTTTAGTTTTAACTGTTTTTGCAGTTGGAATTCAGCTGTTAACAGGGGAAAGTTGGTATAATGGTTTCGGCCTTGAACTCTTTAGTGATTCAACCTGGTATTCTTTTATTCTAAAGATTCTTCTTACTTCAATGGCAACAGCCTGTGGGTTTACAGGAGGAGAGGTTGTTCCTGCTTTAGTAATAGGAGCAGCAGCTTTTAGACCATTAGCAGCTTTTCTTCCAATTCCAGCAGCTACTCTTGCTATGTTTGGTTGTGTCGGAGTTTTGAGTGGTTCAAGTAAACTTCCTCTGGTTGGAACTTTAATGGCTTTTGAAGTTTTTGGATTTACTAACCCTATATTAATTTTTATTGTTTGTTCTTTTTCCTTTATTTCAAGTGGAAATTTCTCTATTTATAAACATCAAATGAAGTTAATATAAAATTATGAAAAAAATAATATTTTGTTTAATTTTATTTTCCCTAAATATTTCTCTTGCTTTTGCAATTTCTATTGAGAACGTTGAACCTGATAGGATTTATATTAGTTCTGATTTAAAGGAAGGTAAAGTTTATTGCAATAATATTTTATGTAATTCAAAGTTTGATTATGGTAAAATAGAGATTGATAATCTTTGGCCTGAAACTGAATATAACTTTCAAATTGTCAGCCTTAGTGGTAAAAAAGAAAATATTAATTGTACTACGACTTCTTGGCAAGGTTTTTATCGATGGACTAATACCTCTGATAATACAAATAAAGGGCGTTGTACGGAATTAACGTTTTATGTTGAGAAAGCTGAACAACTTTCCTTTATAGGAGGGGTTTTCTATAATATTTATGAGGTAATTGAAGGCTTTGATAAAAAAGAATTTAGAATTTTTCCTTTGGTAAATCTAAATGAAAAGGGAGAGTATCCGACTTTTGAGTACAAGGATAATAACAAAGTTTCTGAAACTTATCGAAAAAATGCCTTAAGTTTTAACACTACATCTTTAACCCCGTCCACTTTTTATTGCTCAGAGATAAATATTAAACCCAATGAATATTCAATTGAAGTTAAGACTAAAAGTTTTGCTTTTAAGGTAAACACAATTACTACTTATAAATTTATGGTAAACAAAGAAACTGGGAAAAAAGAGATTTGGTTTATTCTTGATGGCGATGGACTCGCAAAAATGGGGATGTTTAAAAATCCTGTACCGCGTGTTGGTACTGACAAGGGAGTTTTTATTCTTGAATCTATTTAATTTTTAAGCTTCTAAGATAATCTTTTTTTTCTTTAGAAATTCTAAAAGATTCAATTGCCTTTTGAATAGACTTATTATGAATCCATTTTGATTCTAGGTTTTTGTTTTCAAAGATTATTATTGTTTTGTCCCATTGTTTTATAAGAGCTGTACTATAATACCAAGAAATAGCCATTTTAACATAGTAATCATCATTTTTAACATCATTTAGCCAAATAAAATGTTCAATTGAAAAATTATCTTCAAGAAAGTAACGCATTAACATTACTGTGGCAAATCTTATGGTGTAAGTATTTTCACTTTTAAGATAGGCATTTTTAATTATCTTTTCAAATTCCTTAGGTCTAGAAATAAAGATTTTTGGGTCAAATGTATCGCAGACTGCCCAATTGTCGATAAGTGGAAGAAAAAGGTTTGTAGCTTCTAGAGCTTGATTCCAATCTTTAAACGAACTTATTATGAAAGAATGCAGAAAGTTTTCTTCTAAATACTTATGAGGGGTATTATTTAGAATATATTCTTTTTCTTCCGGCGAAAGTCCTTTTGCAATTTTTCTTAAATTTGGTAGTCTTATGCCTATAATCTTATCAAGATTTACAGCGGGATTTAATTTAGCTGTAAAAACTTTATATTTTTCATCCTTATATTCAAATAACTTGGTTTCAATACTTTTCATAAATTAATAAAAACATTTTTAAGGGGTAAAATCAACTTTAATATTTACTAATTTTACGCTTCTATTTATTTTAAAAGGTTTTTCTGTTATAAATAAATAAAAAAATAGGAAATATATAATGAAAAATATAAAAATGCTTGTTATGGATGTTGATGGAACTTTGACTGATGGGAAAATCTATCAAGGTGAAAATGGTGAATTGCTGAAAGCTTTCTTTGCTAGAGATGGTTATGGTATTAAGAATATACTTCCAACATTAAATATAATACCTGCTATTATTACAGGTCTTGATACAAAAATTGTTTCCTCCAGAATGGAAAACCTTGATGTTAAAGAAGTTTACCAAGGAATTCCTTCTGGAAAAGTTGATAAGCTAAAAGAAATTTCTTTAAAATATAATATAAAGCTAGATGAGATGCTTTATATTGGGGATGATGTAAATGATATGGATTGCATGGAAGCCGTAGGCTTTTGTGCTTGTCCTCCGAATTCTCATCCAGCAGTTTTAGCTTTTATGAAGAATCGCAAAAATGCATATATTACAAAAGCAGCTGCAGGATATGGAGCGGTTAGAGAAATTATTGATTTAATTAAGGACAATATGTAATTATTTAATCAGACAAGAATAAATTCTTATCTGATTAAATCTCTTAAGCTTTACAGGAAGTCCTGTCCACCATTGATTTGTACAATTTCACCTGTAATGAAAGAAGCGTCTTCACTACATAAGAATTTGATTACAGAAGCAACTTCTTCAGGACGACCAAATCTACCTAAAAGAATATTCTTTTTCCAAGATTCAAATACCTGAGGATTCGTCTTTTTGATGTTATCATGAAAGTGAGTATCAATTGTTCCTGGACTTACGGCATTAACTCTAATATTAAATGGTGCTAGTTCTTTTGCCATTGCACGAGTAGCTGTAACAACAGCTGCTTTACTTGCGCCATAAATACCGGCACCGGGTCCACCACCATTCCAGGCAGCATTACTTGCATAGTTAATTATACTTGCATTTGTTCCTTTCTTTAATAGAGGGATACATTCTTTTGTAATAAATACTGCACTATCGAAGTTAAGAGCCATAACAAATCTAAAGAATTCCATATCCATTTCTTCAAATTTTTTTCTTCCACCAAGTCCACCAGCGTTATTAATTAATACATCTAAGTGATCGTACTTAGCTTTGATTTTAACAAAAGCGGCTTTGATTTCTTTTTCTTTAGTTACATCAAAATGATAATATTCATTTTTGATTCCTAAATCATTTAAATCTTTTTGAACTGCAACTGCTTGTTCATCAACAATACCATTGATGATAACAGTATAACCGTTTTTTCCAAATAACTTAGCACAGGCTAAACCCATTCCATCTGTTGCACCAGTAATTAATGCTATTTTTTCCATAATTCTCTCCTTTGATTATTTTATAGGTAAAAAATCTTCTCTCATTGGGGTGAAGATATCTATTAACTTACCTTTTTCTAGACAAACACATCCATGCATGACCTCCGGTTGTTTGTAAGTTGAATCACCAGCTTTGATGACTTTTTTAACGCCATCTATATCGAATTCAAATACACCTGAAACAATATAAGTACATTGAGAGTGAAAATGTTTATGCAACTCTCCGATTGAACCTTTATTGAATTCAACCTCACAAATCATAAGTTCTTTGTTATGTGCAAGAACTTTTCTTTTAATTCCTTTTCCTACTATTTCGGAGGGAATATCACAATTGTAAAAATATGATTGCATTTTATAACTCCTTACATTTTAATTTCATTTTAAATATTGGATTCTTTTCATAACTTCTTATTAAGAAACTAATTCTTTTTGTTGTTACAGGATTATCCATAGTTTTCATCATGTAGAATTTACCATCTACTGGAAGGACAAAAGATAAAAAAAGTTCTAAAGATCCGTTTGTAAGCTTAATTTCATTTTGAGTAAGCTCGACAATATCTTCTAGATATTGATATCCATTATCTTCATAGCCAAGATTTTCAACTTTATTAAAGTGTTCTATAACACCATTAAAATTAAATTGAGATTCAACATGAAAAATAAAGTCTTTTGTTTTTGTATTATTTGATTTCACATAGAAAGTATCTTCAAATCCATTTTCCAGAATTAAACATTCTCTTTTGTAATCAATTTTTTCATAAACATCTTTGTGGAAAGCTATAATTTTGTTTTTTAAAAGTGTTGCTACCCCAGGAGATCTTGAAGTGATATTTTCTCCACCACAAATTACAGTATTGTGACATAATGTCTTTCTATGCCATTTATTACAAAGATTTGATTTGTAACCAGCATTTGAAATATCTCTTGAAATCAAGGTGTCTTTATATGCAACTTCAATATTAAGAATATCTGGATGGGCGTGACTTGGTCCATTCAAACCATATTTAATAAATAAGTTTAACTTATCATTTCTAAGCATTGCAAAATTACTGTTTTTATAATTGTAATTACTTCTTTCAACTTTAGTAGTTTTGGAATAATTAAAGTCTGTATTAAATAATAGCCTTTCTAATGCAATTCCATTTTTACTATAGATTGACTGGGAAAGTGGCAGGCTTGTTCTTATAATTTTTTTGTTTTCAATTAACTTAGTAATGTTACCAATTTTGCTGTCTTCTCCAAATACTCTAGAAGCCATATGATATACATAACTAAAAGTTTTAAGGTTAAGGTTTGGCCACCCATCATTTGGGTTTGGAAGAATGTCGTTGTCAAAGGAATACATGTAGGCTCTCACTAGCATCTGAGTTATAATTGACTTTTCTTTTTCTTCAAAAGGATGATTATAAACTTCACTTAACAGCATAAAACTTGTTATTCCTTCAAGAAGAAAGAAATTATAGAGAATTGAACCTTCAAACCAAAAACCATCTTCACTAACACCTTTATCTAATTGAGCTTTAATACCGAATTCAGAGTTATAACAGAAATTAAATAAATTTAAATCATTACAAAATAGAGCAATGGAACCTATTGCAGCAATATTCCAAGCTCTTATGTTGTGTATTGCATTAACTTGTGGAACTAATAATTCAACCATTGGATATAATAGATTGTTTTTTATACCTTTGATAAAATCTTTGATA
>JBAYZQ010000013.1:0-28508 GCA_041672385.1 Sphaerochaetaceae bacterium | reverse complement strand
CAATATTTAAAATTAGAAGAGAATTTTTTTGCAAAAACCTAATTTTTCTTTCAAGTTCTTTTACTCTTAGATTAAAATCGGTATCTTCTCGAGCTGTTAAAAGGACAATAAAATTATCAGCTTGAACACGGCCATAACATTCTTCTTGGGTACATTCGGTATCCAATAAAGTTGCAATATTCCTAACAACTTGATCACCTTTATTTATTCCCGTAGCTGTTCCACTTTCATTTAAATGGCTAATTGTAAAATTAACAAGATATTGGAATTTTGTTGATGGAACTTTTTGTAACTCTTCAACTCTTCTTTCAAAGCCCTTCTGGTTATAACAAGAAAGAGCCTCATCATAGTATAAAAAAGTCTCAACTTTCTTTCGATAACCAAAATAGAAAACAAAAACTATAAACATTAAAATTATTAGAATAGCCACAAAAACCATCCAAGAAACAGTTGTATAGTTTTCTCTTATTATTATTCCCTTGGAAAAATCGGAATCAAAATTATTGTCTATTTTTTCAAAAAGTTGTCTCTCATATCTATCTAAATCAATAAAATTCAAGGCTTTATTTAGAATATCAACTAAAATGGGATCAACATTCTTGGATACTCCGCTACTCATTTTTATAGAAAAATCATCAATATACTTTACAATTACCCCAGATTCTATATCTTTTTGAGTCAAATTATCTTGAACTACATAAAAAGGCGCTATAAAGCCATCTACAGTTCGATTTTTAACTGCCCCTATACAACTGCTACTTGTGGCAAAATATTCAAATTCGCATTCAGGATAGTTTCGAATAATAATATTGTTATATCCAGAATCTTTCTCAAGAGCAATTCTCCTTATTATATTATTACTAGAGACTATTTCAAAAGGGATTGACATATAACCTTGAGTTAAGTTCAAACCATTTGCTATTGCAAAATCAGTATCTTCATAACAACACATATGAACATCAAAATTTTGATCTGAAAGAGAAACATACATTTGAGGTTCATATTTCCATTTTATAGAGGTTAATTCACTTATTTTTTCAAAAATATTGTAAACACTTCCTGAATAAACCCCATAATCCAGTGAAATAAGGTCCTCTTGTTGAAAAGAAATAGCAGCATTTAAAGTTGGATGCGAATATAAAAAGGCTGCTTCATCTCTTGTAAAAACAATCCCTCCAAAATTCGAAGGTTTAAGATAGGAATCAAAAAGAGTGTTAAAATAATCTGGTCTTGTTTCATTCAAATTAACAATACTGTTATTTAACTGATTTATTTTATCTTCATCGGAAGAAGCAAATACCATACAAGCAAGAATTGGAGTTTTAAACATCACTTTTAAATCTTTTGAAGAATAAAGTGAATTAACTAACATTGTATTAATCTTACCTGAAAAAAGATCTTCTTTCATATCTTCCAAGTTTGTATAAATAGTAATCTCAAAATTTATACTTTCGCTTTTTTTTAAATTGTTTAGATAATCTTGAATAATATCAATATTATCTGTATTCAATATTCCAATCTTTCCTTCATTCAAAAAATTCCAACCATTCCAAAGAACGGTTTGATTTTTATTAACAATAAAATTATAACTCAAATTTATCAAAGGAGAAGAAAAAAATAACTTTGAGTTTTTTATCTTTTGTGCCGACTGATTAAAGTCTGCTAAAAGGATATAATCAACAAATCCTATTTCTGTATAGGCAAAAGAATAATCAGGTTCTAATTTTTCAATGGAAAAATTCTTAAAAAAAGTTTGATATAAGGAAAATGCAGGTCCAGAAAAAACTCCATTAGAATCATATTGTTGGGAATACCCATCCTCATTCCACCCACAATTTAATTTTTGTGCATTGAGTGAAAATGAAAAAAATAAAAGAAGAAAAATGGAAATTGCAAAGATGCCTAAAATTTTTATTTTGGATTTGATTCCTTCCATTTTCATCCTCTTAAAATAAATTACTCATTTATAATACCCTAATAATAATACATTTACAATTAAGAAAACCTGTTTTATTTATTTCTGTTATTATTTATTAAATTTTTTAAAGGTTTTAATTGATATTTATTACCTTGTTAACAGGAATAAATGAGTATATTCTTATATTGGGTTTATAAATATAGGGGGATATTTATGGAGAATATACTTAAAAGAAAAAATCAACTGACTGAACATCAACTTTCTATTCTTGCATCTGAAATGGAAAAAAATCAAAAAAGTACCGGACTAGCTTACGTCTTATTATTTTTTTGTGGGTCACTAGGAATTCATAAGTTTTATTTAGGTGAAGTAAAAATGGGACTTACTTATTTAATTCTTGGTTTAGTAGGTTGGATTTCTTTAATTGTAGGATTTTCTTCTGCTTCAGTTTATGAAGAAGGAGCTGGGGCTACAATTTTTTCAATACTAATTTTTTGTGTTATTGGTATATTATTATTAATTGATCTTTTTACTCTTCCTAGCCAAGTTAAAACAAATTATGAAGTAATAGAATCTCAATGTATTGATAGCCTTTTAAATAGTTCAAATTAAACAAATTAACTAATAATAAAAAAACCTCAGTTGATTAACTATTAAATTTGAGCAATTAAAAAAATATTTTTTTAATGTAAAATTTAAAATTTTGGTGTAAGATAATACGCGTGGGATTTTTTTAGAGATTTAGCATTGTGGTTTTTTTACTCCATTTATAACTTTTTTCGGATAATCCTTTTTTATAAAAATATAACAGAGGAAAAAGATGAAAAAAATAGCAGTAATTTTAATTATAATAAGTGTAATTTTTTCTTTATTTGCTGAGAGTATTGAGGATACAGAGGATACTGAGAATTATTTTCTTTTTACCAATACCTTGATATCAGAAAATGGTAAATTAATATTTAGCCCAAATGTTGGATATTATTTTAGTGATGATTCGGGTAAAAGCTTCAATTTCAGATATTCTCCTGTTGATAAGTATACAATAAATCAAGAGAATGAAGAATCATTCTGGGCTTATTTGATGAAGGGGGAGCAACTCTCCCTCGCTGGAATTATACCTTTAATTTATGATGAAACTACTTCAAATTCTTTATTGGTTATTAGCCCTAGAATGAGTTTAAGCTTCAAAGATTTCTCTTTCAATTCATTTAATAGCTTAGAATTACAAGGATATATTCCTTGCAAGAAAGAGGGGTTTGTTATTGAAACAGAAGTTGAAGATTATTATTCTATTGATACAATTAATCAAGGAAAAAGATTAAACTTCTTAACTAATTTTAACTTTGCAAATAGTTTAGTCAATAATACTAACAGTAAAATGTATAGTGTTAATGCTCAATTAGGACATGATTTAGGAGAAAATCTTTCAGACAATTGGTTATATATGAATAGTATTATTTCAAATTTTTCCTTTTCTTATAACCAAAGAATAAACGAAAATGATGATGAACGTATTTCAAAATCTAATTCTTGTAGTATAGATGAAGCTTTTAGCCTTATTTATGATTCTAAAGATAATTATTCTATAACTTTGGAAACTGGCTTCAATTTTTCAATAAAAGGTGAAGATTTTTCTACTTTTTTCAATTCTAAAGATTTTAATTTTTATACGGATTTAAATTATAAACAAATTGTTGACGCCTTGACGTATGAATTGCTTGGAAATTTTGAGATGACAAATTCTTGGAATTTATATAATGATAATAATTATCAATATGATGCAACTTATTCTTTAGAATTGAATGGAAATCTTTCATATGAAATAAGCGAAGGTTTAGATATACTCAGTTCTTGTACTTTAGAGTATGCCAATTCTAATTATAATATTTATCATAATATAGAACTGGAAGAAAATCTTTCTTATGAAATAAGTGAAATTTTAGATACTTATATTGCTTATAGAATAAGAAAAGCTTTTCATGCTGAAGAATCTGAAACATCCCAAAGCTTAGTTTTTTCTGTTAATGCTGAAATTACAGATAAGTTTTATTTTGGAGTTTCAACAGGCTGGATAGATTTTGAATCTTTTAATATCTCTGCTAGTTTAAAGCTTAATATCTAAATGAAGTAATTGTCTTTATTCATCTTTATTAAGATCCAACAAAGTAAGATTTGACCTCTTTTGACCTTCAGATATAATTGATTTGTGAGTAATTAACATTATTATCATATGCTCAAAATCAATATTATCCAAAATCTGGTCCACCATGCCTTGCGGTAGATTATTCTCCGGTTCATCTAATATCAGAATCTGTGGTTTTCGAAGTAAGGCACGAGCAATTGCTATCCGTTGTCTTTGACCACCTGAAATCAACATCCCTTGCTCACCAATAGAACTATCATATTGATTGGGGAGATCCATGATAAAATCATGAATTAAAGCATCTTTGCATACCTGTTCAATAAAGTTCTTATCAATGCCTAAATTTGCAACTCCTTCTTTTTGAGAAAAATTAGTCAAACCATAGGTCAAATTTTCCATAATAGTACCAGAAAACAACATAGGCTCTTGACCAACAAATCCAATTAATTGTCGAACTGAAAAAATATTTAAGTTTATTAAAGGTATTGAATTTATAAAAATCTCACCTTTCTGGGGTTTATAAAAACCCAAAAGTAAATAAAATAGTGTGCTTTTCCCAATACCACTTGGTCCTTGAATCCGATAAAAATCGCCAATACTACAGTTAAAGCTTACATCTTTTAATACAAGCCGTTCACCATAACCAAAACTCACTTTTCGAAACTCGACTGTGTCAATTTTATCTATGGCAACACCCTCATAAACATTATTCTGTTTTTGTGTTGAATTATACCCAAGAAAAACTTTAGTAGAGCCATTACTTTTTAATATTGATAATATCCGCTTCATTGATTCTCGACCTTCCAACATTGAGGGAATAGTTCCTAAAGCCGACCGTGCATAACTATTTACTAAGCCTATGGCAACGTAAAATGAAATAAGTTCTCCCAAGGTATTGGCTCCTGATATTACAAATAACCCACCAACAAGAAGAACCAAGACTCCGCTAATCATCAATGTTTGCCGTTGTATAACTCCTAAAAGCGTTGAAAGCCATATTGCACGTGTTTTACTTTCCTGTAAATCATCAATTAATTCATCCTGGTGTTCTGTTTCTTGAATCTCGGCAGATGATGTATGGATTAATTCATTAAACCGTAAAATAAAACTTATTCCCTTGCTAAATTCAGAAAATGAATGGTGATAGCTTCTAACTCCTTTCCTGTACTTTTTACTAAGGACTATACTAAGCCAGCCTATAACAGGAGACAAACTTAAAAACAATATAAATAAAAAAATGTTAATTGTTCCTAATATAACAGCCATACCAAGAGTAATTAGAACTCCAGGTATAAGTTTTGTTAGTATTGAGTTAAGCATTGTGTCAACACGCATACTATCTTGAACAACTTGAGATTGAAGCAAATCTCGATCCTTTTGCGATAAATGTAATCGTGTGTAGCTGAGAATGCTACGAACAAGAGATTTTCTTAAGTTTGCAATACTCTTTTTAATAATTTTCAAAGTTAATTGTTTGTTTAACAACTGCATACCTGCATTTAACACTAATAAAGAGGTAATAATTCCAAGGCTCTTATATAGATTTGTTATATTATTATTGGGAATATATATGTCAAATACCTGATTTACAAGAAAAGCTATTGGAAGCAAACTTGCAGACTCAATTATTGATAATAGTATTGAGGCTCCAATTTTAAATGGATTATTTTTCGCTATCTGCCAGACTTGAGAATGTGGCCTTTTATTCATAATCAATACCTTCCAAATTCATATAATTGAATATTATTGTATCACTTTTACTTTTTTAATGTAATTCCTAATTAGATTGCTTATATATTACTTAATTACATTAATTTTTATAATCATTTTTATTTTCTCTTGTTGATAATTGGTACAAAATTTTCAATTGACTTAAATAATTCCAACATTTATAATATATTAAGCTAACAATAATTAGGAGAATTAATATGGAGAAAAATATAAGTTCAATAATGGAAGAGAAAATGCAAAAAACTGAGCAGAAAACAGCTTATCAAACACCGGAAATCACAGATCTTGGAAAAGTGCAAGAACTAACTCAAGATGGAATCTCAATAAACACATAATAAAAGGAGCCCCTTAATATGAAAAGATTTTTATTTATAGCTTTATTACTAGTCGCTTTGCTATTCATCAGTTGTGACCTTTTTATTACTCCAAGTGGGGAAGAAACTTTAGAAATCAGTGTAGGCACCACTTCAGGTTCCACTTCAAGAGGTTCTAAGGTTCCTGCTACTATATTTAATGACTTAAATGTCAATTCTGTAAAAGCCAGAATTTTCTATAATTCTGATGGAGTTCTTGTCCCTAGTGGTTCTTTAACTCTTACTAAAACGACAACTAACTGGCATGGCCGTTTTGAATATAACCCCGGAGATATAACCGGGAATGTTATCATCCACATTATGGGATTTTCAGGTTCGGATGGAACCGGAGCGATAATCTGGCAAGGATCAACAACTTCCCAACTTATAACAGCTTTCGAAAATGGAACTGTAACTGTTCCTACGACACATGGTTATGATGTTGGTAATCGTGGACCTGGTGGTGGTTGGATAATCTACGATAAAACAACGTTTGATGATACTGGTTCCAAAATGGGAAAAGATTGGCGTTATATTGAAATAGCTGCAGAAGATCTTGAAGAAGATTGGACCTCAGATCTAATAGATGAAGCTTCTTACTATGTCAGCCCAACAGATAAAAAAGTTTATAGAAAATCTGATAATGTACTAACCTTAGATACTACCGATTTTTACTGGGGGCAAGCTGGCAACTTTAATACTCTAGTAGCCACACAAGAAGGAAAATTGAACACTGGTATACTTGTTGATGATATGACCAGCGCAACTCCTCAAAAAAGAAAAGGGAATGGCCGTAAAGCTGTTGTTTTTGAAGCCCCAAACACCAGACGAGATACCGCTGAAATTTTAGCTACAAAGGATTATAATGGTTTTACTGATTGGTTTATTCCTTCAAAAGATGAACTAGGAAGCATCACTACTAATGCAATTGCTATAGATACCTATAAACTAACTGCAGACACTTATTGGACGTCCTCAGAAGATGCTAATACTGAAGAGGCATGGTCTGTTGACTTTTCCTCAGGTGCAACACCTATTATAGCTCCCTCTTTACGAGATGTACCATCAAAAGTACGAGCAGCTAGAGCTTTTTAAGTAAACAAATGCAAATTGAATTTAAACTAATAACACAATTAGTTGCAAAGCAGAGGGGTAAATGCTCCTCTGTTTTGTCTGTATCTTCTGATGAAGCTTTTGACGAAGATATTCTTCGACAAATGGCATATGAACATAAAGTTGAAGCCTGCCTTTATAAAGAGAGTAAAAATAACCCATCATTGCTTTCTCAAGAATCAATTATAGACCTCAAAAAAAATGTTGCATTAACTCTTTCAAAAAGAACTATCATGCAACAGAGATGGAGCATAATAGAATATGCTTTTAAGAAAGAAGGAATTAAACCTTTGATAATTAAAGGACCTGCTTCTTCTTTGCAACTTTACGGCAATCCTGTAACTAGAGAATATACAGATATTGATCTTGTTATTGCTCCTAAACAATTTTCTCGAGTCGTACCAATAATGAAAAGTATAGGTTATATTGAGAAGAATGAAACTTCACACCTGCCTGATTCAATGTCTAAATCAAAAAAAGATATACTAGTACAAAGAACACATCATCTTATTTTTACCAATCCTCAAAGCCCTTTTAGAATAGAAATTCACAATGCATTTTTCAGTGGTCTATCCAATAATGAAAAATATACTACCGAAGCTGTTATGAAAAGAAGTATCACTTTAAGCTATCAAGAGGTGAATTATAATGTTCCAAAATTAACCGACCATGTACTACTATTGATTATGCATGGGTCAAAACATGCTTGGATGACATTACATTGGTTAATTGATATGGTTGCAGTCTTTTCTATTGAAGATAATAATCTTCATAGTGAAATATGCAGTGGAATTGAAGATTTAGGCCTTCAAAAGCATACAGCCCTCATGGTTGCCTTGATAAAAGAATTATTTTCTATTGAAATTCCTTTACCGTATATGACCTACTATACTCACTATCAAAAAACTATAAGAAAACAGTTAGCTATTGCAAAGCACAAACTAATATCTAAAAATGATTTAAATCAATCAATATGGGAATTAATTGGCTTTTCCTGGCGCTATAGTATGCCACTAGCAGGAACAGCCAAAGAAAAGTTCAAAATAGGTATTAATCCTTTTCTTATAAGTCCTCAAGATCTTAAGAGATTAAAATTACCAAAACCCTTTATGTGGATACATATTATAATTCGACCGTTATTTGTAATAGAGAGAAGACTAAAAAGAAGATGGAGGAAAGATATATGAAAGAAAAAAAGAAATTTCTCATAGTTTTAACTATAGTTATTCTAGTAATCTTCAACAGTTGTTTTCTCTTTCCTCCCGATATTCCTATCGTTGATGATAATAATGGCTCCATGTTGGTTCAATATGGTGATTATGTCTATAGGATTGGTGGATATAATTCTGAGGGAATTGCAACTACTTCTATATTTAAATCAAAGATTAGAGTAGAAGATGGTGAAGTTATAATAGGTGATTGGTCCGAGGAGTTGGACCTTCCAACACCACGAGCATACGGTGCTGCATTCGCTGCAGGAGACTTTCTTCATGTAATCGGTGGAGAGGATGAATATGGTCCTGTAAAAACAGTTTTAACAACACAAATTTCTTCTGATGGAACCTTGGGATCTGGCGGAGGTTTGAAATTCTGGACCTCACAAGATATTAAGCTTCCCCAGCCTCGTTCCCACATGTCTTTAGCCTATAATGATGGAAGAATATTTCTAATTGGCGGTAAGAACGGTGATAAGATTTTTGATACAATCCTCCAAGCTCGCATTCAGATTGGCATGTCTGGACATATAGGTCACTGGAATACAGCTCCTGTCTCTCTTTTAAAACCCCTTTACGATACATCAGCTATTATTAATCAAGATAAACTCTATATTGCAGGTGGTTTATCTAATTTATACATCTCAAATAGATTTTTCTCATACCAAATCAATGAGTATGGAAGATTAAGCGATCTAAATGACTCATTGTCTGACATACCTAAATATCTAATTAAACCCATTATGGTTAACTCTCTTGATTCTATTACCATTGGAGGTGGTTATATCCATGATGATGAGAATAATAGCAATTGGTATAAATATAATGGATCATCATGGGATTTATTAGATTATAATTTATCTGGAGAAGGTCCCGTCTCAGCACAAGCTAGAAATAGTATTATTATTTTAGATCCTGATAAGAATAATACCTTGGTTTCTGCTGATTTTGATTTACCACCAAGCAAACCTAAAATCTACCCAGGATCGGGAGTTGTAAGAACTAACAGCAATATTATTGGGGAAACAAATAGTTGGAGCGATTTATCCTATATAAAAAACTCTGATACCACATCACATTCCTATTCAGAACCATTTGAAATTGTTGAAGAGTCTACATACCAATTCAAAAATAGTGATGGAATTAATATTACACAGGGTTATTCACTTTCCTATAAGGTAAAAAGTTTAGGTTGGAACCTCTCTATTACAGATCGATTGCATGTAGAAGATTCTACAGTAGAGACTCTTAGCACCCTAGAATTTAATGATAAAGAGCAATGGTATAATTTAGCACTCTACGAACAAAAAAATGTTTTAATTCAGTGGGCTGATTCTACAGATGATTCCTCTTATACAAGTAATGCTTTAATTACCTTTTATGAAGAAGATTTCTGTACAGAAGTGTTAGATAACGAAGGTTTTCCTATTGCAGAGCCTTCTAGCATTGATACTGGAAAATCTGGTATAAGGCAATGGGAAGTTACTCTTAATCCAGGAACCTATTATCTCCATATTATCGATGCTGATGATGATTTTGGAGGAACAATTGGGTTCTTAATTTCTGAGGTATCTTCTTAATGTATTCATATAATGCCTATAACCAAAATATAACGTCTCAAATTAAATTACCTCTGAAAAGTCTTACAAATGAAGGATTCAAAACAAACAAAAAAATTCAATTACATCTTGGTTCTATACCTAATAATATAATCGGAGATAAATTTTTGGGATCAACTTCCTATTTTATCGAGAATGATACCATTTATGTCGATGCACCATCTATAGCAAGGTATTTTGTAAAAAATAAAAGTGATGTCGTTGTAGAACCTTATTTAGATTCAGATGAAACATTAATTGGTCTATTTTTTGTGCATCTAGTAATGGTTTTCATAGTAAAAGAGAAGGATCAGTTGCTATTTCATGGCAGTGCTCTTACCCTGCCAGCAAGTTCAGCCTCTTGTATCTTATTAGGTAGTAAGGGAGCAGGGAAATCAACACTAGCAGCCGCTCTTACTAAGCTCGGATGTAAAGTTCTCTGTGACGATCTTATTCAAGTGATTCAGGGTCCTGTTGTCCAACCAGGAATACCTATTATAAAACTTTTCAAGGATAGTTATAAAGCAATAACTAAAAAAGAAGATGTAGAAAATGTTCAATTTGATGGGCAGGGTAAAATCCATGTCCAAGTTAATCATACAATTCAACCCTCTTCACTCCGAACAATCTGTATCATTGAAAAAAAGGACATAAGTAAGATTGAAATCAAAGAAATTACTGGTGGCCAGAAGTTACAAAATATAATACCTCATATAATTAAGATTAGTCAGATAGATACTGATGTAAGCGTTTTTAGACAACTTCTTACTTATAGCAATTCCATCAGAGTATTCCACCTGATTAGACCTGAAGGATTTACAGATCCTCACTTTACCGCAAATATAATATTAAAGAAGATAACAGAGGGAGAAATAGTAATATGATAACATTTTTAAAAAGTGTGATGATCAGTAGACTAGACAATGAAATGGTTCTTATGGATACAGAAAGTGGGCACTACTACAGCCTTAATGAAAGTGCAACAGAAATGGTAGAGCTACTTATTAATAATAAAAGTATTGAAAAATCAGCAAAGTTAATAGCTGATAAATATTTGGTAAGTTTTGATCAAGTTGTAAAAGATTTGAACAAACTCATCAAAGAATTAAAAGTAAAAGGTCTTTTAACTGTTACTTCTTAATTATTGAACTCTCGATAAGCTAAAGTATTGTTTGTGGGGTCTATAACTTCACCTTCTAAATCTAACCATACATGGGTATGGTAATTTTTTTGCTGTTTATCTTCAATCTTCCTTGTTCCAAATTTAAGCAAAGCTTCCATCCCAAATTTTCTTAGACGGCTTCTTATAACTAGAGCTTTCCTTAAACAAGTCATATTAAAAAAAAGAGAATGAGATCCAGCAATTTGGGTCATTTGTGTTAGTAGTTTTATTTCATCCTTTCCAATATTTTTGTGCTTTCTCTGTCTTTTAGGAAGACCGTATATCCAATTTTTGTTAAATTTATATGGCAAAAGGGTTAACCTTATATCTACTAGTGCAAGTTGCAACCAAAGTGAAAATACAGTAAATTTTTCTTTAAGTGATAATGTTCGAAAACTTTTCATCATGATTGATTAAATAATATCATATAATATTAAGAATATATAGCTTTACGATTCGATGCTAGATCATAGCTTTTATTTTTTTATCATCTTAAACGTATAGTTATCCAGACTATTTCAAATATATCAAGATTCCATTATATAATTATATTAACAATGCATTAATTATATCTTTAATCATCGTTCTTCATCCCTTTTTGTAATTAAGGTTACATTGAATCACCTTAAATTTAATCTAAAGTACTAATGTAAACAAATTCAAGTTCAGTGTAATAAAGAATTATCCCTCAATTTAGATTATTGGAACTTTCACAAGTCTTACAAAAATGTTTATGGAAGCAATTCATAGGCAATCGCATATGCTCCGTCAATATATTCTTTTTGATAAAAACTACCACATGAGGCAAACCCAAAAGACTCAATCAACTTTCTCATGGTCTTATTTTTAGGATGAGTATCAATTCTTACAATTTTATTCTTACTTTTGGCAAATTGTAGACCTTCATTTATTAAAAATCTACCTACGCCTTTTTTAAGAGCCACAAGTCTATGAATAGAAATATAATCCCCTTTTAAGACCCAAAAATCTTCAGCTTCATATCCAGCATCCTTTTCCTCTTGAAACACTGCCATACCAAGAATAACCTCAAGATTGTTACTATCACAAGCAAAGTATAAACGCCCAATTTTAATATCTTCAATTAACAAATCAATTCTTGGATAGCCAGTATCCCATTGGGGGTTACTCCGATTTTGCATAATTTTTCTGCCAATATTACCAATTTCTAAGGCTTTTTGCGCTTCACCTTCAATGGCTTTTCTAAGTTTGAACACTTCTATTTCTCCAAATATTTATTTCTAGGGATTTCTAATTATGTTGTAGTTATTTCACCTAAAGTAAATTGAAAACTATTTAACCATTTTTTAGTTAAATTTTTTATTTCTTTCATACCCCGATAGATTTCCAATTACAGTATAATTTCCACACCATTGTTTGTTATCTTCAAATACCTCTGGTGAATTTGAATTTATTTTTATCTCATTTTCCCAATTTGCATCCAAAATCTTTACTTCCATTATTAAACACCATTTCATTAAAAGATAAAATACCTATTTTCCTATGGTAAAATCTAACTTTTGACTAATTTTTTTTTAATTCATTATAAACTGGTCAACTAGAATTTAATTTTTAATAAATATTAGCTAAGGAACCTCGATCAATAATAGAATATGGCATGGTTACTTGCATTTTCTCAACAGTTTTATCATTTATCAAATTAAAAAGCATTTTTGCAGCTACCTCACCTTTTTGACGACCTGGTTGATTAACAGTGGTAAGATGAGGTGTAATCATCAACGATTCTTCAATATTATCCATGCTTACAATTGAAATATCAGCAGGAATTTTAATATTCTGTTCTTTGATATAAGTCATTACGCCAATAGTTATGATATCACTCATACTTACAATTGCTGTAGTATTTGGAAAATCTTTCAAAATAATTTTACCAGTTTTCAGTCCTTCATTAAAAGAACAACCGGAAATAATAGTATTAATGCAATTACAATCAATACTTAAGCCCTTTTCTTTAAGTGCTTTTTCAAAACCCTTCATGCGCTTTTCGGGACTACTTTCTTGATTTGATTGGGTATAAAAAGCATCTTCATCAAGGCGAATAATAGTAATATTTTTATGACCTGCATCTAGTACCTTTTTCATTAACATATAAGAAGCTTCTTCATCATTAATATTTACACTGTACATATTTTTATCAGGGGTTCCATCGATTGTTACTAATGGAATAACTAATCTTTCTAACAGATGTGATACTTCCATATTCACATTTAATCCCATAGCAATAAAACCATCAACAGAAGTATTATAAGCTGCTGTTGATAAACTATCATTCATTGGTGGAATTAATGTCAAATTGTACTTGTTTTTTTCACAGACACTACCAATACCTTTGATAACTAAGTTAATATAAGGGTTACTTAAAGTATTATTAAATACTTGAGGTAAAAGGAATCCAATTGTACCTCTTTTTTTAAGGCTAAAATTTCTTCCTGCCGGGTTTGGTATATAATCAAGTTTTTTTGCTGTATCCATTATCTTTTTGTAAGACTCTTTACCGATTCTATCAGGATTGTTAAAAGCAAAAGATATCGTCGTCTTGGAAAAACCACTTTCCTTAGCAATATCAATAATAGTTGCCCTTTTCTTTTTCATTTTATATCTTTTCTCCCTAAAACATGTTATCAAATATTTTATATTAGTTTTTAGATTACAGTTATTATTTATTAGTTTTAATAAAAATGCAAGTTTTGATTTTTAATTTGTAAGAATTAACCCCTAACAAATCCTGCAATTACTCCACCAAAACATCATAGCTTCATATCAACACTACGACTCTTAAATTCTGAATAGCAACTAATAATCTGAACCATAGCACATTGAACAAGAGCAAAAACACTCTTACTACATTATAATTTTTTTTGCATTTGTGCTGGTGTAAATATAAAGTTTAAATAAATTCTTTAAGTTTTGATGAGTAAAACCTCCACGAAAAAAGATAAACAAAGCCCCACAAAATGATATGGTAATTCTAGAGTATACACTTACATTATTGGAATCTATATTGGAGGTAATTTTTATTAGAAGGAAATCTAATTTAAGTTTAAAAATTAAAATGAAACCTATTTTTAACTTGGTTTTCTAGGTTTAACTTCTTTAATTTTAAGATTTGTTTCCGCAATGGATTATAGCAGTAGCGCTCGTACAACAGTTTTTCCATAATCATTTTTGCATCATAGCAATATTATTATTCATTAATCTTTTCATTATTAGCAAACAAGTTACGGTATAGCTTGACAAACATATGCAGAAAACTGTATCGTACCGATAAACTCTTTGCACTGCATTAGGTATTTATTTACCGTGCGATTTACAGTACAAACTGAGCAGGCGATGAACCTCCGGTTCATGGGGCTGGGCCATATATTCCATGGCAGCAGATAATACATACATCTGTGGGACAGTAGAATGTTCCCTGATTGTGTTTTTTTACACATCAAAACTTTACTGAATAATTTAACAAAAGTGAAATAGAGTATCTTTAAAAACGCCTTTAATGCGCTGTGGAGGTAACACGAATGGTTAAAGAAAAAATGACGGTAAGGGGTCTATCCTCGGAAAAAGCTAAAGAATTACAGATGAAATATGGTAAGAACGAACTTGTTTCTGAGAAACAAGAGGGATTTTTCCATAAAGTTCTACATATTTTGCATGAACCCATGTTCTTATTGCTTATTATAGCAGCTATCATCTATTTTATCCTGGGAGAACCCCGGGATGGAGCCATTATGTTGGTATTTGTAATAGGTATTATCAGTATTGATGTAATTCAGGAATGGAAAACAGATAAAACCCTCAAGGCTCTAAAAGATCTTTCAGCACCACAAGTGACAGTAATAAGGAACGGGGTTGAAATCTTGCTACCAAGCGTGGATTTAGTTCCAGGCGATTTAATGATTATCCATGAAGGTGTGAAAATCCCAGCCGATGGCATTGTCGTAACCTGCAACGACCTATGTGTGGATGAATCATCACTTACTGGAGAGGCCATGGGTGTCTGGAAGGTGACACCGGACAAAACAGTGCCATCAGAAGATCATTGGCGCAAGGATTTTTGTTATGCGGGAACACTTGTTACTCAAGGTTCCGCGATAGTCAAGGTTGATTCAATAGGCTCAAAAACAGAATATGGAAAAATTGGTGTGAACGTTGCAGCTGCTCCCGACAATCCAACTCCTTTACAAAAGCAGACAGATAGTTTGGTTAAATTGAGTGCCTTAATTGCCGCAGGACTGTTTGTCTTGGTAGGAACTATAACCTATTTCAATATTCCGGATCATGTATTCATTGATCGTATCATAGAGAGTATTCTCTCTGGGATAACCCTTGCGATGGCTATGATTCCTGAAGAATTTCCGGTAATCCTTACGGTTTTTCTCTCAATGGGGGCATGGAGGTTGGCTAAGAAAAAATCCCTTGTTCGCAAGTTACCTTCTGTGGAGACCCTTGGTGAAGTTTCCGTTCTATGTGTAGATAAAACTGGGACTATCACCATGAATCAGATGACTGTAGAAGAGACTTGGTCTATGGATGGTGATGTCAACAAACTCTGTACCGTAATGGGTATGGGATGTGAAACTGATGCATATGATCCAATGGAAAAAGCTATGCTTAAACATTGTGAATCAATTGGTGTAACCAAAGATATGCTATTTGGAGGAACACTTATCAATGAATATTCCTTCACAAACGATTTGAAAATGATGGGACATGTCTGGCGTAGAGATAAAGGGATTGTTATTGCAGCAAAAGGCTCACCGGAGAAAATTCTCACAATCTGTACCCTTTCGTCTAGTGAACAAAATATGATTGAAGCAAGAATAAAAGAGATGGCAGCAAAGGGATTGCGCGTCATTGCTGTAGGAGAGATGAACCCTGCAACTGAATCTGATATTCCTGCGGAAATTGTTGATTGTAAATTGACTTTCATTGGTCTCGTTGGATTGGCTGACCCACCTAGAGCTACAGTTAAAAGAGATATTGCACTTTGCGTTAAAGCTGGAATTAGAGTAGTGATGATTACTGGTGACAATGGTATCACTGCAAGCAGTATCGCAAAACGAGTAGGCATCCCAAACAGTGAATCTATTATCACCGGAGCTATGTTGGAAACAATGAACGATGCTGAACTATGTGAGAAAGTTCGTAATGTAAGTATATTTTCAAGGGTTATCCCCGAACATAAGATGCGGATTGTCAAAGCTTTCAAGGAAAATGGTGATATTGTCGCGATGACTGGCGATGGCGTGAACGATGCTCCAGCACTTAAATATGCCGATATTGGTATAGCAATGGGAAAACGAGGTTCTGAAGTTTCTAGAGAAGCTGCAGATATTATTCTAATGGATGATAATTTTTCAACAATAGTGGAGACTATTCACGATGGTAGAAGAATCTATGATAATATCCGTAAAGCAGTGGGTTATGTTTTTACCATCCATATTCCCATCGCATTTGCCTCTTTGCTTGCACCATTGTTGAAAATTTCACCGACTAGTCTTCTTTTGCTTCCTTTGCATGTTGTTTTGCTTGAACTAATTATAGATCCGACCTGTTCTATTGTACTTGAACGACAACCTGCAGAAGAAGATATTATGGACCGATCCCCACGCAATCCTGATGAAAAATTGATTTCTTTAGGATTATTAGTAAAAAGTATACTGCAGGGACTGGTGATATTCGCAGCATCGTTCGGTACATATTTCATAGTTTTAGACAGTCAACCCGCCAATGCTTTGCTTGCTAGAACCATGGGGCTATCCATTATCATGATTGCAAATTTCTTTTTAGTTCAGGTAAATAGTTCCAATCGGGATTTTGCATGGCAATCAATGATATATCTAGCTAAAGACAAAGTAATGTGGGTAGTGAATATTGTAACAATTTTTTGGTTGTTGTTGATTATCTATTCACCACTTAATAATTTTCTCAAGCTTGTCCCACTTTCAGTCAAACAATTACTGATTGTTATTGGTATTGCAGCTGCTTCAGTACTTTGGTATGAATTGGTAAAATTGATAGGATTTCTGAAAAGAAAAGCAATTAGATAGATATTGTTTTGTTTAATCTTTTGATGGCCATTATGTGGCCATCAAAACTACTAAGAAATAATAGAATCTATAGGTATCTTAAAGAGTTAAGCATAAATAAAATTTTTAAAGCCTCTAAACTCTTTTTCGTTTTATTAAAATCTGTTGCCCTCTTTTGTTAAAAAAAAAGTAAAATCAAAACATGGAAACAAATTTCGATAATCCTGATTTAAATTCAGCTCAAGAAGTTGCAGAAAAAATATTCAAAATTAATAATCTTAAACCTTACCAGATTCTAGTAATAGTCAATATTTTAGAAAACTCAAGAATAACTGGGTTTTCAAAGAGAAAACAACAACTTGTTATTTTGCCTACCGGGGCTGGAAAAAGCCTTTGTTTTCAAATACCATCAGTACTTTTAAAAGGTTTAACTATTATTGTCTATCCTTTAATTGCCCTTATGAATGATCAAGAAAAGGTTTTTAAACAACATAATATTCCTGTAGTTGTTATTAAGGGTGGGCAAACAAATAAGCAAAGAAACTTAAATTGGGAAAAGCTAGAATCAAGGCAAGCTCATATTATTATTACCAATCCAGAAAGCCTTATTCAAAAAAAAACCTTTAATGATATTTTAAAATTCAAAATCGAATTAGTAGTAATTGATGAAGCACATGTAATAGCAGAATGGGGAAAAAGCTTTAGGCCCGCTTATTTAAAAATGTGTGAACTTTTACCTCAATTAAGATCCAATCAAATTCTAGCTTTCACAGCTACCGCTGATTCTTTAGTCATTAAAGATATTTCAAAAGTCCTGTTTAAAGGAATCAAACCAAAAATAATACTTTCAAGTGCTAACCGTGAAAACATTATCTACAATTCTATTTATACTATTTCAAAAGATCATTGTTTAAAACAATTACTTAAAACTTGTGATAAACCAGCTTTAGTGTTCTGTCCTACTCGTAATTTTACTAAAACTGGATTTAGAGAAATCAAAATGGAAAACAAAGATCTAAAAATTGCCTACTATAATGCTAAAATGGAAAAAGAAAAAAAAGTCTTTATTGAAAATTGGTTTAAAGATTCAAAAGATGGAGTACTTCTAGCCACAAACGCCTATGGAATGGGAATTGATAAAAAAAATATAAGAACAGTAATTCATGTACGCATCCCATTCTCAACAGAAGCTTTTCTTCAAGAATCAGGAAGAGCTGGTAGAGATGAAAACAAAGCCAACAGCATAGTTCTAATTGATTTTGATGATTTACAAACTTATTTTACAACTGAAAACATCAAACAAAAAGCAATTCTTGAAGTCTTTATCAACTCAGAAAGATGTCGACGTACAAGACTGATGGAATTAATGAACCAATCATTGGATCAGTGCACGGGATGTGATATATGCAATAAAACTTTTGACCCTAAAATACCCTATCTAAACCATATTCTTAATTTTTTCATTATTAATGGCTTTAAATATAACTGTGAATCCGCCTCGTTACTTCTTTGTGGAGTTCCTAATGCAATGGGAAATTTCAAAGATGAAAAAGACAACCTTTTCTTTGGATATTTTAACAACTGGTATTATAATGATCTTGAAAAAGCAATCTTACAGTTAATAAAATACAAGGTATTAAAAACTATTTCTTTTAGAACAAAAAAGGATTTAATATTCTACAATCCTGCAGTAAAAAGAAGAAAAAATATAATTGAATATTTTCAAAAGAGAACAAATTCTAAAGAATTATTTACTATTTAAAAAGATAGTTAACAGTTTAAATATTTAATAAGTTTTGAATATAGCTCTTCCTTGTTAATAGGCTTTGCTATGTGTGCATTCATACCAGCGGATATAGATTTTTTAACATCTTCAAGATAAGCATTAGCCGAAAGAGCAATAATTGGGACTTTCATATCAAACTTTCTGATTTCTCTTGCAGCTTCCAATCCATTCATTACTGGCATTCTAATATCCATTAAAATGGCGCAATACTTACCACTACGAGCTAAATTGACACCTTCAAGTCCATTTCTGGCAACATCAATTTCACAATCATAAACACTAAGTAGTTTTTCTATTATCATAATGTTTATCTCTATATCTTCACAAATTAAGAGTTTCTTTCCCTTAAGAATATTTAAGCCTTCATAATCTTCATTTTTTTTAAGAAACAAATTAATTTCCGTATCAGTAGCTGGGGTTAAAAAAAATTCAATAAAAAAGGTAGTTCCTTCTCCAATTTTAGATTTACATGATATTTTCCCACCCATTGCTTGAATAAGATTTTTTGTAATAGCCAGTCCTAACCCACTTCCACCCTCTGATTTAGATAGGGAATTAAATTCTGTTGTAAAGGGATTAAACATTATTTTCTGAAATTCAGAACTCATACCTACACCTGTATCGCTAAATTCATGAAAAACTTTTATTCTTCCATCTGGCATTTTTTGAACATAATCGTTCCAAGTTACATATCCACCTTCTGGAGTATATTTGATTGCATTATTGAGAATATTAATTAGAACCTGTTCAATACGTTTTTCATCTACTTTTACAAATTGATACATCTCTTCACATTCAAGATTAAATCGAAGATTAATTCCTTTTTGTGCAGCTCTTGGCTCAATTATTGTTCGCACTTTTTTAGCAATTTGAAGGGTTTGAGTAATTTTATTCTCTAATTTAATCTCGCCATTTTCTAATTTCTGCATATCAAGAATATCATTAATTAAAGCTAATAAATATTCACTACTATCTTTTATTTGAGAAAAATATTTAAGGGCTTTTAGATCCTTTATTTCATCTATTCCAAAACTAGCAATACCTAAAATTGCATTCATAGGGGTTCTCATATCATGAGACATTCTAGCAAGAAAATCATCTTTCTCTGAACTGCTTTTCTCCATTTCAATAAGTTTTCTTTCAAGGTTTAAATTTTTCTCAACTTCAAGAGCAGTTTGATTCCAACTTCTTCGAATAGAAAGAACAGCTCCAAAATAATTATTCAAATAAAAGGTTGGAATGCCGGATAAAATATATTCATAAGTTTTATAACTATCAATTACCTTGAAGTTAACATTCTCAGTTTTACCATTTGATAACTCTTCAATTAAATAATCATATTTTTGTTTCTGCAGATCTTTTAATAGGTTGTAACCAAATTCTCCAATAACCATAGCCTCTTCAAAACCAAATAAAACCTCAAAACTTTTGTTAATTTTGATTACCCTATTGGATTGGTCAAGAACCATTATGGCATCAGGAGATTTATCAATCAAATTAAGACTTGCATTGACAAATATATTTCTTTCATTGCTTGGGTATATTACAGAAAAAAGATATACTTTTTCATAAATTTTGGTAGGATAACTCTCCACTTCCATATTAATTATTTTACCAGAGGCTGTTTTATGAGGAAAATGAAAATAATTACGAAGCTCAGAAGTTGCATTGTATATCTCTTCTTTTATCTGCTCTGGTTTTAGAACATTTATTTCGCTAATTTTCATAGTGCATAATTTATCTATTGAATATCCGTAGGTACTTTCAGCTTTTTTATTAGCTGCAACAATTTTTCCGGTATTAGGTTCAATAAGTAAAATTATTGCGGGATAGTTCATACAAGCTTCACTGTAATACATTTAACAACCTTTAAAATTAAATCGGAATATTTATAAATCAATTAAATATTAGCATTGTTTTGATATTATCGCAAGATATAAAGTCATTGGCTTATGTTTTGGCCAATAACCTTAAATTAACATTAGTCTTTTTATCTGTAATTGTAAGTAGTTTTTTTTATAAAAAACTGGTATTAAATTATTTTTAAAAAAACAATTTATTTTAAGATCAAAAATTTTTATTATTTCACACTTTTACTATAAAAAAACAAAAAAATAGAATAGAATATTTCACATAAAGACTATTGGAGAAAAAGTAATGGAATTATCAAAACAACTCAATCAAACAAATCTTGAAAGAATTAATAAGAATATCTACGCTAACACTTATGATCTTATTACTTTAAAAAATCGTTATTCAAAGCTTGTAACCGAGCATAATAGATTATTTAATATCCCAGCAGAAAAGTTATTTTCGACTTCCGGAAGAACAGAATTAGGTGGAAATCATACAGATCATAATCTTGGAATAGTAGTAGCGGGTACAATTAATTTAGACACTATTGCCGCTGTTCATAGAACTAACAATAATATTGTAATAATAAACAGTGAAGGTTACCCGAGTGTTACAGTTGATATCTCAGACACATCAATACAAGCTAATGAACAGGGGACTACTAATGCACTTGTAAGGGGAATAGCTTCAATTTTTAAGGCTAATAATGTAAAAGTTTCAGGTTTTTCAGCAAACACCTCAAGTAACGTTTTAAAAGGTTCTGGACTCTCAAGTAGTGCAGCAATAGAAGTATTAATAGCTACTATTTTCAATAATCTTTTTAATAATGATGCTTTTTCTCCCCTATTCTTGGCTCAAATTGGTCAAGAAAGCGAAAACAAGTATTTTGGGAAACCCTGTGGTTTAATGGATCAAGTTGCCTGTGCTAATGGTGGTATTGTAACAATTGACTTTGAAGATAAAAATAATCCAAAGGTAAAGCCGATAGATTTTTCTTTCAATGACTACGGTTATAACCTTATTATAGTTGATACCGGGGGAAATCATGCAGATTTAACAGATGATTATGCATCGATCCCAAGTGAAATGAAAAGCGTGGCCAATTTCTTTGGTAAAAAAGTTTTAAGGGAAGTAGATGAACAGGAATTTTACAATTCAATTCCTGAAATAAGAAAAAAATTAAATAATGATAGAATGGTTCTTCGTGCAATCCACTTTTTCAATGAAAATAAGCGTTGTATTAAAATGAAAGAGGCATTGGAAAAAAAGGATTTTAAAGACTATCTAGCCAACGTAAAACTAAGCGGACATTCAAGTTTTGATTATCTTCAAAACCTATACTCACCCAAAAATCCCAAAGAACAAGGACTTAGTCTAGCAATTGCATTAACTGAAAATTTCTGCAATGAAAAGGAAGCCTTTAGGGTCCAAGGTGGAGGATTTGCAGGTACAATCCAAGCTTATATTGAAAACCCTAGAGCAAAAGAATATATCAAACAAATGGAAAAAGTATTTTCAGTTGGATGCTGTATTCCAATTTCAATTAGAGCTGAAAAATCTGCTTGTTTACTTTCAGTTTAATTATTATTCTTTAGAAAAACTCTAAACAATCTTTCTTATGGAGTATTTTACAAATGAATGATAAAATACAATAATGAAGAGTATAAAAAATGGATGCAATTTATGATAAAGACAAATACTACGCAAAATTGCAATGAACAAAAAGCAAAAGATATCGCACTTAAGTATTTATCATTGGTTCAAAATCATGATATAGAAGGAGCTGTTGGCCTTCTTGCAACTCAATTTACTTGGACAGGTCTTTCCATGCAAACAAATAGAAATTCTGTAAAAGATATTCTTGCTTTGGAAATATCCAACTCAAATAAGTATTTTTTCCATAAAGACAAAATAAATTTCCAACGCTTATGTGATAATTTGTGTCTTTTACTTCTTCCAATAACAATACATCGAAAGAACTCATCCTCACTAAATATAGTCTCCACAGTAATTGTTGATATTAAGATAGAAAAAATTGTTTCTATTACATTTCCAATTGAAAACGAAGAAACAATAAGAGAAGATTATACTGTTGGTAAAATCTTTTTTTACTTGGATGATAATTTGACAATTAAAAAGATGGATGATCAAGTATCATATTTCTTTTCCTTTTTAGACGTAAATGAATTCACAAAGTACTTTGACAATAGCCTCATCAATGCAATTAAAAGTGATGAAAAAAAAGAATTTGTTGAATTATTGAATAATAATAAAGTAAATTGTTCCAAATTCACAACCTACTTATCATTGATGAACAAGATAGGTGAATTTATTGAAGTGATATTTGATATGTCTATTATTAAAACAGAGACTTCTAAATTTGAAATATCCGCGGTTCTTCATGATTCAATGAATCTTGATGATTTACGATTATTTAATACCCAACGCTTTTCTAGATTGACAAATATATTAAATAATTCTCCCACTCCGTTTTTTTATAAAAATATAGAAAGAAAATATCTTAGTTTAAACAACGCCTTTCTTAAGCTACTTAAAGTTAAAGATTACTACGATGTTGTAGGCAAAACTGATTATAATTTCTTAAGTAAAAGAGACGCAGATATCTATAAAGCTGAAGACGATGAGGTAGTAAACAATAAACAAATCATCACGGGGTACTCAAAATTTGAAAAGGAAGATGGAAGAATAAATTACTATCAATATACCAAATCACCTATGATTGAAAAAGAAAAAGTAATTGGACTCTTATGTTTTATGACTGATATTTCAGATGTAAAAAACTTAAATAACCAGTTAATTAAATCCCAATCAGAATTAGATTACATATTCAAAAATTCAAACATTGCATATTTCTTAAAGGATACAAACTTAAGATTCCAGCAAGTTAATAAATGTTTTCTTAGGTATAATTCTTTTATATCTAACATTATAGGAAAAACAAACGAAGAATTATTTCCCCCTTCCTTTGATTTGTTGGGTTTTAAGGATCAAGAAAAAGAAATATTAAAAACAAAAAAACCTTTTACAGTTTCCCAGATTAAAACAGGAAAAACAGGAAAGAAATATTATTATTCCATTATAGAATCCCCTTTATTTGATGATAATAATAATGTGATAGGAATTGTCGGCTCAATAGAAGATATAACAGTATCTGTTGAAAGACAAATTAGACTTGAAGAAAAATATCAACACACAATTAAGTTAATATCTGATGAAAACTTTTTAGCTTTTGTAAGAATAGATTTAAAAAACTTTTATATTGTAGAATACCAAAGTGTAAATGATATTGGATTTAAGGGTTCTTTAAAATTAAATGATAACATCATGCAAGTTTTTACTTATAAAATGCTTTATGAAAGTGAAAAAGAAGAAGCAAAAAAAATCTTTAATTATGATTATTTGAATTCTTCTTTCTCACCTGAAGGAAAATTTAACTGCGAATATACTTTTTCTCCCAATAAAAAAAGAATAAGCGTTGCAAATATTGAAGTAACATATAACATCAACCCTTCCAACAATCACCATGAAGTTTTTATATATGCAATAGATGTAACAAAAAGATATCAATTAAATGAACTAGTAAAATCCATAACAAAAATTGGATATGATTTTATTGTGAAGGCAAATATTTTAATTGATAGCTGTGAATTCCTCATATTTAATAAGGATTTGTATCCTTTTGAAAAAAATCAAAATATATTTAGTATTGAGGAATTTTTAGAAATCCTTTTTAAAAGCAATAAAGAAAAACAGCCAAGTAAAGATTATTGCATAAATCTTATTAAAAATAAATTGATAGATTCTGATGAATTCAAGTATTCATTTGAAACCCTTGAACTAAGGCGAAAGAGTCTTATAGTAAGATTGCTAGATAAAGAAAAACAGACATATTTATTGAGCCTAACTGATATCACTGATATTACTAAAAAGGATCAAATCCTTCAGGAAAAGTTAAAAAAATCCGTTATTGAATCTGAAAAAGCAAATAAAATAAAAGCCGACTTCCTTGCAAGAATGAGCCATGATATGAGAACCCCATTAAATGGAATAATGGGGCTTGCAAATCTTGGGCTTAAGGAAAGTTTGGATGATAAAATTAGTGATTATTTTTCAAAAATAAAAATTAGTGGCAAATATCTTTCTACTCTTTTAAATGATGTTCTTGATATGCAAAGTATTGAAAAAGGTAAAATTATAATATTTCCTAAACCAATAATAACTAAGGAATTTATCAAAGAGATTGAACAATTAGTTATTTCTTTTGCTAGGGCTAAGAAAATTGAATTTAAGGTAGTTTTACCCTTATCAGGCCCAAGTTATTTATTTGATGATTCGGTTAGGATATCTCAAATACTTGTCAATTTATTAAATAATGCAATAAAATATACCGCCTCAGGTGGTCACATAACCAATAAAACAGAGTTTTTGGGTGGAGAAAAAAATTTTTATAAAATCACAATATCTGATGATGGTGTTGGAATGAGTCGGGAATTCCAAAAACATATGTTTGAAAGTTTTACAACTGAAACAAACAAATATTCCTCAATTGAAGGAAGCACAGGACTTGGCCTAGCAATAACTAAAAATCTTGTTAGTTTGCTGGGAGGTAAAATTGAGTGTAAAAGTACCCTTAATGTTGGAACCACCTTTATTGTTCATATTCCAACCCATCCAATAAGCGAAGAAGAATATCTTAAAATAATTGCCTCTAAGAACTTAATTAATCTTGAAAAACTAAAAGGTAAGAAAATCCTAATATGTGAAGACAATAAAATAAATACAATGATTCTTGAGAAGTTGTTACTTGAAAAAGGACTAATAGTCGATACTGCAGAAAATGGTAAGATTGGACTGGAGAAGACAAAAACTAATAAATATGATGCAATCCTTATGGATATAAAAATGTCCGTTATGGATGGCCTCACTTCGGCTTCTCTTATAAGAAAAAATGATAAAAGGATTCCTATCATTGCCCTCAGCGCAAATGCTTATAAAGAAGACGTTGATAAATCACTTGCTTCTGGTATGAATGCCCATTTATCAAAACCAATTGATAGAAATGAATTATTTACAACATTATCTCAATTTATAAAATAAAGTTAATTAATTATTGTCATCTTTAAGAACAGCAAGAAAAGCTTTCTGAGGAATTTCTACGTTTCCAACTAGTTTCATTCGCTTTTTACCTTCTTTTTGTTTCTCCAAAAGTTTTCTCTTTCTAGAAATATCACCACCATAACATTTACTGGTAACATCTTTTCTAAAAGCTCCAATTGTTTCTCGTGCAATAATATTTCCACCGATTGCAGCCTGTATAGCAACCTTAAATTGATGACGCGGAATTTCGTTTTTAAGCCTACTACAAACTTCTCTTCCCTTGTTTTGGGCATTAGGTTTATAAACTAGCTGACTTAAAGCATCCACACTCTCACCATTTACTAGAATTTCCATTACAGCTAAATCCGTTCGTTGATAGCCTTTAATTTCATAATCAAAAGAAGCATAACCTTTAGAAATAGATTTTAACCTATCATAAAACTCAAAAAGAACCTCACTTAAAGGCATTTTATAATTTAATTCTACTCTCTTTGTATCAAGATATTTTAAATCAGTTTGGACTCCCCGTTTTTCCATACATAAATTTATGATTGGTCCAACATAAGTACTTGGTGTAATTACACTAGCCTCAATATAGGGTTCTTCTGAAAAATCAACTCTTGTTGAGTCTGGATATTCAAGCGGATTATCAATATGTATTACTTTACCATTTTTTAAATGAACAATATATTCTACGGATGGACTTGTAAAAACAATGGAAAGATTAAATTCTCTTTCTAATCGTTCTTCAATAACTTCAAGATGAAGAAGCCCTAAAAAACCACACCTAAATCCAAGTCCAAGAGCAGCACTACTGTCCTTCTCGTAGGTCAGGGAGGCATCATTTAACTTAAGTCTTTCCATAGAAGCTGCGAGTTCATCATAATCCTCAGTATCAACAGGATAAATTGAACTAAAAACGACGGGTTTAACATCCTTAAAACCAGCAAGAGCTTTAGTTGCAGGGTTCTTTGCTAAGGTAACAGTATCACCAACTCTAATATCACTAACAGTCTTTATTCCGGCGATAAAATATCCAACATCACCTGCTTCAAGAGCTTTCGTTCTTATAAGAGAAAGTTGGAAAATACCTACTTCTTCAACTTTATAAATTGAATTATTGTTCATAAATTTTATTTCTTGACCCTCAGAAATCGAGCCTTCAAAAATTCTAAAATGAACAACTACACCTCTATAAGAATCGTAATGACTGTCAAATATTAAAGCTTTAAGACATTCATTTTCCAAACCACTTTTAGGAGGAGGAATCTGTTTTACTATTTCTTCAAACAACAAATCCACACCTTCTCCAGTTTTAGCTGAAACCAGTACAGTTAAACTACTGTCTAGGCCTAACTCATTTTCAATCTGATTCAAACAAAATGGAACGTCAGCACTTGGCAAGTCAATTTTATTTATTACAGGAATTATTTCAAGATCATGATCAAGAGCAAGATACATATTTGCTAAAGTTTGTGCTTCTACTCCTTGAGCAGCATCAACTAGCAATAAAGCTCCTTCGCAAGAAGAAATGGCCCTTGAAACTTCATAAGAAAAATCAACATGGCCTGGGGTATCTACCAAATTAAGTTCATAAACTTCACCATCCAAAGCCTTGTAATCGAGTGTTACAGCTTGGCTTTTTATAGTAATACCACGTTCCCTTTCAATATCCATATTGTCTAGGATTTGGGCTACAGCCGGCCCACGAGTGTGAATCAACTTTGCCTTTTCTATAAAACGATCGGCAAGAGTACTCTTGCCATGATCTATATGCGCTATTATACAGAAATTTCTCTTATATTTTGCTTGAATCATACTTACACGAATTTTCCTACCGCTTCAACTTTCTCGAACCCAAGAAGTTCTCTTACTTCATTATCTTCCATTGTTTCTTTCTCAACTAAAGTATGAGCAAGTAAATCCAATTGATCGGAATGACTTGAAAGAATTTCTCTTGTTTCAGTCATACATTCGTTCATAATCTTGGCAACTTCTTGGTCAATAAGTCGAGCAGTGTTTTCAGAATAATCTTTATGCTGAGCAAGCGATCTTCCTAAAAATAAAGGTTCATCTTCTTGTCCATAACAAACAAATCCCAAATCACTCATTCCCCACTCAGTAACCATACGTCTAGCAATATTTGTAGCCTGTTTAATATCACTACTTGTTCCAGTGGTAGTCTGACCATAATGAAGGTCTTCGGCAACATAACCACCCATACAAACTTTAATAAAATCAACTAACATTCCACGATTTTTAGTATAAGCATCCCTTTCAGGCAAACTTATTGTGACACCAAGAGCTTGTCCATGAGGAATAATAGTAACTTTATGAAGTGGATCTAGATGCTTAAGATAGTAATAAAGCAACGTATGACCAGATTCATGGTAACTTGTAGCAAGTTTTTCTATTTCACTCATAACTTTACTTTTCTTAGCTACTCCTAAAAT
>JBAYZQ010000012.1:0-29275 GCA_041672385.1 Sphaerochaetaceae bacterium | reverse complement strand
GAAGTATTTAGTATCCTTAAAACTCTAAGCTTTTCTACAAGATTGGTGTACTATGTGATTTAAAATTCATTCCCATTTTTTATTAATTGTTAAACAAAAGTTTCTAATTTGAGGAATGTCAAAAGAAGAAGCAAGTGAATTGCTTTAGAGCAACTTTTACATCTTCTTTGTTATAATAAGTAAAAATTTCATTTAATTCTTCTTTCATTACATAGACAGCCAGCAATTTATGGTTTGATACTAAAAACTCTTTTAGCTTAATAGAAGGACCAAATTTCATTATTCTTTCTCCGGGAGGTAAAAAAAACCTCTTAAAGTGTATCTTTGTCTCAATCTATTATTATTTTCATATATTTCAATGAAATAACCATCTACTACCTTTAAGTAATATATATTGTGCTTTGTTTTGTTCTTCACTTCTTGGTCTATCTTCAAATTTAGCTTTTAATCTATTTTTATCAATTACTTTAGCAGTATTAGGATGAATTCCAATACTACTAAAACATCATTTACAGTAAAGTTTTGAGAAACATATCCTCTAACTTGCTTTAAAAATTAAGTTAGAGGATTATTAGCGGAAGCTTTTGGCTATTCAATGTATTACATTTAGAACATTTACATCCAATGTATTTAACTTTAGTAAAGCATAATCTTCCAAATAAACAGGACATTTTTTTGTATTTCTGTAGTTACTTTATCTTCTATTACAACTACTTTTCTACCCGATGTATTTTGTAATATTTTGGTTCTTTAGTCACGAAAAAACATGGAAAATTATGATAAATTTGTATATACACATTCATGGACGATTACTCCCTTATTAGTTAATAATAGGATTAATCATCCATTTTAATTACTAATTTGTTATTTCATATTACAAAGAATTTTGTAGGAACTCTTTTTTATTACCATATACATTATACTTATTTAATCCTTCTTGTTTCCATGTAGAAACGCTTTTCATTTGCATTTCCCATACTAAAAGTTTTTCTTGGAAGTGCTCCATCTTTTATTATAGAATCAAAAAAAGTGTCTTTTGAAATTCCAGGCAGGAACAAACCTATATTATTTTTTTCATTTCCTTTTTTTTGGGTAATTTCAATTCCATGGGTGTAATCGACTGTTGTTTTTTCATTTATTAAACTGTCAATCAAATATTGTAAAGTTCCAGCCACTAAACTAGCTTTTGGTTCTTCTAGAAATACAATATAATAATTTTCATTATAACATATTCCAAAACACTGCCTTGGATCTTTATTATTTTCAATTTTATCCATCATAACTTCAATATTGGAAATATTTACTTTTTCAAAACCACTACAAAAATTCATTAAATTGTTAAAAAACTCTTCCCATTTGATATTAAATAAAACTCTGTGTATTGGCTCAAAGACCAAACCACTATCATAAATATTTTCAAGTTCAACAAGACAAAACCTAGCAGGATGATTTTTTATTTCTTCTTCAGTTAAATTTTCTCTAATATCTAGCCAGCAGCTTTTAGCAGTAGCAAAACTATGGTTTCCATCTCCCATAGCAAACAAGAGAGGATTGCTCTCATCTAAATTTGAATATAAGGTTTCAAAGGCTTTTGTAATCTTTTCAAGGTCTTGTTTTTCATTAATTTGCCAAGAAGTAATAGATCCACCCTTTTCCATCAACTTTGTATTATAAACTTGATTTAACTTTTGTGTATGATTTTTAAAAGGTTCAATCACAGTTTGTTCTTTATCATTTATTAAAACCATTATATGGGGAATTTCTAACAAAGCATCTTTTCTAATCTCTTTTCTTGGTGGTATTCTCGATAAAATAGTTCCCTCAGTTGCTCTTATTAAACTCTTAGAATCTTTTTCCCAACTATATCTTTCTAAATCAAGACAAACAATCAATCCCCATCTTGTTTTATTTTCAACATCTCTTTTAACCAAAAAAAATGAATCTTGGTATTCATCAAAAATGTTATTCTTAGAATAAGAAGCCATAGTTTTATTAATATTATCAATCCTTTTTTTACTTTCTTTTTCACCTAAATAACATTCTGGATATATTAGTCTTAAAGTGGATGGGCATTCTCCAACAAATTTATCTACTCTCTTCCAATATTCTTTTTCACTGGTGTATTGATCACAAGCTACTACTGCCCACTTTTTTAAATCTATTTCCTTTTTTGGAATTAAAATATTTGGGAGAAATAATCCCATCTCATTTAATCTTTCTTTAATACTTTTCATTAATTTTCCTCCAATTTTGTATTATATAATATTCTAAGCAATAATTTTCAATTTTGGCAAGTATTATTATAAAAAAATGAGCAAAACAATAATTTTTTATAAAATTCCTGAGGTTTCTTTTCAATATAATAAAACCAATGGTTTTCCAAAGCACAAAAGACTTGAGTAAACCTAAGTTTTTTAATAAAATTCAGTTATGCTAAGAAGAAGACGTTTATCTGAGACTTTAAATTTAATCTTTCATTATTTGTTTCTGGTAAACTTTTTTGTATTTTGCCTTTATTTTGCTTGCTCCTATTTTGAGGTTTATGAAAATTTTGCATCATTCCTTTCAAATTTCCTTTTTGTAATTTCCTGGATAATAATTTTGGGTGCAATTTTGAATATATTTTTTTGTATTTCTTCTAAGATTTTCGATAATAGTTTTCCAATAAGAATTTTTTTAGATTCCATTTTGAATCTTATTTTTTCTTTTTTAATTTATTTTATTGTCAGCTTTGTAGAAATTAGTATTAATAAAGGTCTTACCTTCTCATTTTAAAGGATTAAATTATGATAAAAAGTTTAAGAGGAGCTATTTTTCTTAAAGAGAATTCAATTACTGAAATTGATGATAAAGCTGTAAAATTGTATTTAGGGCTTTTAGAACAAAATAATATTAAAGAAGAAGATATTATTTCTTTAATTATTACACATACATTGGATCTTACTAAGAGAAACTCTGCAACTTCCCTAAGAAAAGCTGGACTAGCTAAAAATATTTGTTTAATGTGTGTTCAAGAAGCTAATATTGAAAATTCTGCCCCTATGGTAGTTAGAATGCTCCTAACTTTTAATACTAAAAGTAGTAAACTAAATCCTGTTTATTTAAATGGAGCGGAAAAACTAAGGCCAGATTTAAATCAAAAATGAAACGTCAAAAGTTCCTTGTCGAAGGATTCTATAAGGTTTGACCGTTGCATCAATTAAAGTTGATGGAATGGTTCCTTGCGTTTCTTTATTTTTAACCATAAAATCTACTTTACATTCAAATCTTTGTTGAATTTCAGTAAAATTAAGTAAAGTAGGTTCACCTGAAGTGTTTACACTAGTTGAATAAATTGGGCTACCAGTTTTTTCAAGAAGTTTTTGAAAAAATTCATCTTTAGGAACTCTAATTGCTGTAGAAACATTATTTTTATCTTTTAAAATAACAGTCAAGGGCGCTGGCCAAAGTTTTAAAATTTCTTCAGGAATTTCTTCTTTACAAATATCTTTAGCTTGTTGTAAGGTACAAAGAATAATAAAGGGTTTGTAATCAGGTCTTTTTTTTATAAACCTTAAAGGTTTTTCCCCAATACCATAAATACTACTTAATCCATAAATAGTATCACAGGGCAAAACCCCTAAGCCTCCGTCTTTCAATAAATTGGCAACAATGCCAATAGTTTCAGGATTTAGTTTATTTAAGATCATGTATTATTTTCCTTATTCTTCTTGAATTTTAAAAACAGGACCTTAAGAAGAACGATTATCAATGAGAGAATAAAAGAAATTATTAATATTGTAAATGACTTAAGATAAAATATATCTTTATACTCAATTTTTATTTCTCCATTCTTATTTATTTTATTATAGGGATAAGGTTCTTCCTCAAAATAATAAACTTTGTCATCGGTAGCCTTATATCCTAGCTTTATAGCAATATCGTTAAGATATCTTTCTGTTTTTAGGTTTTCTTGAGTCGCGTTTAACCTGTTTAATTCTATATTTAAATTATCCAATACCTTTTTTTGATAGAATATTTCCTGTTTTAAAGCTTTATTATAATAATAGCCTTTTTCTCCAAAAAAAGAAGAAAGCAAAAGGTAAAAACAAAGTAGTAACGTAATAAAAAGCACTAGTAATTTTCTTGTCATATTCCCTTAGATTCTATATAATATGATTAGTATAGTATATATTTGTAAGAACTTAGTAAAGTGGGGGTAGTTTATGGCAAAAGAGAGCAAAAACAATTTAAGTGGAGTAGAAGTTTTAATTGTAATTTTCTCAACTTTAATTGTACTTGTAATCCTTACTTTACTAACTTTGAAATTTATTTATCCCCCAGAATATTTCCAAATAATTTCAAAAGCTTCTCAAGTAGCTAAAATTCAAATTATTCAACTATCCAAAATCATAGGACCTTTTATAATGGGTCTTATTTTACTTTTAATTGGGACAATAATAGAAGAAAAGCATAGAAATAAAATTTTTACTAAAGTTATAGAAAACACAGAGGCTGATAAACTCATACGTAAACAGTTAAATCCTGCTGATGATAATTTATTCAGAATTATAGATGAAGAACCTAATCCTAAAACTGAAAAAGAAAAAGAATACTATACACGCAAAGAAAAAGAAAATATTATTAAACGTAAAATGGAAATGGAATTAGCTGAGGTTAGTGAAGAAAATTTAGAAAAGCCTTATAAGAAAAATTTTATTTCAGAGTTTCCTAATGTTTATTTTTATGCTGAAGATGATGAAATAAGAGTCGAGGAACAAAACGAGGATTTGCTTTCAAAAGTTGAAGAGTTATGTTCTGTTCCAGAAGTTAAAACACCTATTCCTGTAGTTGAAATTAAAGAAGAAGTAAAAAAAAAAGTTGCAGTTGAGATTACATCTACAGATGAGATAATTGATCATATTATTGACTCTTTTTCTGAAGATATGGAAGATTTAACTTTAAAAATTGATAGCCAAGAAATAGAAATACCTGAAAAATTTATTATTGAATCCAAAGAACAAAACATAGAAGAAGATAAAAATTTTATTTATCCCAGCATAGATTTAAAACCGGTAAAATTTACAAATGATCAAATTGAAGCTGATCTTAATGAAGAAGATTTAAAAATAATTGGAAGTGATCCTCAACCTAAAGGAATATTTTACAAAAACGATTTGAAAAAAACGTATTTTACTTTTGAAAAATATATAAAAGAAGAACTTTCAAGTGCTATTAGATTGGATTATGAAATATGCTTTTTTACCATTGAATTAAATACTCAACTATCAGAAAAATTATCTGGAGAATTTAATGAAGGATGTGAATGTTTTATTTTAAAAAACAAAACCCTTTTTATTTTACCTTTCTATAATAAATTTGAAGTTGAAAAAATAATCAATAAATTTGACTTACAATATCGAATAATTGGAAAGAAAAATGACTATCTTGAAATAAAAGAGGCTTTAGCTATTTAGTTTTTTAATGGAATATTAAAAATCATTCTATCTTTACTTAAGGTAGTATTTGGAAATATTAATTTGGCTTCATCGCCAAGTTTTTGAAGTTCTTTTTCCGTATACCGAGGACTATAATGTATTAAGGCTAGTTTCTTAACATTAGCATCTCTTGCAATTAAAGCAGCTTGAGTACTAGTCATGTGTTTCTTCTCAGCTGCATCAGCTGCTAAATCATTACAAAACATACCTTCACAAATTAACAAATCAGAATTTCTCACATATTCAGAAAGGTAACTTAAGTAAAGGGAATCGGTGATATATGAAAATTTCCTACCTACTCTGGGTTCTCCCATAACATCTTTCGGATTAACAATATTTCCATTCTCCAGTTGTATACTTTCTCCTCTTTGTAATTTTCCAAACATTTCACCCACAGGAACTCCTAAGTCAACTGCCTTTTGCGGAAAAAATACTCCTGGCCTTGTTTTTTCTTCAAAAATAAAACCAAAACATGGTTTAGAATGGAGTAAAGGTATAGCACTCACTGTAAACTCATCTGTTTCTAAAATTATACCAGGAGAAATGATGTGATAAATAATTTCGTAGTTAATATACATTTCAAGTATTTTTCTATTAAACTCAATATACTCTTTTAATTTTTTTGTTCCATAAATATGTAGAGGTTCAGTTCTATCTACCTGGGAAGTTAACATTAACAAACCAGGTAAACCTGTAACATGATCAGCATGCATATGACTAATAAAAATGGAAGAAATTCTTTTCCAATGAAGATTTAACATTTTCAAAGAGATTTGATTTCCTTCACCACAGTCAAATAAAAATAATTCACCATTTCTTCGAACCATAGCCGAAGTTAAAAACCGATTAGGCAAAGGCATCATGCCACTGGTTCCGAGAATAAATACATCAAAATTCATAATGTAAATATAATATTTTTATGTACTTTGAAACAACCGCATAGGACTGATTTTCTTAACAATTCTTAAAGAATACAAAATTGATAGCGATGAAACAAATAACATAAAAAGACCAAAAAGAAATAGTCTAGTATAAGGAATAACAAGATTAAAATCTAAAAGATAAAATGAAAATGCTTCTATTCCTCTTGTTGAAAGCCAAAAGAATAAAGGATTAAGAGAAAAAGATAGAATTATTCCCAGAATTATGCCAGTAAGATTACCTAAAACTGTAATTGAAAAAACACTCAAAAAAGTAGTTTGTTTAATTTTTTTATCACTTGTTCCTAAAATTTTTAAAATGGCAATAGAATTGAAATTTTTCTGAATCGTACTGTGAGCAACATTTGCAGAATAAAAACAAGCCATAATTATTATTAAGGCAAAAATTATTGAAATAATTTGTTGACTATTTATAAAATTGGAATAAACAGATTCATTCTCTTGATTCCAAGTATTATAGTTAATACTTGGATTTTCTATTTGAATTTGCTTGGCTATTTCAGTTAATTGATTAACATCATTGGTATTACAAATAATCTCATAATTAAAAGTTGTTTTTTTTGTTAAAGTTTTAGCATACTCATAATTGATAAAAATTAAATTTGAATCTAATTGATCGTAACCTGTTGTAAAAATTTTTCCTATTTTAACAATTACAGGTCTAACTACCTGATTTTGAGTGCTCATTATCATCATTGCCATTTTATCGCCAACTTCAATTGAAAGCTTATCAGCTAAAGTTCTACTAATAAAAGCTGAATTTAGATTTCCTTCTTTTGAGGTTTCTTTCTCAAACCTAATTTCTTTAGAGCGAAGATCATTAAAATAATCAGGTTGAACACCTTTGATAATTACATTTGCAGTTTTTTCTTTTGAGTAAACAACACAAAATAATTTTTCCACTGGATTTATTGAAATGATAGCATCATTTTCAATATTATTTAAAACTTCAGCAGAAGAAATAGAAATATGTCCATCAGAAAGAAAAATATACTTATCCGTAATTCCATCAATCATACTATTTACAAAAACTAAACTACAAACTAAAGGAATAGTTATTAAAATAATGAGGATCAAATTTCCCAAAAAAATACTTTTATCTTTCAATATTCTTTTGGCCCAGAATAAAACAAAATGATTCAATTTTTACTCCTCATATTCTAAACCCCTATTTCTCAAAATATATTTCTTATCAGCTTTATCAGCAAATTCCTTATTGTGAGTTACAAGTAAAAGACTTACTCTTTCTTCTCTTACCAAAGAAAATAGAAGATCTTCAATGATTTTGGCATTTTCTTCATCAAGAGAACCCGTTGGTTCATCAGCCAAAATTAATTCGGGTTTGTTAATTAGAGAACGACATACGGAAACTCTTTGTTTTTCTCCACCACTTAAAATATTTGGCATTTTATTGATTTTAGGAATAAGTCCCACTCTATCTAGAAGACTTTTTGCCCTTTCTAAACAATCCTCTTTCTTTTTACCAAAAATTAAAAAAGGCATCATAACATTCTCTAACACATTAAAATCTTCTAATAATAAATTGTTTTGAAAAATATATCCAAATTTTTGATTTCGAATTTTTGATTTTTGATTATCATTTAAATTTGAATAATCTTGTCCTCTAACTAAAACCTTACCCTCTGTGGGTTCATCTAACCCACCTATAATTTGAAGTAAAGTACTCTTTCCAGTTCCACTTTTCCCTGTTATTGAATAAGAAAGAGCTTGATAAAATTTTAGATTAATATTTTTTATAATATTTAATTCAAGTTTAGTTCCCGAATTAAAGGTCTTTGATAAATTTACTAATTCAATAATTGAATCATTATTAATTTTTTTCATGTCTAATCACCCCCATTATTTCACTTTTTCTAAAAGGTCTTAAACCAATTTGAGTAAAAAACCAGGTAAAAAAGAGTATAAAAATTGAAAATAAAATTATTTCTTTGCTACTTATTATTATTTGAACTGGAAGAAATGAAAAAATTGAAGTCCTTCCACTTAATATAAATATCACTTGGCTTATAAACCTGAAGATTTTTTTTAGATTTTGAGCAATCAATGAGCTGATTAAAGACCCCAAAATAAGAGCTATAATACTAATAAAAAAAGCTTGATAACTATATATGAAAGTTACCTTTTTTTTAGTCATACCAAAAGTGCATAATATAGCACTCTCCGTTTGCTTGTTTTTAATCATCCTCTTGGTTGAATTCTTCAAATTTACACAAACTATAATCAAAATAAAACTTAAAAACAAAAACACAATAAATTTTTCTAATAGTAAGGCCTGATATAAGGAAGCATTATATTTTTTCCAAGTTATTGAATTTGGCAATTGACTAGCTACACTTTCTAAATATTTATCAGAACTAAGTAAAATGCCAATTTTTCGTTCCTCCAAGCCAAGATATTCTTCAAGTATATTGTAATTAAAATAAATTGTTGAGTTGTTAATTTCAGAAATCCCTGTATAAAAGATTGAATCAACCTTACTTGTAAAATTATAAGGCATCAAAGTAGCTGTTTTCCCTTTTTTTAAAATCGTAAGTTTTAATTCAGAATCAAATTTTGCGCCTAGGTTTAAAGCAACTCCATGAGCAATAGCTAAATTTGAAATTGAAGAAGGTTTTTCAAAAGTCCATTTAAGAAAATTTTCAAATCTTGTATTTTTTAAAATTATATCATTTTCAAAAGCTCTAATTCTCAAATAAGTACTTTGACCAGAACTAATATTTACCGCTATCGCAGGAGTTTCATAGAAATAGAAAGCTGTTTCTACGCCCTCTATATCCTTTATTTGATTAATATCTGCTTGTGTAGCATCTTCTACAATGATATCAAAGGATTCTAGAGCCTTCAAACTATCTAACTGACCTTTTTGAAGACTATTCATTAATCCTATAACAATAATAAAAGCGGTAAAGCCAAGGGCAATACCTATGATAATCATTATATTGGTTTGCCTTTGTTTGTTTTGCTTTGAAAATGAATAACGGAATGCCATTTTTAATAAATACATAATCTACCTATAAATAATCGATGGAAAGAATTTTGATTCTATCTGGTCCATATGTAACATTTGCAAAAGCTTCACCTTTTTCAAATAAAGTTTCTACTACCTTATCTTCATTATAATTAACTATCTTAATTGTAACATCATTTTCTTTAATTGTCTGTTTTTTAAGAACATTGTTTTCATATTCATTTATTGTTGTTTTATCACTCTCGATTTCAATTGTCTTTACTAGTTCATTTTCTAAATAAGTATAATTTTTATTATAAATAATTTCATTATCTTTTTTTTTCTCTAAACTTTCTTGTAAACCTTGATTATTGAAAACTTTTATATTTGTTAGTAAATTATCTTTTTTATCTACTTCAGTTACGGTAAATTTATCATTTTCATTACTAAACTTTACCTCTGGACTATTTAAATCTTGAGTAATATATAAGCCATTGTTACCTTTTGTAATCAGTTTACCATTCTCTACTTGATAATTCTTATTTACTAAAACTAAATACTGATTATCCGATTCATATACTTTCATAGCAATTAGGCTTTGATCTAGATTATTTCTATAAAAATAAATAAATTTAAGAGAATCTTCTTTACTAATAGTTTCATAACTCAAATAACCATTAGTATAAAAATAATTGGTAGTTACAACTGATTTTCCTCCATCAAAGATTCTTTTTGTTTTATATCCATCTAAATAGAAATCTTTAATCCTTTTCCCATTTGTTAAGTTAATACTTACTTCACACCTATTCTCATGATTTTCTTTAAAAGCTAAATAATATTCAAAAACCTTAATTTGTTTGTCTTTATAGAAAAGAATATTTGTACTCTTTTTTCCTTCAAGTGATGGATTTTCCGGAAAATAAGAAAAAATTTTATCTCCAACTTGCAATTTATAATCTGAGTTTAAATCAACTACTTGGCCTAAAATATTGGAGTTTACCAAATCAGCAAAAACTGAAAATCCTAAAAACAAACAAATAAGAAAAATAATTACTTTTTTCATAGATTATAAACTCAATAGCTGATCCAAGAATTTATTTTTATCAAAAACTTCTAAATCAGAATAAGATTCTCCGGTTCCTACAAAAGCAATGGGAAAACCAGCTTGAACCAAAGCCCCAGCTTTGGACGAACTATCATATTTTGTTAAAATTAATCCATCAATATCAATTGCCTTATTAAAAAGATTAACTTGGCTTATGATATTTTGTCCTGTAGTTGCATCAAGTACTAGTAATTTATGATAACAATTAGTATCAATTCTAGAACTAATAATTTTGTTAATCTTTTGTAACTCTTTCATTAAATTCTCTTTATTATGAAGTCTTCCAGCTGTATCACACAAAATCAAGTCATCTTTTTTTGCTATACCACTTGTTAAAGCATCGTAAATAACTGCACCTGGGTCACTTCCTGGAGCTTGGTGAACGATTCTACAGTTACATCGTTCAGAATGAATTTTCAATTGATCAATTGCACCTGCTCTAAAAGTATCACCAGCAGCCATTACCACGGATTTACCTTGATTCTTGTAGTAAGTTGCAAGTTTAGCAATTGTAGTTGTTTTACCAACACCGTTAACTCCCAATATAAGAAAAACATTTGTGCTACCTTCCACTAAATCAATCTTTAAAGGCTTTATTTGATTTTCAATTATTGTTTTTACCATATCTGTCAGTTCTTCTTTTGTTTTAGGTTTTTTTTCCTTGACTTCATCACTAATCTTAAAAGTATTTGTAGAGCCAAAATCTCCTTCAATTAAAATATCTTCCAATTCTTCAAAAAAAGATTCATCTAACTTTCTTCCGAAAGAGAATAAATCTGCTATTTTTTTCCCAAATCCAAATTTCATGTAAACCTCAACTTATGGTGCTAAAAATGCACTTGATTTATAGTAAATAAAAAGTTTGTTTGCTACGTTTAGCAAATTAATAATCGAAACTCCGTAAATAAAACTATCAATTCCACTATACAGTTTAAAATTGTCTTCTTTCAAGGATTTAGAAACTACTCTTAGGGCAAATAATCCAATTGAAAGAGCAAATGAATTGTAAAATTCCTTTCTAGACTCTTCAAATTTATTTTGAGTTACAATCCAAGAAGGGCTCAAATCAAATTCAAAATTACTTGAATTGTCAGAAACTTCCATAATACTGTCTTTAAAACCTTTTTTAGTAACTTTTATTGTATAAGGAACTTCAATTTCATCTAATTTAAAAGGAGTTTTAAATTGTAAATAATTATTAACCAAAAGTTCTAGATTACCAATTTTACTATTCATTAATATGTTTTCAGCAACTTCTTTTTTTCCTTCTATACTAATTTCAAGATTTTTTTCTTTTTTTATTGAAAAAGAATAGTTTTCAATTTTATATTCCCCTGAAGGAAGAATAACTAAATTATCATGAATTATATAATTACCTGGTGTAACCAAAGTTAAATTTAAATTTTCACCTAAAATACTAACAAGGCAATATTCATCATAAAAAACCGGTAAAAAACTATTTAAAAGATCATCTTCTTCTAATTCTAATTGATTTTTTGTTATTAGACGGTCATAAACTAAACTAAAGCTATCTTCTAAATTGTTATAAACGAAAATTCTATATCTAATAAAACCTGACACCATCACAGTTTTTGGAATAATTATTAAAGATAAATTTTCATCTAGACATAATTGTTTTAATAAGACTTTATCACCCTTAATAAAATACGAGTCACAATTTTCTACATATTTTAACTCTATAAAATTTATCTTTTTATAATCTTCCTTTTTACTTTCAGGCAAATTTTTAATTTCAATTTTAGTGTTTTTAGCATAACTTTCTTTAACTTTGTTATTTTTTGAAATAGTATTTCTGTACAAATCTAAATCATCTTGATATTGAATTTCCTTTAGGGATATATCAAATTTATACTGAAAAAAATTTGAACAGAATCCTTTTAAATCAAAACCCAAATCGTTATCAAGATTATAAATACCTACATTAAATCCCGTTGCAAAAACACAAGAGTAAAAGCTAAAAACCATTATGAAAGAAATCAAAATTTTTCTCATTTTCCACCTTGACTCCACTCTAGGTAAGACTGAATAAAATTATCTATATCCCCGTCCATAACAGCTGAAATATTTCCAACTGATTCCCCAGTTCTAAGATCCTTTACAAGAGTGTAAGGTTGAAAAACATAACTACGAATCTGGCTTCCCCAAGAAATATCTCTTTTTTCGGCCGCCTCCGCTTGATGTTCTTTTTCTTTTTTTGCTTTGTAGTATTGATATAACCTAGATCTAAGCATTTTCCAAGCTATTTCTCTATTCATTATTTGACTTCTTTCATTTTGGCATTGAACAACTATTCCAGACTCAAAGTGTGTAATTCTTACAGCACTATCAGTTTTATTAACATGCTGTCCACCTGCACCACCACTTCTATAGGTATCAAGTCGATAATCATCACTTTTTATATCAATATTAATGCTTTCATCCACAACAGGAGAAATATAAACTGAACTAAAGGTTGTATGTCTTCTAGCGTTTGAATCAAAAGGAGAAATTCTGACCAATCGATGAACACCAGTTTCACTTTTCAAATACCCAAAAGCATAGGAACCCTTTACTTGAACAGTGACATTTCTTATTCCACCTTCATCATCAAGTTGATCAAGAATTTGTGTTTTATAATTATGTCTTTCACACCATCTTAAATAGAGTCTCAAAAGCATTTGAGTCCAATCACAAGCTTCTGTTCCACCTGCCCCTGCATGTATTGTCAAAAAGCAATCACTTTTATCATATTTACCATTAAGAAGGGTTTTAACCTTTAAAGAATCATATTCTTTAAAAGTCTCTTGAATTGTTTTTTCAATTTCTTCTTGATAGTTTTCACTGTCATCCTCAGCTTCATAAAGTTCAATTAAATCATAAATCTCATCAATTTTCTTTAGAATATCTTCCCAAGGAGTAAGTTCTTCCTTTAATTTATTTAATTCTAAAAAAATTGATTCAGCTTTTGATTTATCACTCCAAAAATCTGGACTATTAGTTATATTTTCAAGTTCACTTATTCTTTTTTTCCCATTATCCGGGTCAAAGACGCCTCCATACTGCAAAAGCCTCTTCTTTCATTAATTCCAAAGTGTTTTTATTGTTAATAATCATTTTCTCTACTCCTTATTTTTTTCAAATTTTACAATTAATCCTTGGGAAAGCTCACATCCCGCTTTAATTTCGAGATCCCATATTAAATTCAAATCTGTATATCTATAATCTTCCTTATTGGAATAAGGAGTTTCAACTTCTACAAAGAAATCTTTATATTTCAAAGAAAAAGGATCATTCTGACTTAAAAGAGTCAATAAAGTTGAACTAAAATCATCTTTTCTTCTAAAATAAAAACTTTTGTAGTTTTCTTCTATGTAATCTTCACTTTTTTTATTATCAAAGTGAAAGCAACTTAAAGGAACCATAAGATTATAATTACCTTTAATTGTTTCATTTCCTAAATTAATTATTTTAATGCTAAGATTTAAAGTATTTGAACGAAACTTATAATTCTTTATTACGGTGAAATTTATTTTATTCTTTTCGTATTGAAATGAGAATTCAAATTCAGAGTAGCGTTTATCTTTTATGTCAACATTGTATATTGCTTTGGAAAGATTTATCTTTTTCTTATTTATTAAAAACTTATCTGAAAATAAAGATTGATCAGAATTACCTTGAAAATTTCTTTTTTGAGTATTATAAAAAAGAGAACAAACTGTACCACCTTTTTGATCTAAAATAGCATTAATACTTTTTCCATAAAGAAAATATTCTTTCTTCATATCAAAGTCAATATCCATTTCTAAAGGAAAACAACAATTATTTAAAACCAAAATATGTTCTATTTCACCGATTTTTCTTTCAAGATTCCATAAATAAGTTTGAAAATACTCTTTTTGAAAAATTGTTGGAGGAAGAACACACTTAGTAAGGCTATTCCTCAATTCTTTCTTTAAGTACTTATCTGAAACAAAGTTCTTTATTACCAATCTCAAAGCAAATAACCGTCCATTAAGGCGAGCTAAATACTTATCTTTATTAACAAATTCTTCGGGACAAGTATATTCTGAATTTATATCACATCCATATATTCCAGGAACCAAATATCCCCTTTTGATTTCCTTTTTGTTCATTATACCACTACTATCAATACTAGAAGGAATATAATTTTCCTCAATATATTTATTAAAAATAGCATCAATAATAGCAACAGTATTTAATCCTTCATAAATAATTTGATCAAGGTTTACCATAACAAAGTCCATATAACTGGATTTTGATATTTTTATTTGTTTTATTTTTTCAATATAAGTTTCAGTTTTCTCTTTTTCAACAAATGCATTTTTAACCAAAAGAGAAAAATCATAATTACTTGGAATAATGCAATTTGTTGCACCAAGTTTAGTCATCAAAAAAGGTTCATTCTTAACTGAAAGATTTTTTTGATTAATACTCATAACGGCATACTCTAATCCACAAATATTCATTGTAGAAATATAACTGGAATCCCAAATTTGATTATAAAACCAACAACCTTTTGGTCTCTTTGCATATCTTTTTCTAATAAAAGTAGTTGTTTTTTCAATATGTGAAGATCTTTCAGACCTAGGAAGCAAGGAAAGTGTAGAGCCATAAAAAGAGGAACTTAACAACTCTAATTGACCTTTTCTAACCAAGGTATTAATTAAAGTATTGATTTCTGGTTGATTAATTTCAATCCACTCCATTAAAAATCCTGATATATGAAGATTAATTTTATAACTTGTATTATTATACAATTTTTGCAACAACGATTTTAAGGCAGAATTGACTACCTTTTCAACAGATTCTCTGTTTGCTCCTTCTAGTTGCTGGCTATAAAATCCTAAAATAAACTTCATCTATTGTTTAAAATCTCCTAAATTTTACGCAAAATCATTTTTATTTTATAACAAAAACATTATAATTGAAATATGAATTTTCATTTTAAAGATATATTTTCATTATTTTATTCTGAAGGAATAAAGGTATATGCCCTTGTGGGAAAAAGCGGAACTGGTAAAAGTTTTCGTTCTCAGTACGTTGCAAACAAATATAGAATCGAATTAATTATTGATGATGGGCTTTTAATTAGAAATAATAAAATAATTGCGGGTAAATCAGCCAAAAAAGAAAAAAACTTCATTTCAGCTATGAAAAGAGCATTATTTAGAGATGAGACCCATTGCCAAGAGACAATTACAGCAATTCAAAAGGAAAAATCAAGAAAAATTCTAATAATTGGAACAAGTGAAAAAATGATTTTTACTATTTCACAACGCCTTAATCTTCCTTCACCTTTTAAAATTATAAAAATTGAAGATGTAACTACAAAGGAAGAAATTGAAACTGCCTTAAGAATAAGGTATACAGAAGGGAAACATGTCATACCTGTTCCAGCTATAGAAATTACTAGAACTTCGCCAGGAATTGTTTACGATTCAATTCAAGTATTTTTAAAGAAAATGCCTTTTTGGAGGAAAGAAAAATCTTTTGAGAAAACACTGGTTAAACCTGATTTTGCAATTCCTAAACAAACTGTATTAAGCAAGACAACTTTTATGCAAATGCTTTCACATTGTTTTTATGAATTTGATTATAATATTAAAATTGAAAGCCTAGAAACTGAACATTTTGAAGATGGCTACAAATTAAAAATAAACCTACGTTCTCCCAATAAAATTCAACCCTCATATATTCCAGAAATACAAGAATTCGTAATTGATTCCCTTGAAAGATATGGAGGAATTCATATCCTTGATGCTAAAGTTGACATTGTTCCTTGGTCTTAAATTATTTAGAATCTGTTGATATTGATTTAGCAGGATAATTTGTTTTATGTTTCTTGTTCTTTTTGTTGTATTGAATAGGTTTTTTCTTTTTCTTTTCAATGACTTTAATTTTAGATATCTTATTGGGTTGCTTGCTCTTAGGTATAGTAATTTCATTTTCTTTCATGTAAAGAAATACAGCACGCTCCAAATCCAAATTTGGAGGGGTAATTGGACTTATAAACACTTTCATTTGTTGAAAAATATCCTTAAATCTCTCTTCTGGAGTAAAATCACCGGGAGTATTTACAATAATGGCTTCAGTTAAAGCTTTAAACATTTCAGCTTTTTTTACCTCAGTCTCTGTTTCATCTGCTTTTAATTTTGAAATATCTATATCAAGCTTATTAAGACTTTCAAAAACCTGGGGATAATTAGTATAAATTGAAAAACAAGGTAAAATATAAACTAAAAGACCAAAATTATCTAATTTTTTAAAAATTTTAGCACTATAGCCAGAACTTAAAATTTTAAATACTTCTTCTGTAAGTCTAGAATTACTAACTCCAGCTAAATTTCTTCTATTTCTTTTTATTGCTATACTTACAGAGAATGCTAGCTTAAAACCAGTAGTAACTGAATATTTAATAGCACGAATCATCCTAACTGGATCTTCAATAAAAGAATAGGATAAAGGAACAACAGAACATATTTTCTTCTTTTTAATGTCTTTTAAGGCCTCGTTAAAGTCTAAAAGTTGCTCTTTTTCCGGTTGATAATAAAGGCTATTTAAAGTAAAGTCTCTTCGTTTTGCATCTTCTTCAATAGTCCCAAAAACATTACTTTTACCTATTTCAGCTTCTTCTAAACTCCTAAAAGTAGTAACTTCTAAAATTTTATCCGGATAAACAAGGTGAACAATCTTAAAACGTTTTCCAATTACTCGGGCATGATAAAATAGTTTTTTAACTTGTCGTGGTGAAGCATCAGTTGCAATATCAAAATCCTTTGGGATTTTATTTAACATTATGTCTCTTACAGCTCCACCTACTATATAAGCTTCATGGCCATTTGTTGTTAAACGTCTTATTGCACGCACCGCATCCTTATCAATAAGTGCCTTATCGATATGATGTTCTTCTTTAGTGTAAATCTTTGCCACAGAATCAACGCCCTGCTGGCCATTTTTATATCTTATGAGCATACTTCTCTTTACAGTCCTGCTAGTTTTCTTTAGAATTAAATAAAAGCATATATTTGATAAATATTCAACAGGAGCCCTTAAATGATAGAGCCTAAAATTCCAAAGGGATTTAGAGATACATTACCACAAGACCAATTGAAAAGGAAATTTTTGATTGAAAAATTAGAGAAACAGTTTCAGAGATTTGGTTTCATGCCAATTGATACACCGGTTTTAGAATACCAAGAAGTACTTTTAGGTAAAGGTGGAGGTGAAACCGACAAACAAATTTTCCATTTTAAAGACAATGGTGGAAGAGATGTAGCATTAAGATTCGATTTGACAGTTCCTCTAGCTCGTTTTGTAGCTTTACACCAGAATGAAATTGAATTTCCCTTTAAACGTTATTGTATTGATAAAGTTTGGAGAGGTGAAAATCCACAAAAAGGTCGTTATAGAGAATTCTATCAATGTGATTTTGATATAGTTGGAGCTTCTTGTGTACTTTCTGACTTTGAAATAATTTCTCTTATGGAAAGTTGTTTAAAATCTTTAGAAGTTGGAACTTTTAAAATTCTAATTTCTCATAGAGGTTTATTAAATGAATTTCTTAAGAAAAATGACCTTGATAGTCAAAATGAAAATATTTTAAGAATTCTCGATAAAATAAAAAAAGTTGAAAAACAAGAAATAGAACAAATGCTATCCCAAGAAGGGATTCAAGAGGAAAAGATAGAAAAAATAATGAAATTCACCAGCCCAAAAGCTACTGGATTTTTAAATAGAATAATTGAAATTGAAAATCTTATAGGCAGTGAAACTGAATCTTCAAAACGTATGAAGGAAATATTCCAGCTTCTAGAAGAAACAGGAATTTCCGATAATGTAATTTTTGACCCTTCAATTACTCGAGGTTTAGATTATTATACAGCAGTAGTTTTCGAAACTTATCTTGATGATTGTCCTGAAATTGGAAGTGTTTGTTCTGGAGGAAGATATGATAATTTAACCGCTCTTTATTCAAAACAACATTACGCTGGTGTGGGTTCTTGTGTGGGAATAGACCGTCTTATTGCCGCTCTAGATACTAAAAAATTAAATAATGCTCCTTCAGCACAAGTTATTATTTTTTCAGATGGTTCGTTAGAAAAAGAAAGGGCTAAAGTTGCCTCATTATTAAGAAATAATGGAATTAAAACTGATATTTATCTTGATGATAAGAAAATGAAACAACAGTATAAGTATGCTCAAGTAAACAATATTAAATACTCTATTACTCAAATTAGTAATGATAAATTAACTTTGAAAAACTTAAGCACAAGAGAAATTTATTCCGAAATAACAGCAAATAAGGTTATCGAAATAATTTTGGAGAAAAATTAGTGAATTTTAAAGATTTACCTGTTTATAAACACAAAGATGAAATAGTTGCGTTATTAGAAAAAAACAAAACTATTATTGTTGAAAGTCCAACAGGAAGTGGAAAAACCACCCAATTGCCTTTAATATTACTTGAGGCAGGTTATGCAGTAAGTAAAATGGTGGGAGTTACCCAACCACGAAGAATTGCTGCTTTAAGTGTATGTGATTTTGTAAATAAACAAATGAATTCAGAAAATAATTTTGCTTCTTGCAAAATGCGTTTTTATGATACTACAAATACCAATACTAGAATAAAAATAATGACAGATGGTATTTTATTGCAAGAAATTAAAACTGATCCTACATTAAAAGATTATAGTGTTTTATTAATTGATGAAGCACATGAAAGAAGCCTAAATATTGATTTTATACTTGGGCTTTTAAAGAACTTACAAAATGAAAGAGAAGATTTAAAGGTTATTATTTCTTCAGCTACAATTAATACAAAACGCTTTTCAAAATTTTTTAATAATTGTCCAATAATATCCATTCCAACCAAGATTTATCCTATTAATACAAAATATGTTAATGTTAAATTTGAACCAAGAAATACAGATAAACTTTTTAAAACAATTATTGAAATAATAAATTTTAAAATTAAACTTTTAAAACAAAATATCGACACCTATAAAGATGATATATTAATTTTTCTGCCCGGAGAATTTCATATAAAATCTTGTATTAATGAAATTAATCATTTTTGTGATAGTCGATATCTTGAAATTTATCCTCTTTATGGAAGACTAAATAAAGAAGAACAATCTAGCGTATTTAACCCTACTTCTTTAGGAAAAATAAAATTAGTAGTAGCTACAAATATTGCAGAAACAAGTATTACAATTGATGGTATAAAAACTGTAATTGATAGTGGAATGGCCAAAATTAATTTTTATAATCAAATTAATTATTCTTCTTCTTTAATTACCCAAGGAATTAGTAAATCATCAGCTCAACAACGAAAAGGTCGTGCCGGTAGAACCAGCGCTGGTTTTTGTTATAGATTATATTCTAAAGAAGATTACGATGCAAAACAGGAGTATACCACCGAAGAAATTTTAAGAACAGATCTTTCAGAAGTTGTACTTAGAATGAGCGATTTAGGTATCTATGATTTTGAAAATTTTCCTTTTATAACTAGACCAAAGAAAGCCGCAATTATAAGTGCAGAAAAAACCCTTAGAGATATAAATGCAATTGATAAAGATAGAAAATTAACAAATATTGGAAATCTTATGGTTAATTTTCCACTTCTTCCAAGACAAAGTCGAGTTATTGTGGAAGCCTTAATCAATTATCCAGATGTCATTGATGATATTTTAATTGCAGTCAGTTTTCTTTCTGTTAGAACACCATTTTTATTTCCTGAAGGACAAGAAAATGAAGCTAGAAATGCACAGAAAAATTTTAATTCCGAATTTGGTGATTTTGTCTCATTTTTGGATATTTTTCACCAATTTATTGAATGTAAAAACATTGAAGAAAAAACTCAATTTTGCAAGAAATACTTTTTTGACTTGCAAATAATGATTGAAATTGTTCATGTTAAAGATCAACTTTCTGACATTGTAACTGATCTCGGATTTGTTCTTTTAAATGGTGGAACTATCAAAGAATATTTATGTTGTCTTGCCAGTGGATTAAAACAATATATTTGTAAAAGATACAAAGCGAATGTTTATAGAAGCCCCACAATTGATCGAATTTATATTCACCCAGCCAGTGCTTGGTTTAAGCAAGCGCCTGAATATATTCTTGCTGGTGAAATTGTTAATACTTCAAGAATGTATGCAAGAACTGTTTCCCCTTTAAAAAAGGAGTATTTAGATTTAATTAGTCCCACCCTTTACAATGAGATTAATTCCTACAGTAAAAACGAAAAACCAAGAAGTGAAAATTTTAAGAATAAAGATAATCTTAAATCAAAAAATAAAACTATAAACGTTTATGGTAAAGAAATAAATTTACTTGTAACAACAAATGCAAAAGGGAAAAAAGAGGAACTTTTATTAATTAATCTAGAAGATTTAAAGTTTTTATATTCAAGACAAAAAAATGCTAGACGTCATCCTCAAAATTTTAAATCTGTGTTGGTTTATAACAACCAGTATATTCATAAAGGTGATACTCTTTTTAATATTATAGATTTATATAGTAAATTACCTAAAAATAAAATTATTACCAAAATTTCAACTTCAATTAATTATACAGCTGACGATATTGATAAAATGGCTTCAAATTTTAACTGTCTACTTAATTTTGCTCAATACAATCGTAAACAAAGCGAATTGGGATTTATAGAGTTAGTTGCCAAAAGTGAAAATTGTTTTTGTTTTTCAATTAATAAAGATTTATTTGACAGTATAGCAAATACAAGTTTTGCCCTAGAAATTTTGAAAGAAAAAATGCCTGATAATAAACAATTAAGTAGAATTTACTCCAAGATGCTTAATTTACTAAAGCTAGAGTAAAAACCTAGAATAATTTATTGCTTTATAGTAGTATTATTATATGGATAAGTCGTTTAAATCTTTAAATACAGACGTAATATTTGTTGAAAATTATTGTCAATTAAGTCAAAAAATAAGCTCTTATGGGTCCAATTTTCTTTTTGTGGTAGATGAAAATACCGCAAAAATGGTTAGACCTCTTCCAGAGCCCAATGTTGTGTTGAAAAGTGGAGAAAACTATAAAAATTTTAATTCAATAGTAAAAATTCTAAAAAAAGCAGCGGATAAACATCTTTCTAGAGAAACAGTTTTTATCGCTTTTGGTGGAGGGGTAATTTGTGACCTAACGGCTTTTGCTGCTTCCGTTTTCATGAGAGGGGCAAAACTTACCCTAATTCCGACTACCCTTTTAAGTATGGTTGATGCTGCTTTGGGTGGTAAAACAGGTTTTGATTTTAATGATTCCAAAAATTTAATTGGAACTTTTTATCCTGCAAATGAAGTTATTATTTGTCCTGACACCCTTATTAGCCTTTCCGATCAGGAATTTAAAAATGGACTCGCAGAAGTTTTAAAACATGCTCTTCTTTCAATTGATGACAAACTTTATGTTACTTTGGTAGAAAATAAAGAAAAGATATTAAACAGGGACATTGAAATTTTGGACGAATTAATAAGACTTTCTTTGAAAGTTAAAAATGATTTTATTAGCCAAGATCCTAAAGAAACCAAGAACATACGACAAGCTTTAAATTTAGGGCATACCTTTGGTCATGCACTTGAAACTCATACTCACTTTTCTGCATGGTCACATGGTGAAGCTGTTGCTTGGGGAGTCGGAAGAGCCATTGAAACCGGTGTTAAGTTGGGAATTACAACTCCTGAATTTGCTCATGGTGTAAATAAACTATTTTGTTATTTTAATTTTGATTTTAATTACCGTTTAGACCGTAGTGAATGGCAAGATTTTCAACTTCAATTATTAAAAGACAAAAAAAGAAGCAATAAATTAATTAATTTCGTGTTATTAAAAGGCCAAGGGGAATATGTTCTCCAAAGTGTAGATTTTGAATTAATTAAGGATGTTGTACTTAAAAAGGCATTATATTGATGTATTATTTTGATTGGGCAGCTACTTCTGCAATGAGTGAACACTCAATAGAAGCTTACTGCGAAACAGCAAGAAATTTTATTGGAAATCCCTCTTCAATTCATGGTGAGGGATTTAGAGCAAAAGAAAAACTTGAAGATTATAGAGAACAAATAGCATCTCTATTAAAAGTTGATTCAAAAACGATTTTTTTTACTTCCGGAGGTACTGAATCTAATTCAATAATTCTAAATTCACTTTTTCGTTCTCCAAATCCTGGACAAGTTATAATTACTAGAATGGAACATAGTGCTATTTCAGGATATGAAGGAATATTACGGGAAAAAGGTTTTGATGTTAAATATTTAAATTGTCCAAAGGGTTTTATTAATCCAGAAAAACTTATTCCCCTTTTAAATAGTAATACGAGAATGGTAATTTGTATGCTAGTAAATAATGTAGTTGGAACTGTTCAAAACCTGAAAAAGATTTCTGAAATTTGTAAAAATTTTTCCTCTTCTAGGAAAATTCATATTCATTCCGATGGAGTTCAAGCGTTAGGTAAAATTCCAATTGACCTTTTGGATCTGGGAATTGACTCGGCCTCATTTTCTGCTCATAAATTTTGTGGACCTAGGGGTGTTGGGATTTTGTATAATAAAAACAATAGAATACTTCCCCTTTCTAGTGGTGGTGGACAAGAATTTTTTTTAAGAGGAGGAACTGAAAATCTTCCTGGTATTTCTGCCATGACAATTGCCCTAGAGGAATCTTTGAAGGACATTAAAATTCATTATACAAATGCTAAAATATGTAGGAATTACCTTGAGGAAACATTATCACAAGCTAATTTTACTATTCTATCTCCTTCAATGGAAAGCTCTTCTGAATTTTCACCTTATATCATTACTGTATCTGCTGGTAATGTACCTGGAGAAGTTTTTGTCAGAATGATGGACAAAGCAGGATTTTGTCTATCAAGTGGAAGTGCATGTTCTAACAATGCTAAGGGGAATAACGTTGGAATCTTAAGGTATATGGGATTTGATGAAAAAACTTCCCTAGGAACAGTAAGAATTTCTTTAGGATATTCTACCAATATGAAAGAAGTCAAATTATTAGCAGCTAAAATGATTGAAGTTAAAAACAACTTATCTTTATAAGGAATTAAAATGGAAAATAGTAAATTATATTTAATAAAACTTGGAGAAATTTCTCTTAAAGGTTTAAATAGAAGTGGATTTGAGAAAAAACTAAAAAATAATGTAAAACTCAAAATGAGGCCTTGGCATAGTGTTTGTTCAAAACAAAAGGGAAGAATTTTCTTTGAATTTGAAGAAAATACTCCTGAGAAACAAATTGAAAAAGCTATGTCCACCACTTTTGGAATAGTAGGATTCTCAAAATGCATTAAATGTGAAAAAGATATGGATTCTATAATCTTGGTAGTAAAAAGCTTCCTTAGTGAAAAACCTTTTAACAATGGAAAAGGTACTTTTAAAATAGAATGTCGACGAGCCGATAAAGGTTTTAAATTAAATAGTTATGAAATTTGTTGTGAAATTGGGGGAATTGTTCTTGATACTTATCCAAAAATGGAAGTTGATGTTCATAATCCAGACAAAAAAATATTTATTGAAATTAGAGATAAAGCCTATATTTACTCTTCCCCTCTTGCAGGCCCCGGTGGGCTTCCTACGGGAACTGCTGGAAAAGGTTTATTGCTTTTAAGTGGTGGGATTGATTCACCAGTTGCAGCCTACCAAATGGCTAAAAGAGGGCTCAAGTTAGATTGTTTATATTTTCATGCCTATCCTTACACTTCTGATTTAGCCCTCCAAAAAGTAAAAGATCTTGCAACTATTTTGGGACCTTTTCTCCAAGGAACAGTTCTTCATATTATTAACTTTACTGAAACTGAATTATGGATTAAAAACCATAGTAATGAAGAAGAACATACTCTTATGATGAGGTCATGTATGATGAAAATTGCAAACCACATTGCAAAAGAAAGAGAATGTAAATGTATAGTAACCGGCGAAGCTTTATCACAAGTTGCTAGCCAGACTCTTGAGAGTCTAGCTTATACAAACTCCACAAGTGAACTCTTGGTTTTACGACCGCTTGTGGGTTTTAATAAGGAAGAAATAATTGATATTGCCAAAAGAATTGGAACCTATGAAACTAGTATTCTTCCTTACGATGATTGCTGTGTAATTTTCAGCCCTAAACATCCCCTTGTTAAACCTAAAATTGAAAAAGAAACTGACAACTTTAACAAAATGAATATCGAAGAAATTCTTGAAAGAACTGAAAATCAAGTTGAAACCTACGAAATAAACATATCTAAAACCTGTCTTTAATTAAAGACTGATATGCATTTTTTCTTTAATTTGATTTAGATTGTCATCGCCAATTTTGTTTGCCTTTTTAGAACCTTCCATAATGTAATCTTTTACAAGGTCCCTTCTTTCTTCAAAATAATTTCTTCTTTCTCTTATAGGATCTAGGATTTCATTCATTTTTTTTGCTAAAAGTTTTTTACAAGCTACACAACCAATTTCGGCTTTTCTACACATAGAACCAATATTCTCAGATTCTGTTGAATTAAAAACTTGATGGTATTTATAAACAGTACAAACATCAGGATTTCCTGGAATTTTAACACTAATTCTGTTTGTATCTGTAACTGCTTTCATTATTTTAGATGTTACAGTTTCTTTTGTATCACTAAGATAAACGGCATTTCCAAGACTTTTACCCATTTTTTCATTTCCATCAAGACCACATAATCTTCCAACTTTGGATAATTTAGCTTCAGGTTGCGTAATATTAGTTCCATATTGTGCATTAAATTTTCTTACAAGTTGTTGAGAAAATTCAATATGAGGCATTTGATCAATTCCTACGGGAACTAAATCGGCGTTACAGAAAGTAATATCAGCTGTTTGACTGACTGGATAACCTAAAAAGCCATAAGTCATTTCTTTATATCCATAATTTTTTGCTTCAGTTTTAATAGTTGGGTTATGTCCAAGTTTATTAACAGAAACCAACATTGAATAGAAAATAGTAAGTTCTGCAATTGAAGCAATCTGAGATTGTTGGACAAAAGTAATTTTTTCTGGATCTAAACCGACAGCAAGATTATCCAAAGCAACATCATAAATACTTGAATAAATTAGCTCAGGATTACTAAAATGAGTTGTTAACGCCTGTACATCAGCCAATAAAATGAAAGTTTCACAATCATCCTGTAATTCTACTCTGCTTTGTAAACTTCCCACATAATGTCCTAGATGTAACTTCCCAGTAGTTCTATCTCCTGTTAAAATTCTTTTTTTCATATTTCTTTCCTTAAATAAAATTTTCAATTATTAAATCAATATTTTGTATTTGTGAATCCATCATAGCTATTCCATTAATTTCTACCAAGTTGTTTTCAAGTGTAAATACCTGCTTTAACATATTTATATCAATTTTTTCTTTTCTTTTCTTTAATCCCGTAATATAACTGGCTCTAACAACTGTTGAAAAGGTATTTGCTGATTTCTCATCTTTAAAATCTGCAGAAAGATAAACCATACCATCTTTAAAATAAATTAAAAGAGTTTTCATAGTTAAAGCAATAGAATCATCTATATCATAACCAAGTAATTTTAAAGAAGTTGGTTGATTGGAGTACACAGCTAAATCTGCAGCTTTCATTAATTCTGCTGTACTTGAATCAATATAGATTACCCTTTCATCCACAGTTTTTTGTCTAGCCTGATCAAATTTGTTGGAAGAAATTATCAATAAATTATTTTTTGGTGAGCCTAATTGCAAGGATGAATCAACTTTCTGAAAGTAATCTCCTTTTTTTTTGTAATCTTTTGCAACAACCAATGCAGTATTTACAAAAAATGATGAAAATTCACCCTCTAAGCCACCATAAAATTCATTATCTTTAATTGAAACCGAAATTCTATCAATTTTATTAAGGATTTTCGGTTCAACATCAAACTCTACCCCAAGTCCTTCGAGATTTTCTTTTGTACTTGTCATCACAAAGGCCCCTTCTTCACCAAGGCCTTGAAAAAACAAGGAATCGTCTTCTGGACCTTTTGAAACACACGAAGAAAACAAAACTATAAAAATAATTAAAATAATTAAAATATTGAATTGTTCCCTTCGTTTTTTCATTTATGCACCAACTTTCTTTACCATCAAAGTAATTGTATAATCACCTAGGTTAAATTCAGCTCCATAAAGATTATCAACATATTCGGAATTTAAAGCCAGGGTTTCATCATTTATATAATTTTGGAAACTCTCGAAAGCTTGTTTAATTTCAATTGGTCCACCAATTTGAAATTCAATACGATCTGAAACTTCAAATCCTTGGTCTTTCCTTAAATTCTGAATAGTTCTAATAATATCTCTTGAAAGTCCTTCATAAAGTAATTCTTTTGTTATCTTTGTATCAAAACCTAAAGTTAATTTCCCATCATTTACAACTTTCAAATCTTCTTTTTCTTGACGTTGAATTACTAAATCATCACTTGTAATTTCAATTCTTCCGTTAGAAAATTCTACTACTTCAGTCTTTCCCTTCAAAATACCATCAATGGTTTCATTAGTGAATGATTGAATAACCTCAGAAACTTCTTTCATGTTTTTCCCAAGTTTTTTACCTAACTTTTTAAAATTTGGTTTAGCTTTATAAGTAACTATTTCGCTTTCATCACCTTTAATTTTAACTTCTTTAACATTTAATTCTTCTAAAATAATAGGACTCATCTTTTTTAAGATTTTCTGTTCTTCCTCATCAATATCTACTATGAAAAGCTGTTTAAGAGGTTGACGAATCTTAAGATTATTTGAACTTCTTAATGATCTTCCCATACTTATTGCTTTTTGAGCCATTTCCATTTCTTTTTCAAGATCTAAAGCTCTTAAACTTTCATCATATTCCGGATAATCACAAAGATGAACAGACTCTCTCATATCATCAGTTTTCAAGTTTTGATATATTTCTTCAGTAATAAAAGGAATAACAGGGCAAGAAAGTTTAATCAAATTTAGTAAAACATAATACAATGTATTATAAGCATCTCTTTTATCACTATCACTTTCACTTTTCCAAAATCTTCTACGACTTCTTCTAATATACCAGTTATTTAAATCTTCTACGAATTGCTGAAGTGCTTGGCAAGCTTTTTCAACATCATAATAATCAAGTTTATCTGTTGTTTCTTTCACTAACCTTTGAACAGCTGAAACAACCCATTTATCCATCGGATTTTTGAGATTTTTAGGATTAAAATTGGTATCAAAAGAAAATTTGTCCAAATTGGCATAAGTAACAAAAAAGTAATATGCATTCCAAATTGGAATCAAGAAATTCTTTAACACATCTTTAACAAGATCATCAGAGAATTTTAAATCTTCCGCTCTGACTGCTGGACTATTCATTAAAGCAAATCGAATTGCATCAGCTCCAAAAGTATCCATTACAATGTTCGGATCGGTAAAGTTTCGAAGACTTTTGGACATCTTTCTTCCATCTGAGGATAAAATTATTCCATTTGTTACACAATTGTAGAAAGCAGGTTTCTCAAATAAACCGGCTGCTATTACAGCAAGAGTATAAAACCAACCTCTGGTTTGATCCAAACCTTCACAAATAAAATCAGCTGGAAAATTCTGTTCAAATTTTTCTTTGTTTTCAAATGGATAATGCTTTTGTGCATATGGCATACTACCACTTTCAAACCAACAATCCCAAACATCTCCAATCCTGTGCATTGTTGATTTACCGTCAGGACTTGGCCAAGTTAGTTCGTCAACAAATTGTTTATGAAGGTCATCAACTTTTTGACCACATTTCTTTTCAAGTTCTTCTTTAGATCCAATAACTTCAATATAGTCACCTGAATCACTTTTCCAAACAGGAATAGGATTTCCCCAAAATCTATTTCTAGAAATTGCCCAGTCTTTAGCTCCCTCAAGCCATTTACCAAATCTTCCGTGTTTAATATGTTCTGGCATCCAATGAATTTCTTCATTAGAATCAATCATTGTTTGTTTTATTTTTGTAACATTTACATACCAACAGGTTAAAGCTCTGTAGATCAAAGGTTTGTGAGTTCTATAACAAAAAGGATAACTATGAAGGAAATTCTCACGTTTTACCAACTGTCCCGTTTCTGTTAAATATTTAATAATTGGCTTATCTGCATCTTTTACAAAGAGCCCTTCATAGTCTGAAACCTCAGAGGTAAACTTACATTCATCATCAATTGGACAAACCACAGGAATTCCAGTATTTTTAAGGACTTCGTAGTCATCAACACCAAAACCAGGGGCAGTATGGACTATTCCACAACCATCTTCGGTTGTAACATAGTCTCCTAAAACAGTAACAAAAGCTCCCTTTTCAAATAAATCTTTAAAATAAGGAAATAAAGGTTCATATCTTTTCCCTTCTAGGTCTTTTCCTTTGTAATGATCAAGAACTTCATATTCACTTTCTTCCTTGTAATAAGAAGATAACTTTTGTTCGCCAAGAATATATTTTTCGTTACTGTTTTTATCAAGAATTTTAACATAGTCGATATCAGCACCTAAAGCTAAAGCTAAATTACTTGGAAGAGTCCAAGGTGTTGTTGTCCAAGCCAAGAAATAGCAATCATCATCAATTATTTTAAATTTAACAGTTACAGCCTGGTCCACAACATCTTGATAACCACCTTGGTTAACTTCAAAATTAGATAGAGGACAAGCAAGAGCTGGAGAATAAGGTAAAATATTATAACCTTCATAAATTAAGCCTTTTTCGTATAAAGTTTTAAATACCCACCAAACAGAT
>JBAYZQ010000011.1:0-29912 GCA_041672385.1 Sphaerochaetaceae bacterium | reverse complement strand
CTTCAATAACGCAAAGAGACCTACCCATAAAGATATTTTCCATTTTTCCTCCAAAAAAATAACGCCAGTAAAAACTGACGTCAAAAATTTAATCCTTTATTTTCCCAACAGAATTGGGATCATTTTCTATCTCATCAAGTATATCTTTATACCCACTTTCTACTTTTTTCTCTGTAGTTTCTTCTGGTTTTTCAACTTCTTCTATTTCAAAACCATCAAATATTTCATCTGTTTTACTAAAAGCACTATTCAATTTAGAAGATTTAAAAGCCTGAAGGTCTTTAAGATAAATAGGTTCTTTTAAAGCAAGGGAAGAAAAAGCATTTTCTCGTTCACCGAGTTCTCTTTTGTAAATTTTATTATACTTTCGAGAAAGCCTTCCTTTACTAGAAGCAAGAAAATCTTCACCTTTTTTTGGCTTTTTATAACCTTTTTCACTTCCATAATAACCTTGATCCTTGTATCCATAGCTATAACGTCCAAAGTAATTATATCCTTCACTAGAAGAATATATTACTCCATTATATAAAAATCCCAAAATTTTAGTTCCAATAAGGGTCAAACTCTCATATAAAGTACTTAAAGCAGTTGTAGTAGTAATTCCAGCTCTAACATTGATTACAATTCCATCACAATATTTCTGAATTGCTGCAAATTCACTTGCAATTGAGAAAGGTGGAGAATCGATTAATATTATGTCATATTTAGTTCTTAAATCTTTCATTAAGGTATCAAAAGATTTTGAATTAAAAATAATTGCAGGCTTTCTTGTAGTATGTCCAACTGGAAGAATATCAAGGTTTTCGTTATCACCCAGAGCCCGAATAATACAACCTTCCAAAGGCCTTTTTGCTACAATATAATCTACTATTCCATATTTAGCTTTTTTATTTTTAAAATAATTTTCTATAGTTGGATGTCTTAAATCTCCATCAATTATCAAAACTTTTTTATTTTGTCTTGAGAAACTAACTCCAAGATTACAAACCATTGAACTTTTTCCTTCACCTATTCCTGAAGAATTTACTCCAATAACTTTTATTTCATCAGCTGAAGAAAATAGGATGTTACTTATAGTAAAATTATAACGTTCAGAAACAAAGGAGGTTGGATATTCAAGAGAAACAAGGGAGTAATCACTTTTACCAACTTTACCGAAATCCAACAGAAGAAACCAACCAAGACATGGTATTGTAGAAGGAAGAATCCTCTTTACTGTATCAATATTTGAAATTACAACATCTTTCCAATCCCTAATAAGAGCAAATAAAACTCCAAAACAAAAACCAAGAAGGATTGAAATACACAATATCAACATTTTGTTAGGACTTACCGGTGTATATGGAACTCTAGCCATATCAATTATTGTAACGTAACCACTGATTGCAGATTCTACAAGTTTAGTATCTTCTAGCATTTGTCTCAAAGAAAGAGCTAAAGCTTGGTAAACTTTAACGTCGCCCTCTTTTTCAATTAGTTCCCGTTCAAGAACAGGATATTTATCCAATTCAGTTTGATAACCACTTTCAACTTCTTCAATAGCTGCAATTTCAATTACAACAGAAAGTGCTTTTACCAAAGCTTGAGAATAATTATTAATCTGAAGTTGAGTATATAAATCATTATTACTAACTTCATTTTGTAATATAGTTTTTATTTTATCCAAAAGTTCCTTTTTACTCGAAGAAATAGAGTTCTCAAGAACATAAACTCTGTCAGAACTTGTAGGAATATTTTCTTGTTTATCAGAAATAGCAAGATTTTCCATACTTGCATACATTAATAGTTCTTTTTTCCAAACTTGTTGATTTAGTAGAATTTTATTAATATCGGAATTTTCTTTAAAATCCTCTATATCACTAATTTCATTATTTTCCTTAAGAGCTTCATAATAAGAAGAAACAAGGTCAATACATTCCTTTTCTTGAATTTTAAGCGGTTCCTTTTTCAACTGAAAAAAGGAAAGACGCTCGGCTAATACAGCGTTATTACTAGTCATCTGTGTTATTCCACTTTCTTCTTTAAATTTTGTAAGAACGTAGGTGGATTCTTTAAGATTATCTTCATTTATTGGAATTTGAGATTCCAAAAATAGTCTTTGAGTTGTTTTGGAATTTTTAGCAATTGAAGTGAGTAATTTAGAAAATTCAGAAAGAATAGAGTTTGCATAATCCGCAGCAAATTGAGGATTTTCATTTTTTACTGTCACACTTACCATATTAGTATCATTAAAAGTTGAAACTGAAACATTTCTTTTAAGACCAGAAGCAGTTATTTTTTTTTGAGAATAAGGAACACCTTCCGAATCAATATAGAGTGTAAGATCCAATGAGTTAAGGGCCTCTTCAAGATTTTTTAGAGATGTAATAAGGTTTACTTCCGTGGAAATCTTTGAAGAATTACTCCCTCCGGTCAACATTGATTCAATTGAAGAAGAATTGGTAATGGGAGTAATCATAGCAGTTGAAGTTGATTCAAATATTGGAACAGTGACATAAAGATAATAAGCTCCTAAACCAACTGCTATAATCAAGCACAATAAAATCAAACGGAATCTTCTACTTATTACAGTAAAAAGCTGACTTAAACTTATTCCTTCTTCGTTATTATTCAATATATTCTTATCACTATTTTCCATTAAAGATACCTTCATTCCGTCAATGTTTTGACATCAATTATAATATTTATTATTGTTGCTACCAAACCAACAATAGAAGTTGCAATCAATAAATCCTGCTTAAAAGTCTTTCTTGTTACTGTAATAACACTTCCGTTAGGAATAACTGAATTACCACTGATTTTCTTTCCTTCAGAATTTCTAACTGAATAAGTTTTTAAAGCAGTAGCTTCTTCTGAAAAACCATTAGCCATACTTATATAGAAGTCTGCAGTTTGTTCTGGAACATAAGCAATAACTCCAGGATTTACAACTGCCCCATTCACGGTAACAAACATTTGCCTAAATGGAACAATAATTAAATCACCTTCTAAAATAGCTTCGTCTGCTCCCTTAATTCCTTCCATTACTTTATCAGCTTGTAAGTTAATGCTTGTTTCTCCACGTTTCAAATACATTTTTTCCAAATCACTTGAAACAAGAAAGCTAGAAGAAAGTGTCTTAACTAGTTGATCGGTTGTCTCTCCTGGGTAGTAATAGTATTGAATTCTACTGGAACTACTGAGTATTTGAGAACCGGTTGTGGTTGCTCCAGGAGCATTTAAAGCGCCTTCTACTAAAATTGATTTCTTAGCTATTTCAGAATTCGAAATTAATACAGTATCCATATTTTCAAGATTAAAACTTTCATTATCTATATCAACTAAAAAAATTTCTTGTTTTCCGTCAACATAACGTTTAATATAAATTTTCTGAGAATTAGCATAAGGAAGAAGTCCTTTTCCATACAAATCATCATTAATTAGTGTCTTTAAATCTTCTCCAGAGGTTAATTGAAAAGTTCCTTCATTATGAACGCTTCCAAAAAGCAGAATTTCTTTTTCGGCTTTTTCAAAATAAATTTGATCTCCTGGATTTATCAAAGGATTATTATCTTTTTCCTTTAAAGTAGTTCCTTTAAAAAGATCATAAGTATTTTTTTTACCTGCTAAATCAATTATCGTTACTTTTCTAGAATTTGCATATTTTGTAGCTATAAAAGCTAAATCACTTAAGTGAGTGAGTCCCCAAGCCATATAATCATCATTATTTAAAACTTCACCTAAAATTTTTACTTGAAACACTCCACAACTTTTTAAAACAAGACTTGGATAAGAAAAAGGAAAATAAGAGTTTATAAGCTGTTCAATTTCAGCTTTCAAATCAACAAAAGTCTTATCTTTACCGTCTACATTTGCAATATTTGGAATAACAATTTCTTTATTACTACTGACTATTAAAGTTAGTTGAACCGTACTGTTTCCATTATAATAAGTTAAAAAATATTTATCACCTGGGGTTACCATATAAATATTGCTACTGGTTGCAAGTAAAATCATTTCATCCTCTTGCAAGTTATCTTCGCCTAAAACTCTTATTTTGCTTAAAACCCCCAGTTGAGTAGAAAAATCTTGGAACTCTAAATTCTCAATTTCACCTGAAGAGTTAGCCCCTAAAAAAAGTGGTGACTCAACTTTAACATATTCTGTTACTGCAAAAGCTGAAAAAACACAAATCAAAGTAGCAAGAACAAGAACAAACCTTTTCAATTTCATTAATATTTCCCTTTTACCCTCATACTCAAAACAATCTTAATTATTCTAACAAATATTCTAAACAACCGCAACTATCTTCAAATAATTACCCGTCACACAAATTAATAACAAAAGTTTCAAAATTAAGTTACAAATAATTAGAAAACAAAAAAATAATATGAAATATCTTTATTCAATTAAAAATTTTAATCTTTATGAAATTCTTCCTTAACATTAAAGATTTCACAATAAAAGGATTACTTATCATCAATAGCAAAAGAAGTACAAAGCGCTGACGGAGAAGAAAACTGCTTATGCTGGAGAGAAGATATTACTGTCATTATTGCAAGAACTAAAAAAGTAATAAGGTAAGGAGCCATTCCAAAAAATTGTCCAGGAATCGATTTCAAACCTGCCATGAAGGCACTTGAACCATTATAGGCCTGAATTGCGAACTGAAGTTGCATTATTCCGCCAAAAACAAAAGTCCCAATTATTGCCTTTGCAGGATTCCATCCAGAAAAAATAACAAGTGCAATTACAATCCAACCTTTTCCACCGGTCATATTTTCGTTCCAACTTGGAGTATGATACAAGCTAATACAAGCCCCACCCAAACCAGCAAAAGCTCCACCAATTAAAGTATAGATATAACGTGTTTTATTTACATTAATTCCCATTGCAGCCGCAGTTCTTGGGTTTTCACCAACCGCTCTTAAAGCTAATCCATATTTAGTTCTATACATAAAATACCAGGCAAAAGGAATTAAAGCATACATAAAATAAGTAAGAATGGACACTCTAAAAAGACCACCAAAAACCGGAATATCCGAAAGAAACGGAACAATAATTGCATTAAACTTGACTGGTAAATTCATTCCAACAAGATTAAAACTAGGAGCAGGTCCCAGTCTATAGCCAAGAAAGTTTGCTAAACCCGTTCCAAACATGGTTACTGCAAGACCTGAAACAACTTGACTTGCACGCATATTAATTGACAGAAAGGCATGAATCAAAGCAAGAAAAACACCAGCAAACATTCCAACAAGTATTCCAAAAAGCAAAGATCCAGAATAAAATACCGTAGCAAATCCAGAAAGAGCTCCCAAAAGCATCATTCCTTCCATACCTAGATTTAAAATACCTGCCTTTTCAGTAAAAATTTCTCCTATCGTAGCAAAGGTCAAAGAAGTTCCCATAACTAGGGTAGCAACAACAACATTAGTAAAAAAATCCATTATTCTTCCTCCTTGCATGCAACTTTATCAATTATCTTTTTCTTATAGTGTTTTATCACCAACCTGTAATCAACAAAAATATTAGTTGCCAAAAGTGGTATTAGAATTAAGCCTTGAAGTACATCTCCCATAGCTGAGTTTAAGCCCATCTTTATTTGAAGGGAAAAAGCTCCAGTTCTAAGAATAGCCATAAGAAGGGCATAAAAAATAGAAATTATAGGGTTCAATCCAGCCATCCATGCAATTACAATTCCCGTAAAACCATAACCAGAATCAACACCTTTTGTTAATTTATGAGTTATTCCAGCAGTATCAATAGCACCTGCTAGTCCACAAATAGCTCCTGAAACTAATAGAGCAATAACAATATTTCTTTTAATTGAGACTCCTTGACATCTTGCAGCCTTACTGTTTTTCCCAATCATATTTAATTCAAAACCCCAACGAGTTTTATAAAGAATAAAATACATTATTCCAACCACTGCTAAAGCCATAAACAATCCAGTATTAAGTTTTCCACCATATCCAAAACTAGTTAAAAAACCAGCTTCTGGAATATCAGGAGTTCCCATATTTCCTAATGGAGCTTTCCATTTAGAGATATATAAATATTCGGCAAGTTTAATAACAACATAGTTTAACATTAATGTAGATAAGGTTTCATCAACTTTCCAATGTGCTTTTAACCATGCTGGAATACCAGCCCACAAGGCTCCCATCAACATACCGACTAAGATTCCTATCGGAAGAAGAAGAGAATCAGGTACCCATGCCCAAAATAACATTACCCAACTTGCATTGGAATAAGTACCTGCGGCTGTTAATTCAGCCCATTTGCCTGAAAGCATTACCCAAGTAATTCCAATAACACCCCAAACGTATTGGCCTTCAGCCCCAATATTCCAAAATTTAAGTTTAAATGCAATACCGACTCCAACTCCACATAAAAGCAAAGGAATCGCCTTTCCAATTGTATTAAGCAAATTTATTTTATTTCCTAGAGCCCCTTTAACCAAATAGAAATAGGTCATTATAGGATTAACTTTACAAGCCAAAAGAATAATTGCACCTAATAACATTGAAATAACAATTGAGATTATAGGTAAAATAAACACCAGCTTTTTTGATCTTACTTCACGTTTTTCTAGTGAAAATTCCATTTTTACCTCCTGATTCCTGTCATCATTAATCCAATTTCCTCAATATCAGCACCTTTTGTGTTAACGGTACCAATTATTTTTCCTTCATGCATTACGGCAATCCTATCTGAAATCATTAGGAGTTCATCAAGTTCTTCACTCACTAACAAAACAGCACAACCTTTGTCTCTTTGAGAAATAATACTTTCTCTAACAGACTGCGTTGCACCAACATCAAGGCCTCTTGAAGGATAGACAGCAATCAATATGCCCTTACAGGAATCAATTTCTCTTGCAAGAATTGTTTTTTGTATATTTCCACCACTTAAAAATTTTACCTCTGTATCCTTTGTAGGAGTCTTGATTTCAAATAACTTAATTAAATTGTTTGCAAAACTTCTAAAAAGTCCTCTTTTTAACAAAGGTCCTTTTGATAATTGAGCTGTTCTATATTTTTTCATAGAAAGATTGTCTTCAACACTCATATCTCCAACAATTCCCATCTTTCCTCTATCAGCTGGTATGTGGGAAACTCCTTCTTTGATTATTGCCAAAGGCTGTTTATTGGTAAAATCTTTTCCATCCAAGAATAACTTCCCTGAGGTAGAACAACACAACCCGGTAATTACTTCACTTAGAGGTTGTTGACCATTTCCAGCAACTCCTGCAATTCCAAGTATTTCACCTTCTCTTATTTCAAGGCTTACTCCATTAAGTATGTTTCTAGCCCCTAAAGCACCACTAACAACTATATTTTCTAATTTAACTTTTACATCTTTAGGGTCATAAGGTTTTCGTTCAAATTCAAAAAGAACCGGGCGACCAACCATGAGCATTGCAAGCTCTCCGGTATTTTTAATATCTTTTGTAAATTTAACCCCTTGGCTAACACCTCGACGAAGTATTTGAACTCTATCAGAAAACTCCAAAACCTCATCCATTTTATGGCTAATAAAGATAGCAGATTTCCCTTCTGCAAGCATTTTATGGATTATTTCATTTAGTTTTCTTGCTTCCCCAGGAGTTAATACTGCTGTCGGTTCGTCTAGAATTAAAATCTCTGCACCTCTATAAACAAGTTTAAGAATCTCAACTCTCTGTTGTTCACCAACAGTCAAATCTTCAATTAAGGAATCAGGATTGACTGCCAATCCATATTTTTCACTGATGTCTTGTATTTTACGTTTTATAATTCCCATTTTTGGAACAAAATCAAGGTCTTTAATTCCAAGAATTACGTTCTCTGCAACTGTAAGATTACCAACAAGCATAAATTCTTGATGAATCATTCCCACCCCTAAGGCCATAGAATCTTGAGGTGAATTAATTACAGCTTCTTTTCCATGAATAAATATTGTCCCTTGGTCTTGCTTGTAAAGCCCTATAAGCATATTCATCAAGGTGCTTTTACCAGCACCGTTTTCACCTAACAAAGCTAAAACTTCACCTTTAAAAAGCTCTAAACAAACATCACTGTTTGCAATAACTCCAGGAAATCGCTTACAAATATGCTCCATCCTTACTACAGGAGGCGCCTTATAGTTTATATCATTCATGTATTATTTTTCCTATCAAATTTAATTAATTTAAAAAAGGGCGGACTTAAATTGTCCACCCTATAATAATAGAAATCAGAATTACTTTACTTTTCCAATAACACCTTCAACAAAGAATTGCATTGAAAGCATATCAGCATCGCTCATCTTAGCATTTGGTCCCTGAATTAAGTTACCTTTATTGTCTTTAATCTGTCCCCAGAATACGTCAAAACTATCAGACTTAATTTCTTCAAGTTTTTTTTCAACAACAGCCTGGAAATCAGCAGGTACTAAAGGAGAAATTGGACTTAATTTGATCATATCGTCATCAAGACCTCCCCAATAAGCTTCACTTTTCCAAGTTCCATCAATTGCACTTTGTACTGCAGGAATCATGTAATTTCCCCAGTTCCACATAGGAGAAACTAGAACGTTGTCATTATTGATAATTTTTGCAAAGTCTGCATTGTAACCAATTGCATACTTACCTCTTTCAACAGCGGCTTTAGCAGGTTCTGTAGTATCTTGATGCTGAGCAATTAAATCACATCCACTGTCAAGAAGAGAAACAGATGCATCTCTTTCTAGTCCTGGATCAAACCATGAATTTGTCCAAACTACTTGAACTGTAGCATTAGGATTAACACTTCTTGCACCCAAGGTAAATGCATTGATTCCACGAACAACTTCAGGAGTGTTAAAAGCACCAACATAACCAAGTTTTCCAGTTCTACTCATTTTTCCAGCAATCATACCGGAAAGATATCTCATCTGATACATTCTTCCAAAGTAATTGGACATGTTGTCAGTTTTTAAATAACCACTACAATGTTCAAACTTAACATTAGGATATTTTGGAGCAAGTTTGTACATGTATTCTTGATAATTATAACTATTAGCAAAAATCATCTGACAACCTTCTCCAATAAGTTGTTCCATTGCAGTTGTACACTCATCATTTTCTGGTACACCTTCTAATTCAGTAACTTCAACCTTGTCACCGAAATATTCTTTCATGGCTTTTGTACCTTGAGCATGTTGATAGGAATAACCCATATCGCCAGGGGCACTAATATAGATGACACCAACTTTGAAAGGTTTTTCTCCAGTAGCCTCTGTTTGACCTTCAGCAAAAGCGAAAGTCAGGGCAATTGCCAATACGAGAAGAACAACAGTAACTTTTTTCATAATTTTCTCCTTAAAAAACATGTGATTCTTTATCGAACCTAATACTAATTATAATTTGCTAATAATTTTATGTCAAATATTTTAGAAAATTTATTTATTATACGTTTTTATTAAGGTATCCCTAAATCCTGTTTTGTTATTTTTAGTAAAACTCAAATTACACAATTGTATTATTAGTTATATCCTGAAAAAATATATAAATTTTTAGCCTTTTTTTTAGAGTTAAGGATTTTTTTTTATTCGTGGCGATTTTCACTGTAAAAAAAACGACGTATATTTTTTGCAAAAAGGACAACTATTTCATAAATTAGAAATCCAATTCCTACAAACCAGAAAGCTCTAGACCAAGTAATTTTTGAATAACCCGTAGAAGCAAAATCTCCAAATCCTATTGAAAAGCAAACAATAATAAAAACTATATAAACATAGTCAGTCATCCTTGGTTTTGGAGTACTTGGTAATTTAAGAAGTCCAATAAAACCCAAAGACAAAATAGTTAAACACAATATTACAGGAAATCCAACTACAAGTGACCAACTCAAATGACTGTCATCGTAATCTAATAAAACCAAGAACGCCAATAAACTTAATATTAATTCAATAAACATAAACTTTTTTTTCTTGGTTAGTACAAAGGGGAAAACAGCTACTGTCCAATAAAGCCAAAGACTTATACAGGCAATATAAGACCAACTCATAACATTATTCATTAAATAATCAAAAGCAACAAGAAATCCCATTAGCAATATGACTTCCCAACTTGCAATTTTAAAATAATTTGGTTTTGGCATGGTAAAAGCCACAATAAATGCTATTTCAGCATAAAAAACACAAAGCAAAGGGAACCAAACAAAATTTGGTTCTATGGACAAAGCTATAACTGCTTCTGCAATAATACTAAGTAAAAGAGAAACCTCAAAAATTGCTTTGCGTTGTTTACCCATTCCTGATTCAAGCTTTTCATCTTTCTCAATTGGAAAAAAAGGTTTTTCTGGTATTACTTTTTCATCAATAAGGACCTTAGTTCCACAAAGTGGGCATTTATCTACCCCATCTTCAAGTTTTACTCCACATTTTACACAATAAGGCATATCTTACCTCCTATTGGAGTGTATTTTTACTTTTACACCCCAATTTACTAGATATTTAAAAAACTTCTTTTCTACTAAAGTATCACTTTTCAAATAGCTTGAAAAATTAACAAATAATTTCCCATTAATCCCAGATACAGCCATCGAAACTGGATTCTTCTGATTAGGTGTAAGAAAGAAATCATAACGTTCAATCAAGGATGAAACTTCATCTGGAAGATTCACTAAACCTATATTAGAAATAGTGGTTGTATATTGAGTCTCACCTAGAACATCACTGACTATTTTAAAAAAAGGTTTTTTTAGAAAATTTGGAACCGATTTAACTACAAAGTTTCTTTCTCCAGAAACATTTCTGGAAATAAATCTTTTGATTTCATGTTTTTCAGTTTGCAACTTTATTTGAAGGCTAACCAATGAAAGGATTTCCTTAAAAGTATATTCACCAAGTCTCGGATTAATACTCACAATAACAAACATTGAGAAATTTCTCATGGTATTTTTACCAGTCAACTTTCTAAGGCTTATAGGAATTGAAATTTGAACTGGTTTTTTTTCTTTGCCCTCTGTCTCTAGAAAAACCTTTATCAACAAAGCGGCTAAAAACTCAGTAATAGTATAACCAAAATGCCTAGAAATCCTTTTAATGTCTTCAATTTCAATTGATCCAGATGTAAAATAGGCTCGATCTGCAAGGATTCCTTTATAATGATAGGCTTTTTTTACAAAGTCAGGCGGTGGTAAGTTACGATCAAAGTAACTTTGAAACTGATCTTTTGTTTCCCAAGGCTGAATTTTCTCATTGCATCTAATAATTCCAGGAACTTCTTTAATTTCATATTTCTTTAATTCAAGATATCTTACAAATAAGGATAAAAGAAAAGTCTGACCTCCCCCACCATCTGTCAAGCAATGATAAAAATCAATGGCTATACGATTTTCTCCTGCACAAACCCTAAACAAAAAATTCTTAAGCTCTTTTTGTTTGCTAATTCTAGTACAAGGTCTAACATCATCATCAAATATAGTTGGAGTTTTCTTATTTGGACTTAAATAATACCAAAAAAATCCTTCTCTTAAACGAACTTTAAAATAGGGCATCCTTTCAAGTAAATCCATAAGTGCTTCATGAAGAACAACTCTGTCGATTGGAATATTTAAATCTATGGACATACGAAAAACTTGAGTATTGTATTTTGCTTCAGTTGGAGGATAAATTATTGATGCATTGTCCAAAGGAAAAAATCCTTCTGGAACTGAATAATCTCTATCAAAAAATTTCATTATCTTATTTTACTCTGTTTAGTATTTTTATAAAAAGGAGTCTTTACTAATTTGGCTCTTTTCATCTTTCCATGAATTTCAATTAATATTTCATCATCAAATTTCAAGCCTGTTTTACGTTTCATCATACCAAGACCAATAAATTTATTCAATGTAGGGCTTTTTGTTCCACTTGTTACATACCCAATTTCTTCTTCTTTATTAAAGATTTTATAACCATTTCTAGCCACCCCACCATCAATCATTTCAAAACCTCTTAATGATCTAGGAATTCCATTTTTATTTTGTTCAGTGAGAACTTTCGACCCACAGAATTCTTTATCAAGGTCAACAAAATAACCTAAATTGGCTTCTAAAGGGGTAATTGTATCATTTATCTCATGACCATAAAGAGGAAGTTTTGCTTCCAATCTCAATGAATCTCTAGCTCCAAGGCCACAAGGTTCGACTTTGAGATCTTTAAAAAGGTTCCAAAGAAAAACTCCATCTTCTTTATCAGCATATAGCTCAAATCCATCTTCTCCAGTATAACCTGTTCTTCCTACTAGACATTTTTTACCTTCAATAACAGCATTATTATCAATATCGAAAAAGCCTAAATTTAAGGCATTAGGGTAAACTTTAGAAAAAATGCTTTCTGCATCGGGTCCCTGTATAGCAATTTGTATTTTATCATCACTTAAGTCTATGATTTCAACATCGTCAAATTTATTTTTTATTAGATAAGCTAAATCTTTGTCTTTGTTTGCAGCGTTCATAACTACAAAGAATTTTTCTTCTTCTATTCTATATACAATAAGGTCATCCACTACTGTTCCATTTTCATAGCACATAAGTGTATAAATTGCGTGATTAAGATTCAAAGAATGAATTTTATTTGTTGTAATCCAATCAAGAAAGTTTAAAGCTTCTTTTCCACAAACAATACATTCTCCCATATGTGAAACGTCAAACATCCCACAACTACTACGAACTAATTCATGTTCTTTAATTATTCCCTTTCCAAAGTTGACTGGTAAAAACCAATCCCCGAAATCAATCATTTTAATGCCTGGTTCATTTTTATACGCTTCATACAAAGCTGTTGTATTTTCCATAGCCTCCCTCCTTTAATCCTCAAGTAAACTTCTAATTTGACTACAATCTTTAGCCATTAAAATATCTGAATGTTTTGCATCAACATCATTATTAAATCCAAACCCAAAACCAGCCCCAATGAAATCTAATCCAACTTCTCTAGCTCCCTGAAAGTCCAGTAAGGTATCACCAATTAAAACTGCCTTTTCAGGTTTTATTTTAAAATAATCAAGAGCATTTTCAATAATTTGGGCTTTATTTTCCTTTTCACTATTTGAGGTCATTCCGAAGATTCCATCCATATAAGACATTATACCAAAATAACTTGCCATGCTCTCTGCCAAAACCGCATTTTTCAAGGTGGCCACTGCCACTTTCATTTCAGTAGTTTTCAACCAACTAAGTAGAGGAATAATTCCTTCATAGAATTCAGCTATGTATTGGCCTTTTTCTTTATATCTCTTTCTATAAATGTCCATAGCATTTTCTACAAGATCTTCTTCTAGTCCCATTACTTCTGAAAAACACACACTAAGAGGTGGACCAATAAATTTGTTAATATTACAATTCTCATCAATTTCACGATCTAAAATTTTCATAACATAATTCAAAGTATCAAAAATACCTAAAGAAGTATTCATTAGAGTTCCATCAAAATCAAAAAGTACAAGTGAATATTTAGTCATATTATTCTCCGATAAGAGACAAAAGCCAAGGAGTTAAAAGGGTATTTGTCGCAACAACATCACAATAGGTGTCAGTCATTTTATCATTTAGGTCTTTTATTTCTCCTCCACTTTCTTCAAGAATGATCATACCAGCTGCAAAGTCATAATAGCCTAAAGCTAATTCAAAATAACAATCAACTCTTCCTGAAGCAATATAACAACATTCTAATGCAGCGGAACCAAAACTTCGAATATCGGACACTTCATTAAAAATCTTTCTCATGGTTTTAAAATATCGATCCGCCTTTTCTCTTCTCCGATGGGGAGGGACAAGAACAACAATAGCTTTGTTAGGATTACTTACTTTGGAAACAGTAATTTTTTCTCCATTACAAAAAGCTCCCAGACCTTTCAAAGCATAAAAAAGTTCATTTTGTCTTGGGTTATAAACAACACCTAACAAGGGTTTAAATTTTTCTCTTTCAAAGGCAATACTAATTGTATAATTAGGAATCCCTCTAAAAAAATTAACTGTTCCATCAATAGGGTCAATTATCCAACGTCCATTTTCTCCTTTATGATTTCCACCTTCTTCTCCAAAAATACCATCTTCAGGAAAACTTTCTTTTATCTTATCAATAATTAATTTTTCCGAATTAAAATCAAAATCAGTAACAAAGTCATTTAGTTTTTTTTCTTTAAAGGTCTTTTTGCTATTTAAATCAGCATCCATTACCATAAGACCTGCTTCTTTTGCAGCTTTTATGGCAACTTCAAGTCTATCTTTTAATCCTTCGTCCATTTCTTTTCCTATTTTTGTTTTGATAATTTCAAGGCCAGAAGTTGAATTGCCTTTTTTCTTCTATCAGAAAAATCTTCATTATCAACGTGAGTAAATATCGATTTTACAAACTTCCCTTCATCAGAGTATTGAAGCTCAATTACATCCCAATCTTTCTTTTGGGTTACTAACATCAAAGCTGCAACGTTATTTATTCTTTCATTTTCTCCAAGTATATCATAAGTAGAACCACAAATGATAAAACTAATATTATTTTTTTTGTCCGAAAAGACTTTATCCTTTTTATCTTCAATCCAAGAAACACGTGCCTTTTCAATTATTTGAATTAAGCTTCTTTGTTCCTCACTATTTAGCTTAGTAAGGTAATCAAAAACTCTTCCATCTTTTAGTGGCATAAAATTTATGATGTTTACCAAAGTACGATCCATCAGTCCATCGTCCTTTAAAGGTTCTTGTTTCTTGACAAACTCCTGTTCTTTTTTAATAGCCTCTTCAATTTTCACTGGTTCTTTTTCAACTATTTCTTCGTTTTCTTCTTCTTCTATTGCATCTTCAATATAGGATTCAAGGTTGTCTTCTTTTTCTTCAAATAAATCAGGTTGGATTGATGAATCTAATTCCTCATAAATACTTTCATTCTCATCTTCATCATCATATTCATCGGAAGAATCAATTGAGTCTTCTTTTTCCAAGTCATAATTATCTTCAATTTCATCATAAAAAGAAAAATCTTCTTCCTCTTCCTCCTCATCATCAAGGTCGGAATAGTATAAATTAAAAGTATCTTCTTTGTTGGTTTCAGCCTCATTTTCAAAATTATTTATTGCAATATTTATCTCTTTATGCATTTCTTGTTCATCAGATGCTTGAAACTTCTTTACAACTTCTTTCCTTTCAACTTTTATTTCAGGTTTTTTTGCCTCAATTTTTGGTTTTTCAAGATTTTTAAGTTTCTGCTCTGTTTGTTTTTCAATATAAACTTTTTCATAATCATCATCTGCATTATCAAATAATTCATTATTTATCAGATTTTCATTTTCAATCCCTGAATCGTATTCAATTGCTTCAGGTTCATTATCTTTGTCATAATCATCAAAAATTTTATCATAGAAAGCTGCATTTTCTATGTCATCATCATTTTCATCGTCTTCGTCAGTATGTTTTTCTTCTTCTGAGTTGGTAGAAATATAATCATCATCACTAATAAAATCTTCAATGCTATCAGGATTATCATCATCTTTTGTGGATTCCTCCCCTAAGGAAGTATTCATCCAGTTTTCAAGATACAAAAATTTATTTTTATAATCCTCACCGCAATTTGAAACTATCATTTTAACTATTTCAAACGCATTATCTAATAGATAAAAAGGAGTAAAGCAATAATATTCCTTTTTAATACAAATAAAAGGCTTTTTAATGTAGGATGCTTCTTGATGGAAAAATTTTAAATCAGAATTGTCAAAAGGTATCAAATGCTTTTCAGAAAAGAAAGAACAAGTTTTATTTGATAAATTTGTCAAGGTTGAAAGATTGTAACAATCAATGCTTTTAAACTGATTATTGTAAACTAAGTTAGTTATTTTTTTTATTCCATCAACTAAAACTTCAACACTACAACCAATTGTTTTTTTTATTAAAACATCAAAATAAAAAAGTGATTTTTCAAGTTCTTGTACTCTTCCCTGTATTTGATCCTTTCCAACAGGTTTCATACCCAAATTGTCAAATAAAAAATTTTCATTTGGATTAAGATTTCCAAGCTTTTTTAGCAAAGAATAAAGATTATCCAAAGCTCTTTCCAACATTTTTGCTTCTGCTTCACTAAAAGCTAAAGAACTTGATTGTGGCCCTTTATCTGTTCGTACAAAATTATTGACGAAATTCAGATAAAACATAGCTTTCTCAGAAGGATTCTGACCACTTTGAATATTAACCAACACTCTTATATTGGCCCATCCCAAAAGTTTTAAAGCAGAAAATTTATTAAGAAAAGGAATATTGTGCTTAAACCATTTATTTACTTCAAAAACTAGATCCATGCTTGTTTTATCAAACTTCTTCTTGTTTTTGGATTTTGTACTTTGTGATAAGAAACCTGCCATTCTTATAATCTCCAATAAAACTATTATAAAATAAAAAACTTTTTCTCACAACATGAGAATTGATGAAATAACAATTATTGAGCTATCTAAATTAAGTTATGAAATTTTAAAATATTTCATTAGGGTAAATTGAGTTCTAAATTATTTTTCTTTATAGGCTTTTAAACCTCTTTCTAGACAATCCATAGCATTTTTCAAATCATTAATATTAAGAACATAGGCAATTCGAACTTGATTTTTTCCCATACCTTCAGTGGCATAAAAGCCTGCTGCAGGAGCTAACATTACAGTCTGATTTTTGTATTTAAAATCTCGAAGAAGAAACAAAGAAAAATCTTCCGCATCTTCAACAGGTAATTGAGCTACTAAATAAAAAGCACCTTTTGGACAGTTACACTTAACCCCTGGAATTTTATTTAAAGCTTCCAAAATAAAATCTCTTCTTTTTTGATATTCTTTTTTTACATTTTCCATATAACTACGAGGAGCTTGTAAAGCTGCATTTGCAGCAATCTGTTCTATATCTGGAGGACACAATCTTGCTTGTGCTAATTTCATTACATTGCTAATTATTTCCGGATTTTTTGAAACAAGAGCTCCAACTCTAGCTCCACACATGCTAAAGCGTTTTGAAAAACTATCCACACAAACACAAATATCTTCATACCCCTTAAAACTTAAAATACTAATAAACTTCTCAGAATCATAGCAAAATTCTCGATAAACTTCATCTACAATTATAAATAATTTATGAGCTTTACAAAATTCTAAAATACCTTTTAATTCTTCTTTGGAATAAACATAACCTGTAGGGTTATTTGGATTACATAGCAATATTGCCCTGGTTTTATCGGTAATTTTCTTTTCTAATTCTTTCCACCCAGGAAGAGAAAAATTCTTTTCAAGGCTACTAGAGATAGGAACCAATTCGGTTTGGGCCATTTTTGCAAATGTGCTTACATTCGTATAGTAAGGCTCAGGAATAATTGTCTCACTTCCCTCATCACAAAGGGTTTGGAAAATAAAAAGCAAGGCTTCACTTCCACCAGTCGTTATAACAATTTCCTCAGGTTTAACTTCAACATCGTATTTTTTATAGTAGTCAACTAAGCTTTTTCTAAGTTTTAAATGTCCTGCGCTGTCACCATAACAAATAATATCTTTATCATAGGCTCTAATAGCCTCAATAGCCTCAATAGGTGTTTTTATATCAGGTTGTCCAATATTTAAATGATAAACTATAACCCCACTTTCTTCGACTTTGTCGGAAACAGGACTAAGTTTTCTAATAGGTGAATATTGATAAGATAAAATTCTATTCGATAATTTCATTGTTTTCTCCGTGTTATTGATTTTTTTATCTTGGAACCCCGGAGTAAAAAATAATTATTTATTCTCCGGGCTTTTGGCACTTAGCACGTGCCCCTTTTCCTGACTGGAATCAATTAATCGTTTAACAATATTTCTGTTATCCAGAATTGGGCTAATTGCCCTACCATGATGAAGACGACTTATTACTCTTGCAAATAATTCACTGATATCAGCCTGAACAAACCATTCTTTTGATAGGAATATATCATCATGATATACTGCATTAGTGCCGATAACATAATCGAAAACCCCTTCACGGTACGCTCGATCAAATTCTTCTACAGCGTTGCCATTGAAAAAAGGAAGACTAATTATTGTAATTATTCTTTTTGCCCCAAATTCTTTTAATTTTCTCATGGCCGTTAGAAGAGTTCCTCCCGACGCCACCATATCATCAGCAATAAGGACAGTTTTACCTTTAACATCACCCAAAAGATTAATACTCTTTATATTAGTTTGTTTCGCACTTTTGGTTACTATTGAATAATCGCGTTCTTTATATAACATTGCCAGAGGTCTATGAAGAGCTTCAGCATAAAATTTATTTCGATTTACAGCTCCTGTATCCGGTGAGACAACTACAAGATCTGGATCTGCTATATCGGTAAGCTTTCTCAGTTCTATCAAAATTTGATAACTGGCATGAAGGTTTTCAAGGTGAGTTTTTCTAAAACAATTTTCTATCTCACTACTGTGTAAATCCAGAGTAATAATTCTATCTACTCCAAGTCCTTCAACCATTTGTCCAAACATTGCAGCTGTTAAAGCTTCTCTTCCACTTTTTTTATGCTGTCTTGCATAGGGATAGGTTGGTAATACTAAAGTTACAGTATCTGCACCTGCAAGTTGAAGAGCATTTACAGTAGTAAATAAGAACATTATATGATCATTTATACTGAAACTAGTTGGTTCATCAACTCCCTTAACCATTATAGGAGAACTGTTACTAATGTCATAAATAAGAAAAATCCTCAATCCACGTACTGGATTTTGGATTTCTGCTTTCACTTCTCCATTTAAAAAACGGGTATAATTTACAAATATTTCTAGGTTCGGACAATCAAAAGTTGTAGGTCTTTTTGAAGATGGAATCTTTTTATTTCCAAGATCATCAATAAAAAGTACTTGCTTTAATACCTCTTCTTTAGTCATATCATGACGACTGGCTAAAGAATCAGCCAACTTGTTATAACGTTCAACATAAAGACGCCTTAGGTGTTTAACAATTTTACGGGTCAAATACTCAGATCCGGGACCACTTATGATGCCAAGTTTGTGGGGTTTAATGATACTCATAAGCCTAGAATACAACACAAAAAGTTAATATTCAATACGTTTATAAATTTTTATTTCACAAATTTTCCGTCAAAAAAAATAAGAAGAATGATTAATAATATGGAGACCCTATGAAAATTAAAGAAAAACTCCTAATTCTACTTTTAATTGTCATATTATGCACTTTTTCGGTATTTTGTTTAAGTTGTTCTTTTGAAAGAATCCCTGCTGTAAACATCCTTGAAGGCAAAGATAGTAATCCACCTATTTTAATTGGAGCTAAAGCTTCAGGTAAAAAACTATTAATGCTTATTTTTGATGAACAGATAAACTTAATAATAAACAAAGAAAAAGACAAAATTGAATCTATAACATATAAAGGAAATATTGCTTACATTTCATTAAAGCAAACGCTTGAACCTTGGGAAAAAATAACTTTAGATTTTATTGCTATGGACTTAAGAAAAAATACTACCAGCTTAATCTGCCCAATTTATGGATTTAATGCAAGAAAACCTCTTGCATTGATTAATGAATTCACTACAAAAGGGACAAAAACACAACCGGATAGAACAGAATTAATAATACTAAAAGGAGGAAATTTAGCCGGTTTAACTCTTTATCAAGGGTGTAAAGAAGATTGGGATACTAGGGTTATACTACCTAATAAGGAAGTTAATAATGGGGATTTTATTGTAATATGGTGGACTGAAGAACTTCCACCTGGAATTGATAATACCAAGAATATTTGTGCAGAAACTAGTGAAACACCACCTTCATTAAATGGATGTGAAAGTCTTTACAGTAATCCGTCTGAGTTATCTACTTGCTTAGATGCAGTAATATATGCAAACCACTCTGGCGTTGCTTATAATAAATTTGGGAATAAAGAAAATGAAGCTAGAGCTTCTTTAATTGTAAATCAAGGAAATTGGAAATCTGACGAAGAAAACCTAACAGGATTAAGTGGAGTAAATTCATTAAAAACTACTTCTACCCGTTCAATTGCAAGATGGAAGAACAAAATAGATTCAAATACCAATAAAGATTGGTATATAACAAAAACTTCAGGAGAAACCTTTGGAAAGGAAAACACTTCTGAAGCTTTTGTTTATTAAAATTAAACACAGCTCGGACAAGAAATTCCTGTCCTAAAGCTGTTATTTATAATGAGTTATTGTTTTTAGATATTCTGATTTACATAAGCCTCAAGAGTACCATAACTAGCAGCTCCAAGTCTTTGACTTATTACTTTACCATCTTTAAAGATCATAAGTGTAGGGATGCTAACAACTGAATATTGGCTTGCCAATTTATTCTGTTCATCAACGTTAATTTTTCCAACCTTCATTTTTCCTTCAAAGTTTTCAGCTAATTTTGCTACTGCCGGTCCTACCATTCTACATGGACCACACCAAGATGCCCAAAAATCTACCAATACTGGTTTATCTGATTTTAATACTTCTTCTTCAAAATTGCTCTCTGTTAATGTAATTTCACTCATAATTTCCTCCATTAAAAAGTTATTTTCTTGTTTACTCTTATAATGTATAACAGATTGAATAAAAAGCAAAGTAACATTATCACATAGGATACAATACTACTTCCCTAAATCTTTTAATACTCTATCACATGACATTTTAGCAGTCATTATACAAGTAGGTAAACCTGCAGGACTTACAGTCCACTGGCCCGCTTTATAGACATCTGGTAAAGATGTCAAAATGGCATTTTTCATATTAATAACTCCAGCACTTATTGGAACAGAATTTTCAAAGGACCAACCCACAATAGCACCTTCAGAACTTCCGACTCTTTTCTTAACCGAAAGAGGACTTAAAGACTTTTTGAAAATAATTTTCTCTTTTATTCCCGGATAAATGGTATCATTAAGAATTCCAATTACTAAATTCTCAACATAGGTTTTAAACTCTTTATACCACCCATCTTTATTAATATTCTCTACCAATTCATATTCCATCAAAAAACTGACTATTAAACCTGTTTGGCCTTTTGGAGCAGCATCGGGGTCATTTAATACTGGTAATGAGATTTCAAAAGTATTCAATTTGCAGTAATCATTCAACCAAGTTAACACTTGTTCTTTGTTACCTTTTTCCCAGGAATTTAGTAACTGTGATAGATCTTCGCGATGCAAAGACCCCAAACCTTTCTTTGAAGGAGTATAAAAAAAATGGCCATCTGAAATATTTTGAAAAAAGTCAGGCTTTTCATTTATTCCACAATAAAGAGTAAAAACTGATTCCGCTCCTTTGCTAGAAATAATTTTCTCTTTTTCCTTCCTTGCTTTTTGAACTATTTTTTTAGGCACTTGGTCGACATCTACCATCTCATAAAGTTTTTTTAAATCTGCACACCAAATTAAATTGTCATAAGGATAACTATTTTCCACTTTATCAAACAAAGTTTTTAACTTAAAATCCATTTTACAAATTTCTGTATTTACAATTAGAGTTCCACCTAATTCAACAAACTTTTCCTCAATTTTCTGGGCAAGTTTTCCTACTCCTCCTTTGGGATAATAATAATCTGAATATAAAGAAAAATAACTCATAGCAAAGAATGCAGGAGTTTTTTTGAAAAAGTGTTGTGAAATAATATCAAACAATGAATCATTAGAAATAAGTTTATGAAGAAAATCTTCAACAGAGTTTTTCATTTTAGTAATTGCTTTACCAGTTTTCAAAAATTTAAAAAACCAAATGATGAAAGTTGTACAAAAGTATTTCTTATCTTTTTTCTTATCTTTATAAAAAGGACTATCCTCACCAAAAAGTACTTCCATGTAAACATTAAAATCTTTAATTACTTTTATTACTTTTTCTACATCATCAATACTCTCAGGATACATATGTTTTAGAAGTGTTTCATATTCATTAATACCATTTTCTGCTTCAGTATGAATTACCTCATTTTCAATTCCTAAGGATACCTTACTTGGTAAAAGAATCAAATCTAAATCCAGTTCCTTAATCATAGGAATTATCATTCCAGCATTTTCTATAGCTCTAATTCCTCCATCAAAAACAAACCCTTCTTCAGTAAATGAATTTACAAGTCCTCCGCAAACCTCATTTTTTTCAATCAAAGTTACCTTTATTCCTTTTTTTGCGAGTAAAGTAGCCGAAATCAAACCTGAGATTCCACCACCTACGACAACCACTTTGTTTTCATTTACCATTAATATTCCCCTTGTAATTATTATTGCAAGCTATTTTCTATATTTCAACAATTTTTTTTCTTAAAATAAAAAAAACATTTTTTTGCAAGTTTTAAATTCATCAGGGTAAAAAATAAGGCTCCCTTACAAGGAGCCTCAGGCCAAACAATCTTTTTACTTTCCTTTCAAAGCCTCCTTTTTTAATATTTTTTTTAATGATTTTTCATATTCATCAGTAGTAACTTCTTCAGTTGAAGTTTTTTCTTCAATATTTTCTTTTTTTTCAGGCATAAATTCGATATGTTCTGCTACAATTCCAATTCTCTCTTTCATATCATTATTATTATCTTTCCATCTTTCTTGACGCAAACGCCCTACGACCCTTATTCCTCTTCCCTTATGAAGATATTCTACACAGGTTTTTGCAAGATTCCCCCATGCAGTAATTGTAAAATACGAAACCTCTTGAATGTACTCACCTTCTTTGTCTGTATAGTAACGATTAGTAGCAATCGCCATTGTAGTTACGGTTTTTTCCTTATCAAAAACTTTGGAATCAGGGTCTCTTACAAGGTTTCCTTCAATCAAAACAGAATTCAAATTATTCATAGACTATCCTTAAATTAGAAACAAGCGAGAATTTCAACCTGCAACGCAGTAAAAAGCTCTACTTTTTTTATTTCCTAATTTTAAATCTTAAATAATTTAATTTTTGACGAAGAAAATTCGTTAGATTATTTTGCGAATTGTTAAAGGATGAAAATTCTTTTATTTCCTATTAAATATAATTTTACCTTTGCACTATAATCTTCTTTCTATTTATATTTAGTAAGAAGTTTCATAGGCAAATATATAACGAAATTCAACAAGCTATTTGATAAAGGTTTTTTCTAAAACAGTAACCTCAAATACCAATTATTATAAACATTGGGTTTCTCCCTAATTATAATTTATTATGAGAATATAAATTATAGAGGTAACTTTTCTGCTTTAATGTGAATATTCTGTAGTGTGGTTCATATATCTCCCGATACCGCTTGCTATGGTTCATCTCAAAAATTCCCTTATCCAAAGTTTTTAAAATATACTCAGAATCTTCGCTAAACCCTTGAATAAACTCACTTTTTAAACTAAAAACCTTTAGAAGACTTTGCCAGGTTTTCTTCCATACTTTTATATCTGGAACACTGAAATTTAAAGATCCGGCAATAAAGGCTGAAAAGTAATTTTCTTCGTCTATACTTCCATCAAGAACCAAATCCATGGGAACTCGGCAAAAATTGTAACTCATACCGCAGGGTTCCCAAACTCTGTGGCCATAGCTTTTCATATTCCTCAATTCTTCTTTAAAACTAGTTCGTGCCCTCTCTGGATCAATTAATAGGTGCCCCGGGCCGAACGCATCCTGAAAGAAACTCTTGTAGATATCCATCAAAGATAAAAGTGGATACATCTCTAACTGAACCTTTAATACCCTTAAAACAGTTATTATAAAATCATTCTGGTCATTCTTGTTTTTCAGCATCTTCTTCCCTCTTTAAATTGGAATTACCAAAGGGTATCCTCCGGCTTCCACTACCCTAACTTGCATATCATATACTTCCTGTATTTTTTCCGGAGTTACGATATTTCTATCCCCAAAAGCACAAATACAACCTTCTTTAAGAAGAAGAAATTTATCTGAATACCGTAGGGCAAGATTGATATCATGCATCGTCATAACTGCAGCCCTAGGACAACCGTGAATAATTTGATTCATCTTTGCCATAAGCCGATGCTGATTGCGGATATCGAGGCTACTTGTTGGCTCATCTAAGAGAATCACTCGAGGATCCTGGGCTAAAGCACGTACTATTTGAACCAGCTGGAATTCCCCTCCGCTCAGCTCATCAACATAACGAAGTGAAATATCCTCAATTCCCAATACTCTTATAGATTCTTCCACTTTCCTGTAATCATCTTTAGTGGGGTTCCACCGGAAGTAGGGTTTTCGACCAAGCAAAATAAAGTCATATACCTTCATCTTGGACTTATCACCCAATTGCGGCACCCACCCCATCTTTCTTGCAATTTCTACAGGGCTCATATTCTTAGTATCGATACCATCAATCTGCACGGTACCTACCTGAGGAGAGAGAATATGATTGAGACATTTCAAAAGGGTGGTCTTTCCTGCTCCGTTTCGCCCTAGGATAGTAAGCACTTCCCCCTCAACAACATCAAAGGAAATATTCTCGAGCACTGGAACACTTTTATAGCAAAACTTTAGACCATTTATTCGTAGAATCATTTATTACGTCCTGCAATAAGAAGATAGATAAACAACGGACCACCTAACAGGGAAGTAAGAATACCTACAGGAAGAATCATCGGAGACAAGATTGTTCTCGCAATTGTATCGGCTGCCAATAGAATTAAAGCTCCTATCAGTGGCGATGCGACCAAAAGAAAACGATGATCACCTCCAAGAAGCCTTCTCGCTATATGTGGTCCAAGAAGTCCTATGAATGCTATCGTTCCAAAAAATGAAACTATCACTGCCGACAAAATCGATGCGGAAACCATTCCTATAATCCGGACTACCCCGGTTCTTACTCCAAGCCCCCGGGCCGAATCTTCACCGGTATCCATTGCATTAAAATCCCATCGATAAAAACAACATAACAAAAACAAGGGAACAAGCACCAATGCAATAATAAAAAGAACTTTCCAATTCGCACGACCAAGATCCCCAAAACTCCAAGAAACGATACTGGCCAGTTGAACTGAATCAGCAAGATATTGCATAAGTGTAAGACCTGCCGAAAAAATCGATCCAATAGCTATTCCTGCAAGCACCATGCTCTCTGCTGATATCTTTGTGAAAACCGTAAGTAACAATATAGCCGAAGTAGAAATAATAGAAAAAATAAATGCAGACATGGTAACGGTAAAGAAATCATTGATTATAATAGTGGAGGTGGTACTAGTGCCGACACCAAAAAATACTATGGCAAAAGAAGCGCCAAATGCTGCCGCACTAGACAATCCCAGCGTATAAGGAGATGCGAGAGAATTTTGAAGTACAGACTGCATAACTGTACCGGAAAGAGACAATCCAGCTCCTACTAGAAGAGCTGCTACCACTCTAGGCATCCTCACATCCCAGACAATCCTTCCTTGACCTGTCCGGTCAAATCTAAAAATACTAGATACCACTTCACTAAAGGGTATCTTAATAGTCCCTGTGCAGATTGCCATAATAAAAAGGACAAAAAGCATTACTCCTATAACAACAAGAAAAATAATCTTTTTCTTTATATAACCCTTATAAAGAGTAAAAGTAGGCTTAGGTGAAACTACAGTATCATCTGCCATTTAATTAAACCAACTCACTTGTTCTGGGCCTGTTTTCTGCTGGTCACAAACAGTGTCAAAATCAAGCGGAATGTTAAAAAACAAATCCCAGATTTCCGTAGCTTTCTGCTGTATATTTATATCAGAATATAGGTCCGGATATAGGACTTTTCCAACAAAATAGACATTTATTAGCTGGTTCTCCCAATTTGTCCCATAGTATTTATAGACAAATGTGGTATAAACATCATAGTTTTTGAATGCAGGTATTTGTTCTTCAAGCACCTTTCGATTATCTTCAAATCCAGATTTAGAAAGTTTGACATTTGCAGCATCAATAAATATATAATCAGGTGAAGCATCTATCAAATCCTCAAGTGATGTCATGTAAGGTTGCAAATTTCCTGTAGGATTAGTAGGCATCACATTCTCTGATCCTGTAAGATCAAAGGGAAGATAATCTCCTGTTGTACGAAGTAAATCCGCCGGTCCATAAAACATCATGCCTCCGACATAAACACGTTTAGGAATTTTTACTTCTAAAGCTCTTTTTTCGATATCCGCCAAAACTGTTTGAATACCATCAACCAATTCTTCGGCTCTATCTTCTTTACCAAAAATACTTCCCAACACTTTTAGCTGTTTATAGAAAAGATCTGTTTCATACAATTCGACATCAACATCAACTGCAAATACAGGAATACCCAAGGTATTCTGTAGCTGATCAAGTTGATTGACATCTACGTTTGAAGAGATAATAAGATCAGGATTAGAGGCTATAATTCCCTCATGATTCTCTGCACTCCCAATGCTGGGCAACTCACGAAGGCCAGAAAAAGCAATTCTATAGGTCGCTAAAGAAAAGAAATCGTAAGAAGACTTTTCCCTACCGTGTCCGGCATCTTCAACTGCAATAACCATATCTGTAGCATTTAGATAGCTTACTAGTCTCAGGGAACCCGCTCCTAGAGCAATAACACTGTTAACAGTGCTCGGAATCCTAACATTCCTCCCTCGCATATCTGTTACGGTAACAAATTCTTGTGTTTCCATAATCTCATGCTGAGGCATAGCAAAGAGCCCCACCATACTGCTCAAGAGCAAAAAACTTATAACTAAAACTTTCATTGAATTACTAAGAAAACGTTTAAAATCACCTACATCAAACATACAACTCTCCAATCTTGTGTTTGCCTATTATGATATGATTATACTCAATCAGGCAAAAAACTAAGTATTATGATAACACGTTTTTATAATTTAGTGTTACTCAAATTAGAATAATGCTTTACATGTACTAGGTCAACACCCAATTTATACCGTAGATTAGTTTTTTATTAGCTCCCTATAGAGTTCATCTGTGGCAACAAAAGTAAGCTTGCCTATGATATGAGAACTGGTTAACAGCTTCTGAGACCAAGCTCGAATCTCATTACCTTTTCCCTTAACTATAAGGACTTTGACACAAATTTCTCCTTCCACATGAAACTGCAAATTTGCTGTTATGCTCAAAGATGGGAAAGGGCTAATCGATACCCTTGGTAAGCGGGTTTTATGATGATAAAGAATAGTTAAGATACCAATAACTTCTCGATCGGTATCCTCACTTCCTTTTTCAATAATTTCTTTTCTGATTAATCCTCGGATTGTTTCCGATCGGTTATCATGATTTCCCTGTTGCGTAAGTCGATCCAATAGTTCTACAAGGTCACTATCCATAGAAACTCCGAAGCGAATTGTTTCTCCCATATGTACTCCATGTATATGTCATAACACTAAATGAATCATATTAACAATCATTTTCAATATGAACTCAACGTAATTTTCAGTATATCAATTTCAATACTCCTTAGTTTAAATGAAGGGAAAAATAAAAAGCTCCTTAACAGTAAATTATTTCACCTCTCCCATCTGATCTCATAGAGCGAAGTTTAAGAAAATCACCCACAAAGGTGATATATTTCATCACTTTGCTTGATAGCGAAATAGTATTTCCACCTCTATGCTTAAGATTATGAAAGCGAAAAAAATACAACTATTAAGAGACTTAACAATTACAATCATTGCTCTAATTTTGGCAATCTTATCAGTCTCTATGATTTCAAAACTTACAATTGATAGCTCCACTGAAGCCTTTATTCCAAGCCAGTCTGAAGTAGTACAAATAAACGACAAAATAGAACAAGAGTTTGGTTCTCTTGATGCCTTGGTACTGGGAGTTCATAATACAAAGGGCTCTATCATTAACCCAAGTAGTTTAATTTTAATCCATGATCTCACCCAAGAAATCCAAGCTCTTGATGGGGTACATTCAGTAATGAGTATCACGAACCTAGATCATATAGATGGAGATGCTTTTGGAATGAAAGTCGTACCTCTTTATAGTGGTACTAGTGAAAAAGATCTTAGTGAAATGAAAGAAAGAATTGAAAGCTGGAGTGAAATATATGAAAACTCTCTTATTTCAGAAGATCAAACCATGGCCTCCATTGTTGTAACGATGGATAAAAAACTTGATTCCACCTTACAAAAAAATCTAATGGACTCTATTAAGACGTTGAGTATTGAAAGCAAGAATAACGGTGAAACCTTTATACTTATTGGACTTCCCGTCGTAAAACAACAAATTAATGAGTCGTTAGTAAGTGATATGATTATACTAGCTCCAATTGTTGGTTTTCTCATTATTCTCGTACTTATCTTCTCGTTTAAAAAACTTGCTGGTGTTATCTTGCCCCTAATTACACTTTTCTTCAGTGCTTCCCTTGTGGTTGGAATAATGATTATTTTTGATATTACCTTCACAATGGCGACAATGCTAGTCCCGGTTCTCCTATTGATAGTCGCCAGTGCCTATGCAATCCATGTAATGAGTCATTTCTATGAAGAGTTATTAGAAACAGATGACGATGTTTCATTTAATCAAATTTCTTCTATCATTTCTTCAGTTATTAAGAAAAATAAAAAACCTATTATTCTTGCAGGTATTACCACTGCAGCTGGGTTTATTGCACAACTCACCTCACCTCTAGCTCCATTTCGAATGTTTGGTTTATTAAGTGCATTTGGTGTAATCATCTCACAAGGCGCTTCTCTATTTCTCCTGCCCGCACTTTTAAGATTAACTTATCAAAATGGAATTAAAAAAGAAGTAATAGCATCGTGGAAGAAAAAAGAAAAAAATGGTTCAACAAGAAACTTTTCTACAAAAATATCACACCTTGTTATAGGACATAAAAAATCCTTTATTATTACCTCTATAGTGTTGGCAATCTTGACTATAGCTCTAATTCCAAATATTAAAAGTGGAACAAATATGCTTAACTTTTTTAAAAAGAATAGCAAGATAGTTCAAGATACTAAGGTCTATAATGAAAAAATGGGTGGAAGTGGTATTATTAACGTAATGATTTCCAGCAAAGATGGAAAAAGAATATTAAATCCATCTTTTCTTCATGCACTGGATAACTTTGAACAAGAAATTGAACAATTTCCTCAAGTAGGTAAAATTCAAACGATTGTACCCTATATAAAAAGAATGAATTACATGATGAACAAACAAACCATTCCTTATCAAAAGAATGCACAACAAGAAGTTACCTTTGATTTCTTCAGTGATTCATTTGGAGTTGAAGAACCTTATATTGAAGAAGAAGTAGTTGAAAATGAAAAAAATGTCACTTCTTTCGATCTTGAAACCTTTAGGGAAATTCCAATAGATCCATTAAAATATGGACTAGAAAGTGATCAAGACCTTACTAACCTTATAAGTCAATATTTAATTCTCTATTCAGGTAATTTAGATATGCTCATTAATGATAGTCTTGAACCTGATAAAACTAATGTTACTATTATGTTAAAGGACACCAGTGTTAAAAGTGTAACTGAACTAATTGATTTTGTAGATCAATATTGGACGAAATTTAATGATTATGAAATAGCAATAGGAGGCGGGGAAGCTATTAGCTTAGCTCTGACAAAGTTAGTCACTAAAAGTCAAATTTATTCCCTTGTAGCCTCTCTTCTCATAGTATTTATTCTCCTCTCATTATTGTTCAAAAGCATTAAAATTGGATTTGTTGGATTAATTCCAGTAGCCTTTGCTCTAATGGGAATATTCTCTTCAATGTCCTTACTATCGATTCCTCTCGACATTGTCACATCATTATTGGCAGCCCTAGCTATTGGTATTGGTGTTGACTATGCCATTCACTACATTTCAGCCTACCAGAGAATTGAAAGAACAAATGGAGAAATGACATTTTTTCTAACAATTATGAACACTACTGGTAGAGCGATTATGATTAATATGATCTCTGTTACCCTAGGTTTTGCAGGACTCATATTTAGCCGATTTATCCCAATACAACAAATGGGTATTCTATTTTGTATATCAATGTTAGCAGCCGGTATTTCAAGTATCACAGTACT
>JBAYZQ010000010.1:0-29985 GCA_041672385.1 Sphaerochaetaceae bacterium | reverse complement strand
ATGCAATGGGTTGTATTTTTTAAACTCTTATCTCCATTCTTTGAAATTTCATATATCCAAAAGTAAATATTAGAATTATAGCAGCAAAGAAAGAAGTAAGCTGTGGCCAAATAAGCAAGAAACTTTGACCAAAAGGTAGTGGTGACCCACCAAGTGCGCCATCCATTTGATAGAACAAAACAACTCCAAGAGACCTTGTAGTTGGATTTAAAATAGCTATTGAAGCCTCACTGTACAATACATACGGTGAAATCCTAGCTAAAGCAGAATTTGTTTTAGCTACAACTATCGAGTTAGTACCACCGATTGCATAACTTAATAACTGACAAATAGTAGGCCAAAAAATCATAAAGAATAACCAGCAAGCAATGGAAACTAGAGCAGAAGTTGAACTTTGGGTGCATATTATTGAGAAAAATAATGCAATAACAAACCAAAGAACTCCGTATAAAAGAGTAATAAGATAATAAACCATTGCTCTACTAATTTGTTCACCCGTAGGAGGGACCCCTAAAAAAAGCATTGCAAAACCAATTACAAAAAGCCAAAGTGATAAAAGAACTAAAGCCATTGAAGCCAAAGAACCCAAAGCCTTTCCAAATAAAAGTACATCCTTATAAATTGGTTGAGACAAAACTCTTGGTAAAGTTCTATTTTGAAATTCACTATTTACAGCATCAAAACCTAGAGCAATTCCTGTAAGAGGCACAAGAAAGGACATCAAAGTCAAAAAAGATGGAACTGGGCTTTTAGATAAAGTAAAAAGACTTAGTAGTAGAAAGTTATCCTCACCAACACAAGACTTCACTGTTTGAGTAGCGACATAAATACTAGTACCAGCAGTTAAAAGAATTAAAATAGTTAGTACCACCATTCTTACGCTCTGGGTAAAATCATGAAATTCTTTTACAAATACTACATTTAATCCAGTTAAAGCATGACCTTTATTCTGTGACATTTTTTACCTCCTCAAAAAAAGAACGGTAAATATCTTCAAGTGAATGTAGTTGAAGATTCACTGAATTGATATTTAGCCGGTTATCCACCAAAGCTTTTACGAGTTTTGATCTTATATCTTTAGTACAAGTAAAAATCCATTGACCAGGAGCTATTTTTCTCGTTTGGTTTATTCCCTCAATGCTATGAGTTATTTCTGAAATATCAGCATCTTCTTCTAATGTTAAATTAATTATACGATTAGTACCAAATTGTTCCTCTGAGAGTTCTTTTACTGTCCCATAGGTAATTAGACTACCCTGACTAAAAAGACCCACACGGTTACATACGGATTGAACTTGGTTAAGTTGATGACTAGAAATAAGTACGCTCATATTTTCATCATCCCTAAAAGATCTAATGATATCTAAAAATTCAGCAACACTTTCAGGATCTAATCCCTGAGTGGGTTCATCAAGTATTGCAATATCAGGTTCTTTTATTAAAACTTCAGCTAGGCCTAATCGTTGTTTCATACCATGTGAAAAAGTTTTTATCTTATCATCTCTATTATTGTAAAGTCTTATTTTTTTAAAAGCCTTATCAATCCTAGCTCTTCTTTCTTTCCCATCTAAATTTAAAAACCTAGTGGTATAATCAACATTCTCATAAGCCGTTAAATTTGAATAAAAACCCACAGAATCTGGAAGATAACTTACTCTTTTTTTGACTTCAAGAGGAGTTCTAAGTGGATTATAACCTAGAACTGAAACTGAACCTTTTGTGGCATCAAGAAGCCCAAGTAACATAAGAATTGTGGTAGTTTTTCCACTACCATTAGGTCCAAGCATTCCGAAGATTTCGCCTTTGTTCAAGGTAAAGGAAACTTTGTTTACTGCAACTTTTCCGTTGGGGTAAATTTTAGTTAAATCTTGTACCTTTAATACCTCATCTTTCATTTTGTCTTACCTTCTTCCATATTTTTTCATTACTAACAAAAGAATTATTACACCTGCAGCAATAATTAAAACGGCGACAATTCCCCAAAGAGAAGATGTTTTTATTGTTACTCTAAACTGTTGAGAAATATTTCCTGAGGTGCTAGATTGAGCACTTACTTTTAAGCCATAATCTCCCGTTATTGCCTGACTTGAAGGAGTTACAGTCATTTTTACAGTAGCTTGTTCTCCTGGTGCAATTTTCTCAACAGCCTTAGGAGAAAATTCAGCTTTCCAATTAGAAGGAGAACTATCACTAAGTTGGATGTTAGTTGCTTCTGCAGAACCAGTATTTTTAAGAATTAAGGTAACTATTTTTTCCTTTCCAGCTATTGCAGAAAAACTTAATAACCCTTGATCCCCACTTAAGGTTAAATTTGCCTGTCCTTTTATGTTAAGAGTAACTTCTGCCTGAGCACTTGTAGTTGCTGTTGCAGCAATAACCTTTACTGGATAAGTTCCTTCAGATACTCCTTGAGGTGGATTAACAGTTACTTTTAATTTCTTAGATTCTCCAGCCTTTAAAGTTACATTGCTAAGTTTATCAGTTGAATAACTTTCAGTGAAACCTGCAGAAAAACCGTCGGATACTACAGATTTTAAATTAATAGTAGTTTCAGCAGCACTGTTATTTTGTAAATCTATTGTAAAGCTGAAGGTGGAATCTGGAGTCCCTTCTACAGAAGGAAGTTCACTTTCCATTTGTAGCCTTTCAGGTAACTTTTGTCCTAGAAAAACTGTAAGAGGAAGACTGTAACTTGAACTTTGTTCACCTTTTGCTAAAACCGAAAAATCGTAAGAACCAGCAATAACTTTGCTATCTGGAATTATCCAAAGTTGAACATCAGCTGAATCTTCAGGTTCGGCAAAAACTGCATTTACAAGTCCGCCTCCACCTATAAATTGATACTCCCATCCTTTTGGAAGATTGGCCACACTAAGATCAACTCTTTCTGGGGTCATATTGTAGTTTTTAACTTTTAAATTAAAAATAATCATATTACTATCACTGTTTTCAATGTTAAGTGATGGATAAGGGGTTGAAATTGATAGCCCTTCATAAGAAGCCATCAAAGGTGCAAAAACGATTAAAACAATACCGAAAACTAAAATAGATTTTTTCTTTAACGTTTTCATGTATTTTCCTCCTAAAAATAATTAAGAAAATAATATCAAATAAAAATTATAATGTTTTTAACTTCACAATATTTACACATTTCTTCATTCTTCTTCAAAAATTCATTTTAAAACTAAAAGAAAAAACTTGATCTTGATCAAAACTAATGGTCAAAGTTTTGTTTGAATCTTGAAAAGTATGTTTAATAGTAATCTTTACAATTTCTTTCTCAATTTGATAATCGATATCTAAATTTAAAGTGGAAAATTTTAGATTAAATTCCTGCATATCTTTAATTTCTAGTGAGAATTTACAAGGGTGTTTTTTTGTAGGAATTTCAAATTGTATTATTTGGTTTGAAGTTATAATTTGTTTTCTCTTTTCACTATATTCGTTTTTTATTGACTTTGAATAAGAAAAAATTTCTTGAGAAATTATTAATTGCATAAGATAAATTCTTCTTTGAGATTTTCCAGAAATTTTGGGACCGGGGTATTCACTAATTGAATAGTTTATTTCAAAATTAACTGAAGGTGAAGATTTACTCTTAAATGAATACTTATTAATAACTGCAGGGAAAAGTTTACTATGAATTAAAAGAGGTTCAATTATATTTTGCCCTTGTTTTTTTGTATAACTAAAAGTCATATTTTTGATAAAAAAAGAAAAATTTAGAGAATAATTGAAAAAGATTGATGAATTTTTTCTATAAGCATTTTGCAAATACCAAGAAGATGTGAAGAATTCACTGCTTATTTTGCCTCCAATAATAATAAAATTAATAATTTTTTGAAAAGAAAAAACATCCCAATCAATTTGATAAGGTCCATTTGATGATTTAGGCGCGTTAAGAAAGAGTAAATCATTTACATAAAAACAGGGACTATTAAAAAAAATACCGATTGTATCTAAAGAAGTGGAATTATAAACTGGACTTGTTTTTAAAAAACTAAGTTCTTTCATTGGAGAATAGATTAAGCCAGTTAGTTGACTAGGCCCTGATAATTTCATACCTGGAGAAAATATTTTGCTATTTGAATCTTCACTTAAAGCTAGATCCATTGGGTATAAAAGAAGTCTAAAAGTTCCAGAAGGATTAAATTGTCCGAAAAAAAGGTTATTACTTTGAAATTGAAGAGTTCTTGGAAATAAAATTTCAAAATTGTGTTCATCCATTTTTAAGGCTCCAAAAAGCCTTATTGAATTATCTTGAAAGTCAAAACTAAGACGATGCCCCTCCTTCAAACTTGTCTGGGATAAAGTTAAAGTTTTCCCATAAATAGAAAATGAAAAAATAATTAAAAAAAATGTTAAGGCAAAAAACCTTAGTTTGGTAATAGTCATAAATACTTCTCCATTATATAAGCTCCATTAATTCCTTTTTTGATGAATAAATAAATTTTTGAAATTAAAAATTTTAACTTTTTTTGATTTGTCTTTAACGTTGATTAATTTTTTCATTTGTGTTTAAATTCAGTAAGCTTAATGAGCAGTTTCTTGCTCACAATTTAATTTTGGAGAGTATTTATGGTAATTTTAACCTTGAATTGTGGTAGTTCCTCAGCGAAGTATCAAGTTTACGACTGGGATAATAAAGATGTTTTGGCAGTCGGTGTAGTAGAACGTGTTGGACTTGAATATTCAACTATAGAGCATAAGGCAAATGGAAAACCTGAATTTAACCAACGTTTTTCTTCTCCTACCCACAAAGAGGCAATTGAGTTAATTATCAAAATGCTTGTTGATAAAGAATATGGTGTTATTGAAAATATTAACCAAATTGGGGCAGTAGGACATAGAGTTTTACATGGTGGAGAACTTTTTAAACAATCTACTTTGGTAACTGATAAAGTAATTGAAGATTTAAAAACTGTAATTCCTCTTGGACCTCTTCATATGCCAGCTAATATAATGGGAATTGAGGCTGCTAGAAAAGTAATGCCAAATATTCCACATGCAATAATTGTTGATACTGCTTGGCATCAAACAATGGAACCTGAAGCTTTTATGTATGCTCTTCCTTATGAATGGTATACCAAATATAATGTTCGTCGATATGGATTCCACGGAACGAGCCATTTGTATTGTGCTAAAAGAGCAGCAGTAATTCTTGGAAAGAAGAATGCAGATACAAATGTTATTATTTGTCATATTGGTAATGGAGCAAGTGTTTGTGCAGTTAAAAACGGAATCTGCATTGATACCTCAATGGGACTTACTCCGTTAGAGGGTCTTGTAATGGGCACTCGAAGTGGAGATATGGATCCTGCGATTATGCCTTACATAATGAATCTAACAGGTATGAGTGCTTCTGAAATGGATACAGCTTTAAATAAAAAATCTGGTTTACAAGGAATTTGTGGTTATTCTGATAGAAGAGATGTTCAAAGTGCAGCTATTAATGGAGACAAGAAAGCCCAACTTGGCGTAGCAATGGAATGCAGAAGAATTAAGAAATATATTGGTGCTTATGCAGCTCTTCTTGGTAGAGTAGATGCTGTAGTCTTTACCGCTGGTGTTGGTGAAATGGCTGAACATATTAGAAAAGGCGCATTGGAAGGACTTGAGAGCTTAGGGATAAAACTTGACACGGATAAAAATGAAATTGCAAGATGCAGAAATGCTGAACTTGAAATATCAACAGATGATTCTCCAGTTAAAATTCTTGTTATTCCTACTGATGAAGAATTAGTTATGACTGAAGATGCTTTTGCTCTTATGCAGGGAACTTATGATGTTCATACAAATTTCCATTATACTTTTGAAGAAAAAGATTATGTTAATAAAGGTAGAGCAAGAGGTTTGGTAAAAGACTTAGAAAAACGTCCTGAACTAAAAAGACTAATTGTTAATATAAAATAGTAACTTTAATAATTGATTAATAAAGGACATGAATTTCATGTCCTTTAATTTTATATTACTTCAGGTTTATCCCAAACCATTGTTTCTAGAACTGCAGAATTGCAATTATCTTTATGAATAGAAACTATTAAAATAGAGCCTAATGTTAGAATTGGTGGTGGAGTAACTGTTAACCAGAGGAAATGATACCAAGGTAAGTCCCTTACGCTTGCCGGACCAAAAAATGAATATTCCTTTTCTAATCTTTTTAATATATTCTTTGTAGTTCCTTCAAGGTTTAATCTTGAACCATATTTAGAAGTTTGATACTCCTCTACTTGCCATGGATTATTTGAATTTATAAACATCTTATAGGAATCAATATCACTTTCAGCATCTAGCATCCAGTTCCCTTTTTGTTCGGATCCTTTAGGGGTAGCCGTAAATACTAGTGAATGTTCAATTTTACCATCCTTTAAAAAAACATAAAAACTATGATGCATAAAAAGTGTCTTTTTATTTTCAGGTGAATATGGTTTTCTATTAAATGCTTTGACTTCACGTCCTTCAGGAAAAGCTAAAACGTTTTCTAAGTATTCCTTTACCATTGCTGGATTTTCTGGATTGCCCCTCACAATATTTATTGGATTTTCGTTAACATCCTTTAGGGCTTTCATGGAAGAACATCCAGTAAAAAACAAAAGAAAAAATATAAAAAAAAGACCTAATAAAATCTTTGAGAAAAGTAATTTGCAAATATTCATTTGTTAGTCCTTAATTAGAATTGGTTATATTGGATTTATTAATAATTTAGTCAAAATAACTTTTAAAAAAATAATTAAAACCCATTCCCCTTTTTATAAGATTTTAACATAATTCTTGTCACTTTAAAATAAAATTTTTTATTTTTAAAATCCAAAAACTGAGATTTCTTTTTCTAAAATGATGTTAAATTTTTCTTTCACCTTAAATTTACAAATTTCACCAAGATCGTAAATATCTTGTGATTGAGCTTTTTTATCTATGTTAATAATTTGATTTGCATGTTTGGGATTGATTGAGGCACCCTTTACCTTTAGTTCTTTTACTTTAGCTTCTTCTAGAAGATAACCGGCTGAATAATTTGAAGGATTTTTAAAATAAGATCCAAGAGAGGGATAATCAAAAAGGCCTGAATCTTTTTTTAATTGTAGAATTTTTAATTTTTGTTTTTTAATTTTTATCTTTTCTTTTTCCGTAGTTATTTGGGGATATCTAAAAGAAGCTGAAAGAATTACAAAGTTATTGTTTTTAAAAATTGAAGAACGATAAGAGAAACAGCATTCTTTCTTTGTAAGTTCAATAATCTTAAGAGATGGATCGATAATGGTAACCCTTTCTAGAAAATCACCTATGTTGGAATCTTTACTTCCAGAATTTGAAAATAAAGCTCCTCCAATTGTGCCGGGTATTCCAATTAACTGTTCAATTTGCGAAAAACCTTCAGAATTAGCTTTTGATATCAGTGAAGATAAATTATAACCACTAGAAACCTGAATGCAATTATTTTTAACAGAAAACTCATTAATTAAGCTAGTAATAATAAAAGGTTGATTTTCAAAACTAAGTGAGATAAGGGAATTTGTTGCACTACCAAGAATTACTGGTTTTTCTTCATCTAAAATAAGCCTTTGATAAATCTTTGAAAACTCTTCTGTTGATTTAGGAAAAAAACAATTTTTAAGAATAGGGCCGGCTTTTATGGAACTATAATCTTTAAGATTAAGTGTTTTATTGCTTTTTTCTTGAAAATTACTTATTCTGTGTGACATGGGTACATGTTATCCTGAATTTAGTAACAATTCAACAGGAGTTTTTTATGAGCGTACGTTTATATAACACTATGTCAAGGTCAATTGAAGAATTCAAATCTATTAAGCCAGGGCAGGTAGGACTTTATTGCTGTGGACCCACAGTATATAATTTTGCACATATTGGAAATTTAAGAACTTTTCTTTTTGAAGATATATTAAAAAGAACCCTAGTCCATTACGGTTATAAAGTTAAACACGTTATGAATATTACCGATGTTGGTCATCTTGTTGGAGATGGAGATGAAGGAGAGGATAAACTTGAAAAAAGCGCCAGAGAGACTGGAAGTAGCGTTTGGGATATCTCAAAAAAATACACCGAAGCCTTTTTTGCTGATTTTGATTGCCTAAATATGATTAGGCCCCAAATAATATGTAAAGCAACTGATCATATTGCGGATATGATTAAATTGATAGAACGCCTTGAAAAAGGTGGCCATACCTATGTATCTGGAGGTAACGTATATTTCAGTATTGATACTCTTGATGATTATGGTAAGCTTGCAAGATTGGATTTGAATGAACTAAAAAGTGGTGCTAGAATTTGTGTAGATGATAATAAAAAAAATCCTTTAGATTTTGTTTTATGGTTTACCAAAAGTAAATTTGGACATCAAGCCATGATGTGGGACTCCCCTTGGGGAAGAGGTTATCCAGGATGGCATATCGAATGTAGCGCTATGAGTATGAAATATCTTGGAGAACATTTTGATATTCACTGTGGAGGTGTTGATGCAATACCAGTCCATCACACAAATGAAATTGCACAAAGTGAAGCCGCTACAGGTAAAACTTGGGTAAATTACTGGTTGCATGGAGAATTTTTACTATCTGATAAAGGCAAAATGAGTAAGAGTAATGGAACCTTTTTAACCATGCATGTTTTAAAAGATGAAGGATATGACCCACTTGATTATAGATATTTTTGCCTAGGTGGGCATTATAGAACCCAACTTCAGTTTAGTTATAAAGCTCTTGATGGAGCAAGAATAGCTAGAAGAGGTGCTTTTGATAGAATTATTAGTTTGAAAAATACACTAGACTGTGATAGAATTCCTTCGATAGAAGAGATTTCTGACAAAAAAGTTTTGGAAATTAAAAGTGAATTTGATGAACATATAACTAATGACCTTAACACTCCAAGGGCATTGGCTGATTTTTGGAATTTGATTAAGAATGACGATGTCAGTAGTGCAGAGAAACTCTCTCTTTGCTATTATATGGATGAGATTTTTGGATTTAACTTTAAATCTCTTAAGTTAGAGAAAAAACAAGAGGTGACGAATAAGGAAGCTTTGGATTTGTTGAAAGATAGAAACCAAGCAAAATTGGACAAAGATTATTCAAAAGCTGATAATTTGAGACAAAAACTTGATGAATTAGGCTATTTGGTAAAAGATACAAAAGATGGTTCATTTATAGAAAAAAAGATGTAACCTTTTTGTTACAGAAGAGTTTATAGTTATGGAAATAAGAAGTAGTAATGAAGCAGAATTCAAACGAGTATATGAAGAAGTTTTCCCTGTAATTATGAGGGTGGCTTATCATGTTACCTACAACAAGGACGTTGCGGAGGATATTTGTCAGGATGCTTTCATACGATTCTATGATAAAGATATGGTATTTGATACTGTTGATGATGCAAAATATTGGTTGATTAGGGTTACAAAAAATCTAGCTATTAATCAAGTGAAGCGAAAATCAAGAGAAAGGAATTCCATAGAGAAGCTTAAAAAGCTTCCACATGCAAAGTCTTATGACAAAGATGGAGCAAGTGAGCTTTTGAAAGAAGAATCTACTCAGGCAGTCAGAAAAGCTGTGGAGCAATTGCCTGAGATATACAAAACGATAATAGTACTTAAAGAGTACGCAGGTTTGAACTATAAACAAATTTCACAGGTTCTGCGGATTTCGGAAAGTAATGTTAAAGTTAGGGTCCATCGAGCTCGTAAAGAACTTGAATCGATGCTCAGCGGGGAGGAAATACATGTGCCTTGATGATCAAATTTTAAATACCTACCTTGATGGGGAACTTTCTGAGCCTTGGAAAACACAGGTTGAAGAACATTTGAGTTATTGCGTTGCTTGTAAAGAACGTTTAAATAGATTAAAAAATTTAAAGAAAATGGTTTGTAGTGCACAACTTACAGATGATGAAATAGCCCCTAGGCAAGAGAAAGTTTTATCTTTTATGGAAAAAAACTATTTTAATAAAAAAAAACCTAGTCTTATACATAAAAAAATCAAAGTCAGTTTCGGTGGAATGTTAGGAGTTGCTGCCGCTTTTACCCTTATTTTTGCCACTGTAATTTGGGGTGGACAGGGAGACTCTCAAGAATTTATTCCAAATACAGGTATAAATACTGATATTAATGAAAATAACGTTTCAATGGTAAGTGTTAGAGAACCTCAAATTCAGACTTTGGATGATTACACCCTTGAAGAAATTCTAACAAATCTTGATGACCGTGGTTATACCGTTGATCTTCATATTAAAGGTGTTCAACCTGTAGAGTTTGACAGTACTGAAGATTTAAGTGAAGATGAAGCTGATTTAAGTGAGCCAAGTAGTGGGAATTAAATTTTTAACTTTTTAATAAGTAAGAATTAGATGAAAATACAAAGATTTACCGTGTTCAAGACAAGGTAGGTCTTTTTTTTCTTGTATTTTTATTTATATTTAGGTAGTATTAAAAAGAATTTTTTTCTTGTTATGGAGGTTGTCATGAAGTTAAAGGCGATAGAGTTGGAAAAGGCGTATAACCCTAAGGATTTTGAAGATCGTATCTATTCACAATGGAAAGAAGCTGGAAAGTTTAGCCCTAATATGGATAAAAAGGATACCTTTACGATAGTTATGCCACCTCCGAATGTCACCGGTATCCTTCATATGGGACATGCTTTAAATAATGGTATTCAAGACGTCATTATTCGATATAATCGAATGATTGGTAAATCAACTTTGTGGGTCCCCGGTTCAGACCATGCTGGAATAGCAACTCAAAATGTAGTTGAGAGAATACTTCTTAAAGAAGGTAAAACTAGACAGGACCTTGGAAGAGAAAAATTTCTTGAAAAAACTTGGGAAGTTAAAAATCAACACCATGATATAATTGCAAAACAATTAGAAAAGATTGGATGTAGTTGTGATTGGGATCGTGAAAGATTTACCATGGACGAAGGTTTAAGCAAAGCTGTAAGAGAAAGCTTTGTTACCCTTTATGAGCGTGGAATGATATATAAAGGTAATTACCTCGTTAATTATTGTCCAAAATGTGGAACTGCTTTAGCTGATGATGAAGTTGAACACAGCGAAGTTCCAGGAAAACTTTATGATGTAAAGTATCCTTATGCAGACGGTAGTGGAAGCATTACTATTGCTACTACTAGACCTGAAACAATGTTTGGGGATGTAGCAGTTGCTGTTAACCCTGAAGACGAACGTTATACCTCTCTTGTGGGTAAAATGATTTCTCTTCCCCTTACCGATAGGGAAATTCCAATAATTGCCGATAGCTTTGTAGATATTGGATTTGGAACAGGCATGGTCAAAATTACCCCAGCTCATGATCCAAATGACTGGAATTGTGGAAAAAGACACAACCTTGAAGCTATAAATCTTCTTAATCCAGATGGTACACTCAATGAAAATGTTCCTGAAAAATACCGAAAAATGGATGTAGTTAAAGCAAGGAAGCTTGTTGTAGAAGATTTAAAAGAACAAGGCTATCTTCTTGGAGAAAAAGAACACAATCATGAAGTAGGGCATTGTTATCGTTGTAATACAGTGGTTGAACCATATTTAAGTGAACAATGGTTTGTCAAAATGGATACAATGGCCGAGAAAGCTTTGAAGGCTTGGAAACAAGGAGAAGTAAATTTTTATCCAAAACGTTGGGAAAATACTTATGTACGCTGGCTTGAAGGAATTCGAGATTGGTGTATTAGTCGTCAACTTTGGTGGGGACATAGAATTCCAGTTTGGTATTGTAATAAATGTGGACAGGTAATGGTTAAGAGGGAAGATCCTGACTGTTGTGATAAATGTGGTAGTAAAGATATAAGACAGGAAACAGATGTTCTTGATACCTGGTTCAGTTCTTGGCTATGGCCTTTTAGTACATTAGGTTGGCCGGACAAAACCCCTGATTTAGAAAAATTCTTCCCAACTCAGTCATTAGTTACAGGATATGATATTATTTTCTTCTGGGTAAGTAGAATGATAATGGCAAGTTTGGAGTTTTTTGGTAAAGTTCCTTTTAAAGATATCTATATTACAGGTTTAGTCCGTGATAACCAGGGAAGAAAGATGAGCAAAAGTCTTGGAAATGGTATTGATCCTATAAAGGTTACCGAACTTTATGGTGCAGATGCTATGAAATTTACTTTATGCTATTTATCAACCCAAGGTCAGGATATCTTAATTGATATGGATACCTTTAAGCTTGGTTCAAAATTTGCTAATAAGATTTGGAATGCAACAAGATTTATACTTATGAATCTTGATGGAACACAATCTCTAAAAATTGAAGATGTAAAGAAAAATGTAATAGATAAATGGATTTATCATAAATTTAATGAAGCAGTTAAAAAGACCCGTTCTTCAATTGAAAGTTATAAATTTAATGAGGCAAGCCAAGCTATTTATGACTTTTTCTGGAATGATTATTGTGACTGGTATGTAGAAATATGTAAGAGTGACCTTTATAGTGAAGATGCTGATAAAAAGAACAAAGCAGTAACTTTGCTTTTAGATCTTCTAATAAAATCTTTGAAATTAATGCATCCATTCCTTTCCTTTATTACAGAAGAAATATATGACAAACTTCCAAGTACTCAAGGAATGATTATTGATTCATCATATCCAGAATATGAACAGCAGTTTATAGCTGAAAAAGAAAATGCAAAAATGTTGAGCCTTCAAGATATTGTTAAAGCAATAAGGAATGTAAGATCAGAACTAGTAATTTCCCCAGAAAAACGGATTAAAGTTATTTTAAAGCCTGATGAACAAAATAATGAAACGGTTGATTTCTTGTTTGAAAACAAGACTTTAATTTCCAATTTTGTAAAAGCAAGTAGTTTTGAAATAGATTCGAAAGGTACTTTAAGTGTTGAGGGAGCTCTACCTGTAGCTTTAAGTGGTTATAATCTTTACGTATTTGTACGTGAAGCCCTTGATGTTGAACAGGAAATTGATAAACTAAAGAAGGATTTATTAAAAATTCAGAAATCTCTTAAAGAATCTAACGCAAAACTTGCAAATGAGAAATTTATTTCTTTTGCAAAAAAAGAAGCGATAGACAAAGAAAAATCTAAAAAAGCTGAATTTGAAGAGAAAATGGAAAAGACAGAAACCCATATTAAGGTATTGAAATCTTTTTAGATATAAAAGGAGATGAAGATGCAAAATAAGAAATTATTTTCAATTTTGACTCTAACAGGATTGGGAGGGTTCCTTTATGCCTCATCTCTTTGGAATTCTATTATGGATAATACTATGTCCTTTTTTAATCTTTTATTGACAATTTTTAAAAATAATTTTTATTATTATGCAAATTATCTTACAAGTTTAAAATTTAAGGTTTCTTTTGTAAAATTAAAAATTTTGATAGAAAATAATCAAGAAGTTATTTCAAATCTTAAAATAAGTCTTTATGATGTTGTGATTTATATCGGAATCTTCTTTGTACTTGGAACCTTTCTTTTCTTAATAAAGCAAATTAGTCAATGTACTAAACCTGAAAAGGAACAATCTTCTTTTTTTGATTTATTTGATTTTAAATATCCAACTTTATCAAATTTTGATATAAAAAAAGACAAAGTAAATTTTAATTTTTTAGAAGATGAGTATTTAAGGAATAATCCAGATGTTACTTTGTTTAAAGATTATGACTCGCTAATAGGACGTATACATCAAGGACAAATTCCAGTTGCTCCTGAAGGTGATGAAAATGATAAATACTATTATGAAAAAGATGTAGAAGATGAATCATTTAAAATCTTTATTAGTAATTCTTTCAAAGAATCTTGTCCTTTTGTAGTTGATTAATATTTATATAATTAAGTAAAAAACACTTTAATAATTAAATAAATATTAAATATAAAATTATTGATTTAATATGATTATTATATAGAAATATTAAATAAGATAAGTAAAAATATATAGATAAATACATCTATACTACCTTTTATAAACTAAATCTAATAAAAAGAATAGTAATTAACTAATTTTAAATATCAACTATTGTGTTCCCAGAATTTCAAATATATAATAAACGTGAGGGGCTATTAATGGGGAAAGCGCTAGCATTTCATTTACAAAAAGGTGGAGTTGGTAAAACTACAATATCTGGAACACTTGCTTGCCAGTCTGCGATGGAAGGTTATAAAACCCTTATTATTGACGTTGACCCCCAAGGTAGTATTTCTTCTTGGTTTTTAAAGGAAGCACCTAAATATGAACTAGCGGATGTTATACGGGGTAATTGTTTTATTGAGGAAGCGATTGTAAAAGTTTCACAGTTAGAGAACCTGTATATAATTCCTACTTTTGGAATTAATGGTAACTTAAAAAACTATAGTGAAACAAAATTGGCTGAGGAACCTTTTGTGATTCAGGATACAATAAGAGAGTTGAAGAAGAATTATATCCATGTTATATTGGATCTTTCTCCTGGATTAGGACGTTTAGAAACGGCTGCTTTGATTTCTAGTGATGAGGTTATTACACCGATGACCCCAGAAGTTTTCAGTCTTGATGGTTTGGAGATTTTTAAAAATGAATTAGTAAAAATTAAGAAGAACTTTAGAAGTAATGTAAAGCATTCTAAAATTATTATAAATTCATATGATGAGAGAATTAAGCAGCATAAAGAAATTTTATCTGCAGCAAGTGAAGGAACTTTTTCAGTTTATAAAATTCCTGTAGATCCGGTTTTTAGGAAAGCTCAAGAAGCATCTATGGTACCACAACTGTTTAAAGAATACAGTAGAGGTATTAAAACAAAAACCTTGCAGGCAATTTTGGAATTAGAAAGTGTAATTTGGAGATAATTATGGCATTAAAGAAAAACCCCAGTTTTGAGAAAATAGGCGAGAATGAAAGTATTGGTAGTTTAAAAACAAAAAAACTCTTTCGTAATTCAATTTCAAAGAATGGAAAAGAAAATAAAATTCTAACTACCTTTTCTATTGAACCTTCAGTAAAAAAAGAGTTAGAAGAACTTTTCCAAGGTATGGGATTGGGTTGGGCTGCTGGTATCCGTTTTGCACTAAGAGAATTCTATAAAAAGCATATAGATGAATATTAAATAAGAATAAAAATAGTATAAAAATTATATAAAAAAATAATGAATATTATATATTATAGATATGTAATATTCATTAAATTAATATCAAAAAAAACATAAATTATTATAGCTTGAATAGAAGATTATCATAAGAAGGATAAGGCCATAAATTTTTATCAGTATAAATTTCTAGCTTATCTGCATGAATCCTTATTTCTTCAAGTAAAGGATTTATTTCTTGTTGATAATAATTAGCCTCAGCTAGTGGATCACTATTTTTAGCATGAGCAATACTTAGTGCACTATGTAAACTCTGTGTCAAACCAATTGTTGATTCAAGTTCTTGAGAAAGGAATATTGCAATCTGTGTTTGTTTTGTAGAAGGAAGAAAGAGCTTCTTTTGATTGATAATGGATTGAGTGAAGGTATTCAAAAAAGTAGTAACAGCAGGAATAATTCCTTTTTGAATCATTTCAATCATCATAGTTGCTTCAATATTTATCTGTTTTGAATAGGTCTGAAGGTTAATAGTTGTTCTACTTTCTAGCTCTTGCCTTGAAAAGATATTTTCACTTTCAAACAACTCTATGGAAAGTTCACTAGAATATTGCACAATAGATTCAATAGGATTTTCAGGAATTGGCAAATCTCTTGCTTTTGCCTCTTGAAGCCAAGTGTTATTATAACCATCTCCATTAAAAATAATTCTTTTATGATTGAGGTAATTTTCTTTTATTATAGAATGAAGTTCAAGGTTAATGTTCTCAGCATTTTCAAGTCTATCAGCTGCCTCTTTTAGGGACCTTGCCATTATAGCGTTTAAAACTGTTGTAGAATCAGCCAAAGATTGGCTAGAACCAGGCATTCTAAATTCAAATTTATTTCCAGTGAAGGCTAGTGGACTGGTTCTGTTTCTATCTGTTAAATCTTTAGGAAGTTTAGGAAGAGCATAGATTCCAAGTTTAAAAGAATCTTTGCATTCATCTAAGTTGTTTTCACAAATTTTATCATTTGTAATATCATCCAAAATTGAAGTTAGCTTTTTTCCAAGATATATTGAAATAATTGAAGGAGGAGCTTCTAATCCCCCAAGTCGATGTTGATTACTACTATTTGTAGTACTAGCTTGTAAAATTGGTGAATAAAGATCAGATGCTTTTATAAAACTTGTTAACATTAAAAGAAAAAGTTGGTTGTCTTGTACATTTTCTCCTGGTGAAAATAAGTTATGACCTTCATCAGTTGAAATTGACCAGTTGTTATGTTTTCCAGAACCATTAACTCCATTAAAAGGTTTTTCATGAAGTAAGGCAACCATACCATGATGTAAGGCAATACTTTGAATAAGATCCATTAATAATTGATTATGATCTATAGCAAGATTAGCCTTTTCGTAAACAGTTGCTAGTTCAAATTGATTTGGTGCTGCTTCTTTATGTTGAGTCTTGCTACTAATTCCAAGTTTCCAAAGTTCAATATTAAGTTCTTTCATGAAAGAAGTAACTCTTTCATTAATTGTTCCGTAATAGTGGTCATTTAATTCCTGACCCTTACAGGCAAGATTTCCAAGAATAGTTCTCCCACATAATCTTAAATCAGGCCTTGAATCGTAGAATTTTTTGTCTACCAAAAAATATTCCTGTTCAGGTCCCACATTAATTTTAATGTGTTGTACCTTTTCATTTCCCAAAATATGTAAAATTCTTAAGGTTTGTTTTTCAAGATATTGATTTGATTTTAAGAGTGGAACTTTCTTATCTAGTGCTGATTCGTTAAAGGAAAAAAAAGCAGTTGGAATATACAAAACTTTTGCACCATTTACATCTTTAATAAAGGCAGGGGAGCTACTGTCCCAAGTTGTATAACCTCTAGCCTCAAAAGTAGCTCTAAGGCCACCAGAAGGAAAACTAGATGCATCTCCTTCACCTTTTATAAGTTCATTTTTTGAGAAATCCATTATAATGGTTCCATTTTCTTCTGGATGAATAAAAGAATTATGTTTTTCTGCAGTCAAACCTGTAAGAGGCTGAAACCAGTGAGTAAAATGGGTTGCACCTTTTTCAAGAGCCCAATTTTTCATTGCTGTGGCAACTTCTTGGGCTAATTCACTGTTTAAAAATCTTTTTCCTTGGTTTACTTGTTCAAGTTGTGAAAAAGCTGAGGGGGAAAGATATTTTTTCATTTTTTCCATGGTAAAACAATTTTCACCATAAAAACTTGTTACTGGATGCTCAGAAAAGTTAAAGTATTTATCCATATTGGGTCCTTTTAAAACTTAAAATTTATACTCTTTTTAGGAAAATTGAGTTAAACCCAACTCCCATAAACAAAATTGTACCTATAATTGCGCCACTCATCAATACACCTAGACTTATAAACAATAAAGATTTTCTTTGATCAAGATTAAGAATCCAAGAACCTAGAGTTGCAGTCCAAGCTCCTGTTATTGGAAGAGGAATACCAACAAAAACCATTAGTCCAAGGTAACCAAATTTAAGAATTTTTTTATTAATTCTTTTAATAGCATTTTTTTTCATCTTCAAATAGAAAGAATTGTATTTTTTAATATGATGGCAAAGAAAATCGTTAATATGGTTTAAAAAGAAAATACATATAGGATAGACTAATAAATTGCTACCAATTCCTAAAATGATTGCCAAATAAAGAGGAATTCCATTAAAATATCCAAATGGAATAGCACCTCTAAGTTCTGAAATGGGAACAATTCCAAATAAAAGGGTAAACAAATAAGTTCTATTCACTAGTTTCTCCCCACTATGTCTATCGCATTTGCAGGGCAAACTTCATGACAACAGTAACATCTTATACATTTTTTTGTATCAATTTTGACTCCATGGTCAGTCATTGTTAAAGCCTTTGCAGGACATATTTTAACACATCTACCACATTTTATGCAATTATCATTAAAAACTGGAGTTTTTTCAAGTTTTTGTTTTTTTTCTTCTAAACCTTTTGAAAGAAATGGAATAATTAAAGAAGAAAAGAACTTTGTCTTTTCTCTTATTTTGATTTTTTCAAAGTTTTTATCAGGAAGGTCTTTAAAATTTAAAGCTGGATATTCATTATCAACAAGGTTAAATAATTTTTGGCTTTGTAATTCTCTTAATATAGGAATTTGCATTGGCGAGTAACCCATAATTATGGCCTGAGCTGCATCAACGCCCGGTAAACTAGATCCTGCAATAATTAAGTTCATTGCTTTAGGTTTTCCATTTGCTGGGCCTGGACCTTCCATTCCAATTATTCCATCCATTATTGTATAGTCAGGTTTAACAATTTTATAAATTTCAACAACTAGCTTAGCAAAACTATTTCGAGAAGGAAAATAAAGGTGGTTTGGACTTTTGTGAAGTCCTGGCACTAGACCAAATAAATTCTTTATTGAACCTGTTGCATACATGAGCTCATGAGTTTTAAATTTTGGAAGACTAAAAATCAAATCAACTTCATTTATTATTGTTGCTAAAGGAAGATTAATTTTTTTATTTCCAATAGTTAAGTTATGGGTAGTATGGTTTTTAACAAAATCAACCCAAGTTACATCTTCTTCTTTTATAACGTCATAAATACCGCATTTAACAGGTTTGAAGCCAAGGGGAGCCAGCCCTGGGGAATCACCAACATAAATTTTAGAAACGCCTTCTTCCTTTAATAGATGTATTACTTCTCTTAAAAATTCAGGATTTGTTGTAATACATGCACTGGAGTCAGAATCAGATAAAATATTTGGTTTCAAAAGGACTGATTTTCCTTTTACTAAAGGCATTGGGCTTTTTTGTACAGCTTCTCTTAAGGCTTTTCTTAAATTTTCACTGGTGTAATCGTTACATTCAACAATACTAATTTTATTTTTCATAAGATCCTCTTTAAAAGACAAAAAAACAGTGGCCCAATATTCTCATTTTTGTCAGGAAGAATTATTTGACCATGTTCACATTTTTCAGCTATTGGGGAAGAAATCGGTATTTCTAAAAATCTTCCTTCTCTTTTTTTATAAAGTTTTTCAATTACCTTTTCATTTTCTTGGGGTGTAATTGAGCAAGTACTATAAAGAACAAAACCTTGGATTTTGACAGCTTCTAAAGCACTTGCAAGCATTGCAAACTGTTGATAACTTAATCTTTTTGGTCTTTGAACGCTCCACTGGCTTAAAGCTTTGCTATCTAAGATAACATGTCTTTCACTGGAACAAGGTGCATCAAGAAGAACACAGTCATAAATGTCTTTTTCATATAGCATCCATTTTGTTGCATCATAAGAAGTGACTTTGATTATTTTATTAAGGTTTTCATCAAGGCAAGAAGAAATAACTTTTTTTAATCTTCCTCGACGTGTTGCAGAACGATCATTTGAAATCAATAAACCATTTCCTTGAAGTTTTAAGGCCAGATTTAAAGTTTTGCCTCCTGGGGCTGCACACATATCAAGTACTTTATCTCCAGGTTTAACTGGTAAAAATGAAGAAGCAATAATAGAAGCTTGATCCATATAATAAGGTTTAACAAGTTCATCACTTAAATTTATGGGTGCTGGTTCTTGAGTCAGTGAGTTTTTTAATATCTCCCAACGTTCTTTGTAAATTTCTTTATAGTAATTTTCAAAATTTTCTTGGGGACTCAGTTTAACTTTTTTTGCCATAAATGGAGTTTACTTTATTTTATTGCTTTTGAAAATACTTAAAGTATGTGTTCAAGGAAGGTTTTAGTTCTCAGGCTAGTTGGGTTTGTGAACAGTATTTCAGGTTTGTTTTCTTCAATGATTTGTCCTTCATCCATAAAAATTACTTTATCGCTGGCTGCTTTAGCAAAACCCATTTCATGAGTTACAATCAACATTGTCATACCGCTTTTTGAAAGATCTTGCATAACATCTAGTACTTCTTTTATCATTTCAGGATCAAGTGCACTGGTGGGTTCATCAAATAACATTACCTTAGGTTCCATAGCTAGAGCTCTTGCTATTGCTACACGTTGCTGTTGGCCACCTGAAAGTTGTGATGGGTAGGAACTAGCTTTATCTTCCAATCCAACCCTTTTCAATAAATCTAGTGCTAGTTTTTCAGCTTTTTTTGCACTTAACTTCTTAACTTTTATTGGAGAAATTGAAATGTTTTGTAACACAGTTAGATGAGGAAATAAATTAAAGGATTGAAAAACCATACCAATTTGCTCTCGGATATTTCTTATATCGGAGTTAGGATCAGTTATTTCTGTTTCATCAATAAATATTTGTCCCGCAGTTGCGGGTTCCAAACGGTTAATGGTTCTTAATAGGGTGCTTTTACCACTTCCAGAAGGTCCAATTATACATACAGTCTGTCCATCTTTTACAGTAAGGGATGCATCTATTACTGCATGTATTGTGTTTTCAGCTTCATAATCTTTAAATAAATTTTTAATTGTAATACTAGCCATTCTTTTTTAACCTCTCTTCTAATTTTCCAACAAGCCAAGAAAGCATGAGCGTTATTATTAGATATATAAGTGCAACTATTAACATTGTTTCTAAGCTTAAAAAGGTTCTTGAAATATATTCACGTCCTCTTCTTAATATGTCACTTAAAGCAATGGCACTGACTAGAGAACTATCTTTTAACATTGAAATAAATTCATTTGATATGGCTGGAAGAATAACCTTAATTGTTTGGGGAAGAATAATATCAGTAAAGGCCTGACGACGACTCATTCCAAGGGCAATTGCAGCTTCCATTTGGCCTTTTGGAATACTTTCAATACCTGCTCTTACAATTTCTGAGATATAGGCTCCAAAACATATGGCCATTGCAACAATAGCTGCAAACATTCCTTGAATATGTAAAAATTTTCCTACTGCATAATAAATAAAAATTAATTGAACTAAAAGAGGTATCCCACGTATCAGTTGAACATAAACTCCACTTATTGTTCGTACGAAATTTTTTTGAGAAACACTTTGAAGACCACTAATAACTCCAATAATTATTGCAAAAATAATTGCAAAAATAGTGCATTCAAAGGTGACTGGAATTCCTTGAATACAAACTAAAAAAATTTTTCTATAAACTTCAGGGCTAAAAATTATTAGAGCACTTAAAAGCGCTAATGCACCTACAAAAGCAATTCTCCAGGAACTGAAAACTCCTTGGTTTGACTTAGAAGGAATAAGTACACCGTCCGTCATATTTAGATTGAAACTTTTACTTTTAATAAAACTACTACTTTTTGAAAAAAGAGTGTTGTTTGTTGTTAATGATGATTTTTTATCTATATTCATGCCTTTATTTTCCATATGTACAATATAAATATATATTCACTCTGTGTCAATTAGTACAAACATTTATATTTTTGTATAAATATTAATTAAAAACCTGCTAATTTATGCAAAAAATGTATAATTAATGAATAAAATGAAAATTTAATGAATAAATTTGTAATTACATGTTGACAATAAAAAATAAAGTATGTATAAATATACCAACATTTATGAAAGTTTATTTATTGATTTATGAATATATATAAGCTTATAGGAGAAAGGTTATGAAAAGGTCTACTATTATTATTGTATTATTGGTTGTGGTACTTGCTTTTAGTTTTGCACAAGGTGCAAACGAAAGTAACGTTAAAAAATATGTAGTTGCAAGTGATGCTACTTGGCCACCTTTGGAATTTGTAAACGAAGCTGGTGATTTAGCAGGCTTTGAAGTTGAATTAGCCCAAGAAATTGGAAAAGCAACTGGAACCGAAATTGAAGTTAAAAACACAGCTTGGGATTCAATTTTTGCAGGATTGTCAAATGGAGCTTATGATGGAATTGCTAGTGGAGTTACCATAACTGAGGATAGAAAGAATGTAATGGATTTTGCAACACCTTTTTTGAATTGTGGACAAGTTGTAATTGTTCCAATTAAATCTAGTATTACTGGAATTGACGATTTAGCTGGAAAAGCTATAGGTGTTCAGATGGGTACTACTGGAGATATTTGTTTAGATGATTACGATGTAAAGAAATCTCAATATGATGAAATAAGCCTTGCTTTAATTGATATGGTAAATGGTAATCTTGATGCAGCAGTTTGTGACTCTTTAATTGCCAGTGAGTTTGTACTGCAGGATTCTAGTTATACTGGAATTTTAAAAATAGTGGGAGAACCTTTTACAACAGAGGAAATTGCAATGTGTGTAAATAAAGGAAATACTGAATTTTTAGCAGTTCTAAATGATGGAATGAAAATTCTTGAAGAGAATGGTAAATTGGAAGAACTAAAAGCAAAATGGGGACTTTATTAAAAGAGAGAATAATATTTGAAATAGTGCTTAAGTCTGGATTAATTCCAGACTTATTTTTTGTAAAATACTTGAATCTTTTGTTTGGTTTAAACATAATGACTTCATGAAAAAATTATTAAATAATAAGGAACAAAAATTTCTACTTTTTGTTGCTTTTCTTGCCTCAGGTGCAGATAACCTTTTTGGTTTAGCTTTAGTTTTTCACTTAAAAAGCTTTTTCTTACTGGATTCAATGCAAATTGGTATTTTTTCAGCTTTGCAAATAGCAAGTTATTTTTTGAGTTGTATTATATTTGAAAAATTTTATGAGAAATTAAAACCAATGGTCTGTATTGCTTTAGCTTGTGGTGGAATGTTTTTGTTTAGTCTTTTTATGGGAATTACAAAAAGTCTTAATTTATTTTTGGTCCTTTTAGTTCTCTATGGTGCTATTAAATCTCTTTTATGGCCACAATTGGCCGGTTTAATTACTAGGGGTAAGGAAGGAAAAATGCTTAACAGAACAACGGGTAAATTTAATTTTGCTTGGAGTTCTGCTTTAGGAATAAGTCCATTTTTTTCAGGTTTTATTGCTGAGAGATCCACCACTCTTTCCTTTTTTGTTACTTGTTTAATTATGATGTTAGCCTTTGTTTTTATTATTAATAATAACTCAGCTAGAATTGCTCCAAGTGATAAAGATAACAGTCATATTTCTAATATGTTAGATAATAGTACTTACTTAAGGTATTTTACCTGGGTTGGTATTTTTTTAGCTTATTTTGTTAATCAAATGACACAAATTGTTTTTCCTATATATGCATTGGAAGTTTTGCATATTTCTGAAACTACCACTGGAACTATTATTTCAATTAAAGGAATTGTAGTTGCTCTAATGTTTATATTCTTTGGCCGTTTTGATTTTTGGCATTTTAAAATAAGTTGGATTATCTTCTTTCAACTCTTAGTTGGAGTTGCAGCACTCGTGTTAGCAAACATTTCAAGTGTTCTTGGCTTTATTTTATTATTTATACTAATTGGAATTTGTTTCAGTGCTCTTTATTCCTTTAGTATTTTTCATGGAATGAGTGGTACGGTCAATAAATCAAGAAGGATGATGATTCATGAGGTGGTACTTGCAATTTCTTGTGTTGTTGGTTCTGTTGTAGGAGGAGCCGTATACAAGGCTTTTGATTGGAGATATTTAATGCAACTTTGTTTTAATATTGTGTTTATAGTTGTGGTTTTAGAATTTATTGTTTTATACCTAAGAAAAAGAAGCAAAAGCATGGATTTAATGCTTTCTTGGACGAAGAAAAAGGGAAAAGAGGATAATACTTTAAATAAGCAAGATATTAATTAGGTGAGTTATTTGCTCCTTAGTGATAATATCCAAAATAAATACCGTATTCACTTGACAGGAAAACCCAAAATATTTAGAATATCTCAAGTTATGGGATGATAGCTCAGCTGGATAGAGCAACTGCCTTCTAAGCAGTAGGTCGTAGGTTCGACTCCTACTTGTCCTATTTTTAGAGTCTGGAAACGGACTCTTTTTTATTATCAAAAAAAGGTCATTATCAGATGATAATGACCAAAAAAGGGGAATAGCTTTTTATCTATTTCATAGTTTTTTTACGCCTTATTTCCTTCATCCACCGATTTTGCTGAATCAATGTTGTTTTGGTAATGTTGCGTATTGGCTTCAGTTGTATCTTCGTTCACATCTTGAGCTTTTTGTTTCTCAACTCTTTTAGGAGTTTTAACTGTTCTAAATTCTTTTTCGATATCTCTAGAATCTTTTAAATTTAACACTGTGGTCAAAATGAATAAAAGAAGTCCAGAAACCATTAAGGCTGAACCTAGAATCAGTAATTGAAGTGCTCTCAAACTTTGCGTAGGTGATGAATTAATCTGTAAGGAGTAGAAATAATTAAAACCCCGAACAATCTGTTCATGCCCATGGAAAGTAAAACTTAGTGTAATGAAAATCAATGAAATTGCCAAAAAAATAATGCCAATAATAAAACTTGCTTTTGCTGTTTTATTCATAATAATTTTCCTCCAACCATTATTGTTTCTATAATTTCAATATAATCAAAAATAATAAAAAAGCAATAAATTTACGTTGAAGGATATTAAACTACATTTTTCTACACAAAATTTAAGTTTTAGAGCAATTTATCTTTTCTCTATTGGTAAGACAGTTCTTCCAACAGGTCCATTATATAATTGTCTTGGTCTAGCTATTTTTTGATAAGGGTCATGTTTCCATTCAAGATAATGTGCAATCCAACCAGGAAGACGTCCCATAGCAAAAAGAACAGTAAACATGTTTGTAGGAATACCCATCGCATGAAAAATTATTCCAGTGTAGAAATCAACATTAGGATAGAGATTCCTATCAATAAAGTATTGGTCTTTTAAGGCTGCTTGTTCTAATTCAATAGCTTTATCTAATAGAGGGTCATTGGTATGAGTTGAGTCAAGAACTTCCTTACAAAGTTCTTTTGCTATTTTAGCTCTAGGGTCATAAGTTTTGTAAATTCTATGTCCAAAACCATAAAGTACAGAAGGATTATTTTTATCTTTTATAACTGAAAGAAAACTATCGATTGGAATATCTTCATAAATCAATTGTTGAAGCATTTCTATAACAGCTTGGTTTGCTCCACCATGCTTACTTCCCCATAAAGCGCAAATACCTGCTGTAACAGAGGCATATAAATTCGCTTCACTTGAACCTACAAGACGAACCGCTGAAGTTGAACAGTTTTGTTCATGGTCAGCGTGAAGAATCAATAGCTTGTTTAAGGCTTTTACATACACAGGGTTAATAATATATTCTTTAACAGGTGAATAAAATAACATGTTTAAGAAGTTTTCACAGTAACTATACTTATAAGAAGGATTTACTAATTGTTGTCCATCCTGCTGACGATAGGTGAAAGCAGCTATTGTACGCATCTTTGAAAGTAATCTTGTTACAGTAAGGTCAATATTTTCTTCAGGATCTGAATCTTCAATTTCTGGATAGAAGGCACTTAAACTAGCAACCATTGAGGCTAATATGGCCATTGGATGACTGTGTTTTGGGAAATTACCAAAGAAATTCATCATATCAACATGCAAAAGGGAATGCCGATTTAAAAGTTCCATATAGTTCTTTCTTTCTTTTAAATTAGGAAGTTCTCCCTTTACCAATAAATAAGCTACTTCAATAAAGTCACAGTTCGCAACAAGGTCTTCTATTCGATAACCTCGATATGATAAAGTTCCTTTTTCCCCAGCGACACGGCATATACTACTTGTGCAACTAGCTGTATTGCTGTAGCCAGGGTCATAAGTTATAATTCCTGTATCTTTTCTAAGATTTTTAATATCTAGAGCAATGTTACCTACATTGTCTTCAAGAATTGGCAATTGAATGTTTTGATTGTTAATGTGTAGAGTAGCAGTGTTATTGTTGTCTGACATTTTTCTTCTCCTTTAAAATGGAATTACCCTTCATTTTATTGTATTTTGCTTCTTTTAACAATATGTATAGTTATTTTTTGTATTTTTATGCAATAGATATTGATTTACCTAGCATTTAAAGGTAAAAAATCCTAAATGCTTGACAGCAATTGCCTTTTTTGATAAATATTTATTATCTATTTAGAAAAACATCTAAATAGAATTAGGAGGTTTTATGATTAAGTTGACTGATGTAACAAAGACTTACAATAAAGCAAGTAAACCTGCGGTTAAAAAACTAAATCTGACAGTGCCAGATGGGAAAATTTTTGGTTTCCTTGGACCAAATGGTGCTGGAAAGTCTACTACGATAAAGATGATAGTTGGTATTTTGGGACAGGATAGTGGAACAATTGAAGTTAATGGCTTTGACAATCATAATAATATTATTGAAATAAAAAGAAAAATAGGTTTTATACCTGATGAAAGTGTTTTTTATGATAAAATGACTGCTATTCGATATTTAAATTTTATATCTGATATTTTTAAAGTGAATGAAGAAGACAGAAAAAATCGAATAGAAAAATACTCAAAAATGTTTGAACTTCAAGACCATTTGAAAGAAGATATTAATTCTTACAGTCATGGAATGAAACAAAAACTTGAAATCATTTCTGCAATGGTTCATGATCCAGAAATCCTAATTTTAGATGAACCCATGGTTGGGCTTGACCCACACTCATCCTATGTCTTAAAAGATTTGATGAGAGATTTTTGTAATGAAGGTAAAACTGTGTTCTTTTCAACCCATGTTATGGAAGTAGCAGAAAGGCTTTGTGATCTTGTTGGTATTATTAATGAAGGAGAGCTTATTGCTCAGGGAACTTATGAAGAACTTAAAAATAAAAATGGTGATAAAAACGCCACTCTTGAAAAGTTATTCTTAGATTTAACTGATGATGATTTTAAGGAGTAGGGTATGAATATTGTTAAACTTCTCGTAAAAGCCCAATACACAGGTTTTAAACTTAGTAGTTTTTTAAATACTAGTTTTAAAAATCCCAATAAAAAGACAAAACCTATTTTTAAAGTATTAGGTACCGTATTAATAATTATAGGACTAGTAATTGCAACTTCCTCGTTTATATTTATTTTTTATTCAAACTTTAGTGGAATAAATTTAATGGTTCAATATTTGATGAATAGACCTGATGGAGGAATTATTTCTTCCCTTCTTATGTCTTTCATAATAGTTTTATTGTTTTCTTTTATTTATTCAAATCAAATTTTATATAAAGGAAAAGATTTGAAATTGCTACAAACACTTCCTATAAGTTCTAAACAGCTTATTAGTAGTCGACTAGTAGTTCTTTATCTTGATCTTTTACCTTTTCATCTTTTTGTGGTACTTCCGGCTTTGGTTAATATTTTTATAGTAAATTCATTTTATAAAAGCTTTATTTTTGGAACAATTATTATTTTGTTTTTGTTCCAACTATTACCAATGGCCTTAGGGAACTTAATTTCAATGCTTGTAATTCGATTTGGGAAAAAGGGAGCGGATAAGACTAATCTGGAAATTATGGTTGTTTCTATGATAATGCTAGCCATATTGATTTTGCAAACCAGAATTTCTGAGAAAATGATTCCAATATCAAACTCTTTGATGACTGGAAAAATTGAAGTAGATGTAATTTCCATGATTACAGGAATTTTTGAAAGCCTTTATCATTATTGTTTTTACATGGTTTGGGCAGGTAGTAGTCTTTTTGATATTTATGCAATTTCTTCAATTCCAAAATATCTTGTATTTACAGTTGTTTGTATTTTATTAATTTACCTAATTATTGATAAGTCATATTTAAAGTGTTTAAGTTTGAATTCTTCGACTGCAGTAAAAAAACAGAATAGTAAAACTTTGAATGTAAAAGCCTCTAATTCAATTGTCAAATCTTTATTATTAAGAGAATGGGAAATTTTAAAAAGTAGTTCTTATTTTATTTTTGAAATAATGGGAGAAGCTCTTATTCCTTTGATACTTATAATTGTCTATTCTTTTATGGGAGTTTTAACTGAAATAATGGACAATATTAACTATGTACAATCCTTCCCTTATTTCCCTGTTTTAGTTTGTGCGGCACTTGCTTTTATGGGGTCACTTTCACAAGTTAGTTCTACAAGTATCTCAAGGGAAGGGAATCAATTCATATACAACAAATGTCTTCCAATACAGGCTTTTGATTATTTTAAAGCTAAGGTGTATTTTCATTTAATTTTGATGTTTATTCCAAATGTAATATTTACTATTGCAGCTTTAACTTTCTTTTCTTTTCCTTTTTATAATCTTTTTTGGATGATTGGCATTAATTTCTTATTGATTTTAAACAGTAGTTATATTGGTCTTTTTATAGATTCTCAAAAGCCTTTTTTAAACTGGACTTCTCCTCAACAGGCTGTTAAACAAAACTTTAATGGAATTAAAGGAGTTGGAATTACCTTTGTTTTTTTTGTTTTAAATTGTGGTTTATTTTATATTATTGATTTACTTTCATATGATTTTGCTATCATAGGGGTTTACATATTTCTGTTGGCAGTTACCCCTTTTATAAGAAAACAGGCAATAAAAAAGATGGAAGAATTATACAGTATTAGTAGTGATTTTTATATTTAAGCTTTTTAGATAAAAGAAAAGGGACTGAATTTCAGTCCCTTTTTTTAATACAATTTCTTTACCTAAGTGAGGTTGGAAGAGAGGTATAAAGTAAATTAAAATAAACCATATCCGTTGATAAAATCTTATTTTGCTGAGGGAGTGTCTTTTTGTAAGACTCTAAAGTCCTCCAGAATTTAAAGAATTCAGGGTCACTTGAGTATGCATCTGCATAAATATCTGTTGCTGTAGCATCAGCTTTACCACGCAATTGCTCACTTTGAGCATAGGCAGAAGATAAAATTTGTTTTGTTTCGTTTTCTGTTTTTCCTTCCCAAGTTGCTTGACGTCCACGTCCATAAGATCTGTAAGCTTCAGCAATCTGATTTCTTTCCTTAATCATTCTTTGATAAACGGATAAAGTTAAATCATCTGAATAACGAATCTGTCTAATTACAATATCTTCAAGTTCAATACCAAATTCCTGTGTAAAAGTTTCAGCCTGAGTCAACATTTGGCTAGAAAGTGCATCACGACCTGTTGAAATTGTTTCTTGTTTAAGGGTCGTTGATGTAAGGTTTCTTAAGTATTCTGCCTGTTGTTCATCATCAACACTCTGTATAGTTTCTACTACATTCATGTTATTGATTTGGTTTGTGCTTCTTACTGCTTCATTAAGATAATTTTCACTAATAATAGTCCTGATTGTTGAGTCAAGAATATCATCAAGTCTGTACTGTGCACTTGCTACAGTGTTTACAGTTTCATAGAACTTTGCAGGATCTTGAATAATCCAACGACTTGTAGGATCAACATAAATAAACTGATTTTCTTTTGTTGGAATTCGTTGTGCTTGACCATCCCAAGAAAGGATTTTATTAGGGTATTTTACGACGTTATCAACAAGAGGAACTTTAATTTTAAAACCACTTTCAGTTTGTACTGAAATAATCTTTCCAAATCTTGTAATTACTGCTTGTTCGCCTTCTTGTAAAATATAGAAAGGTTGGAAAACCAAGACAATAATTATTATTACACCTAATATTACTAAGTTTCTTACTGTTTTTTTCATTATTTAGTGCCTCCATCTGTTGTTGTTACAGCATTTGAAGTCGGAGCTGTAATATTGCTGATAGGCAAAAAGTTTTCAAGGTTCTTATCAATAAGCGTCAGTTTTGAGGTGTCAGAAGTTAGAATTTCTTCAAGAGTTTCTATATAAAGACGAGTACTTGTAATATCTTTACTTGTTTCATAAGCTTTTTGAACGCTTGTAAATCTTGAGACATCACCCTTTGCGTTGTTGACTCTTTCTGCTGAATAACCTTCAGCGACTAGAACCATTTTTTCTGCTTCACCTTGGGCTGCAGGAATTTTGCTGTTGTAATCTTCTTTTCCTTCATTAATGTAACGGTTCATATCCTGAATAGCTTTATTAACATCTTCGAATGCATCCTGTACATCACCAACTGGAGGAACAATGTTCTGAAGTTTTATAGTAACTACTTTTACACCAAGCCCATAACGATCAAAAGTTGTTTGCATCATTTTCTGTGCTTCAATTTCAATTGTTGTTCTTTCGT
>JBAYZQ010000009.1:0-30661 GCA_041672385.1 Sphaerochaetaceae bacterium | reverse complement strand
ACGCTCTTAAGCGGATTTTTTCATATTAATATAGAGTAAATATAAATACTCTAGGCAAATGATTTTAACTAATATTTTATATTTTAGTCAATAGAATAATTTAAAATAATAGAGGTATTATTGCTATTTTTTCACAATAGCCCTAATATTTGACACTTTATTCTCTGGAAAAAGTTTTTTTAATTTACATATTAAAGTTTTTTTTTCAAATTGAAATTCAGAGGCCCAAGCACTATTATCACACAATAAATACAAAACATTATTCTTCAATTCATAAGGTTTAACATGTTCATAAAAGTCTCCTTTTGTTATTTCACCCCATTGTAAACTGATTTTAAAGAAAATATTATTTTTATCAATATGATATTTTTCAAATAAAGATTTAATAATTTCATCATTTTTAATAGCATTTTGAGTACCACTTTTACAGAGAATTTCATTCTTATTTTTATCCTTCATTAAGAATTTCTCCTTTTTCAACTTTAAAAATCAAACTATCCTCTTTGATTTTAGAAAAATATTTTTCTTCAATAAGAAAAGTAAAAAAAACCTGACTATAGTTTACCATCTTTTCTAAAAATTTTCCTCTTTTTTTACTATCCAATTCTAAAAGAACATCATCAATCAACAAAATAGGTTCTAAATTAGAATAAGTTTTAAAATAAAAAGCTTGAATACTCTTTAACACCAAAGAAGCCAATCTTAATTGTCCCGTAGAACCAGAATTTATAAAAGGTCCATTCTGATCAGAAATTATAAACTTATCGCGATGAATTCCAGTTGTAGTAGTTAACATTTTTAGATCTAATTCTTGATTTTTTTCAAGAATTTCAATTATATCTTCTGTAGATTCTATTTTTTTCCAACTTGGATTATATGAAATTTTCATAATCCTTTTATCTTGTGCAATCTCTGAATAAAAGTCTGGAAAAATACTATTAAAATATTTAACAAGTTTTTTTCTAGCTTGAAAAATACTAAATCCATATTCGGCTAATTTTTGATTATAAATAGGAATTAATTCGTAAATAGAATCTTTAATAGCAGCATTTCTTTGTTTAAGACAAACTTTATATTTTCTTAAGTTATCCAAATAAATTGAATCATACATACATAAAATTTGATCAAAAAAAATTCTTCTTTCCTGGGGAAGTCCCCTAATTATTTCAATGTCATTATATGAAAAATTAACACAAGGAATATTGTAAATAAGTTCCTTCCTATCATGAATTTCTTGATTATCAATTAAAATTATTTTCTTTCCTTGATTATATTTAATATTAATTCTAGATTCATATCCGCTACTATTAATAATATCAGCCCAGATTTCAAAATTATTTTTCCCATAATTTATACATTCTTTAAGATTTTTTGTTCTAAAAGAAGATCCATAACATATAAAATAAAGGGCTTCTAGAAAATTTGTTTTCCCTTGTCCATTTTCACCAACAAGAAGAATTTGGCGGTTGGGAATATTAACATAACCATCCTGTAAATTCCTAAAATTTCTGAAGCCTATTTTCTTAAATTTCATTTATTTTCTAGTTAATTTGCATTGGCATTATTACATGCAAATACTCCCTTTCTGGTTCTGGTTTTACAATAAAAGCTCTAGTTGGATCATTAAACCAAATGCAGAAAAATTCACCTTCCATAGCCTTAAGAGGATTTACCAAATAAGAATAATTAATAGCACAAGTAAAAGGTTCTCCTTCATATTCAGCTTCAATTTCTTCTTTTGCTTGGCCAATTTCAGAATCTTCTGTATAAATTGTAATTTTTTTTGAATCAATATTAAATAAAATCTTTTTATATTTATTTTCACTAAACAAAGAAACTCTCTTTAAAGCTTCATTCATATCATTAATTTTAATTTTTATAAATTTATCATTATTTTCAGGAATTACTCTTTTATAATTTGGATAATTAGCATTTATAAGCACAGAACTTATTACATAATTATTAAATTTCATGACCATGCTTGTATTATTAATCAAAACATCAAAAGTTCCTTCACTAATACTAAATTTTTTAATAATGTTTAAAAATTTTAAAGGAATAATTGCATTAGAGAAATCAGGAATATCATTCTCAATTTTTTCTTTTGCAAAAGAAAGTCTCTTTCCATCAGTTCCAACCATAATAATAAAATCATCCTCTTTTGTTAAAAGGGTTCCATTCATAAAAGGTTTTTTTTCATCAAGACTAACTGTAAAAATAGTTTGATTTATTAATTTTAATAAAGTCTTTTTTGGTATCTTAAAAAACTCTGAATCAGAGTATTTCTCACTGTTTGGAAAATCATCTACTTTTGTAGATTTAATATTAAAGTTAATTTTATGTTCAGCTGCGCTGATATACATAATATTTTCTTTTTCTTCAAATACAACTTCATCGTCTGGAATGTTTTTAAGAATATTAAGCAAAGTATCACAACGCAAAGTTGTTTTTCCTTCTTCAATAACATTGACAACGATTTCTGCTGAAAAACTTAAATTTGAATCAGTAGAACGTATGTACAATTTATCTTGAAAAGCTTCCAAATAAACATTCGAAAGAATCGAAAGAATATTTTTAACAGCAGCAAATTCAATTGCATTAGAAATTTCATTTAATATTGAGTTTTTTGAGCAAATAAATTTCATTTTTTCTTATCTCCTATATAATATTATAATATATTTAAAAATAGTAGTATTAGTAATAATATACCACATTTCCTGTGTATAACCTAATAAATGTTTGAACCATTTATCATTATACAAAAAATAACCTGTTAATAAAAGCCTTTATAACCTGTTGATTAATCTACTTTTGCACAACGAAAAAAAAAGATTCAAAAAGTTATCCACAATCCTCCACAATTTATTAACAAGTTTACAACAACTTCTACCGGGTGTTTAAAGCCTGTATTTCAACCATCATTTTATTGATAATTGTCTTAGTTTCACTGTTGTTTATGTTAAGTTGACTTTTGATTTTTTGGTAGGCATACATAATTGTTGTGTGATCTCTGCCCCCAAATTCTTGGCCGATTTCTGTAGTAGAGAAGTCGGTAGTTTCTCTTGAAAGATACATTGCAATTTGTCTAGCCATTGCAAAAGATTTCTTTTTACTTTTACCTTTTATATCAAAAGATGAAACATTAAAATAATTGGCTACAATTCTAATTATTGAATCTATTGTAAGGGTATTTTTATCTACATTAATCTTTATTGAATCTTTAAGTTGTTCTTTGGCAATTTCAAGAGAGATGTCTTTTCCTATTAAATTACAGTAAGCTTTTAGTTTTGTAAGACAGGATTCTAAATCCCTTACATTTGATTGAACATTTTTAGCAATATAATCTAAAATTGTTTCATTAATAATAAAGTTTTCTTTTTCACATTTTTTTTGTAAGATTGCAACTCTTGTTTCATATTTGGGTGGTTGAATGTCAATATTAAGGCCACGTTCAAATCTATTTTTTAATCTTGAAGTAATATTTTTTAATTCACTTACAGGTCTATCACAAGTAAAAACAAGTTGTCTTCCAGTATCGTACATATCATTAAAAGTGTTAAATAATTCTGTCTGTGTTTGTTCTTTTTGTTCCAAAAATTGAATATCATCAATTAGAAGAATGTCTAATTTACGATATTTATTTTTAAATTCTTGGGTACCTTGAGTATGAAGTGAATTTATGAAATCATTCGTAAAATTTTCACTGGTAACATAAAGAACTTTTAATTTTGAATTTTGAATTAGTTGATTTCCTATAGCTTGAAGCAGGTGTGTTTTTCCTAAGCCAACACCACCGTATAACAGACAGGGGTTATAACTTGAACCAGGATTAGTACTAATTGCTTTACATGCATTAAAAGCAAATACACTATTTTCACCATAAACAAAAGAATCAAAAGTATAATTTGGATTAAAACAATAACTGTACTTTGAATTCAACCTAGAAACTTTTTGTTTTGAAACAGGAAGGGGATCTTCTGCTTCATCTTCTTCGGGATTTTCTTTATTTGTAGTTTTTTTTATGATTAATTTTGTATTTATCTTTTCATTAGTTTGGTTATCAATTGCTTTGCAAATTACGTCTAGGTAGTTATTTGTAATAGAATCATAGATAAAAGCAGAATCAACTTTTAATGTTAATTCATCCTTGTTAAAAGAATCATATCTTATTCTATTTATCCAAATATTGTAGCTTTTATTATCAATGGAAGTTCTCAATTCTTCTTTTGCATTAAGCCAGAATTGTCTTCCTTTTTCGGTATCTTTTTTATTATCCATGAACTAATCTTACATTGTTGTCAATTGTCTTTCAAGCATAATTTTAAACTAGCTGATAATTTTTATTTTTTTAAAGTTAAATATATATAATATAAAGAATTAGTTTTTTGTGTTTTATTATGCTAATCCTTGAAAAGGCACCTTAAAATGATGTATAATAAACAAAGAGAATTCAATATAAAGTTTTCAAATAAATTCAAAAGGATATTTATATATGAGTGAAGAATTTAAAGATGACTCTACCCTTAAACCGGCAGAGCATCACGACAATGTGAATATTAAAGACGGTGTAGACAAATACAATGGAAATAGTATTCAGGTTTTGAAAGGGCTGGAGGCTGTTAGGGTCAGGCCTGGAATGTATATTGGTTCTACTGGAATAACAGGCTTACATCATTTGGTATATGAAGTAATCGATAATAGTATCGATGAAGCGATGGCAGGCTATTGTAGTGAAATCAGTATAATTATAGGGGCGGGTAATTTTGTTACCGTTGAGGATAACGGAAGGGGAATCCCAACTGATATCCATCCAATTGAAAAAATTAGTACTTTGGAAGTTGTATTAAGTAAACTTCATGCAGGTGGAAAGTTTGATAATGAGGCTTATAAAGTCTCTGGGGGACTTCATGGTGTTGGTGTTTCCGTTGTTAATGCTTTGAGTGATTTTTTTGAAGTTAAAGTTTACAGAAACGGTAAAATTTACATGCAACAATATGTAAAAGGAATTCCACAATTTTCTGTTAAAGAAATTGGGGAAACTGATAGAACAGGAACTGTTGTAAGATTTCATCCAGATACTACTATAATGGAAACAGAAGATTTTAATTTTAGCGTTCTTTGTTCAAGATTTAGAGAATTAGCGTTTCTTAATAAAGGGATTGTTATTAATGCTATAGATGATAGACCTGAGCTGGAACCTGTTGTTAAAAATTTCCATTTTGAAGGTGGAATTAAAGATTTTGTTAAGTACGTCAATAAAGAAAAAAGAGTTCTAAATGAAGATCCAATTTATTTTGAAGATGTTAAAAATAAAGCAACAGTAGAAATTGCGATACAATACAACGATCGCTATGATGAAAATATTTTTGCTTTTGTAAATAATATTAACACAAGAGAAGGTGGTACGCATCTTTCAGGATTTCAATCAGGATTGACCTCGGTTTTTAATAAACAGTTAAAAAAACATTCTAAACTTTCAAAGAAACTTACTGAAAGTTTAAGTAAAGATGATATAAGAGAAGGTTTAACAGCTGTAGTTTCTGTTAAAATTCCTGATCCCCAGTTTGAAGGACAGACTAAAATGAAGTTGGGGAACCAATATGTCATGGGAGTTGTAAATTCAATAGTTCAGGATCAATTGAATTACTATTTTGAACTTAATCCAAATGTTATTGATATTTTCTTGGAAAAAATGATAAATGCAGCAAAAGGTAGAATTGCTGCTAGAAAGGCCAAAGAAAATGAAAGAAAAAAGAATGAAAGCGGAGGTCTTCCTGGAAAACTTTCAGATTGTAGTGAAAAAGACCCTGCTCTTAGAGAAATCTTCATAGTCGAAGGAGATAGTGCTGGTGGATCTGCTAAACAAGGCAGAGACAGAAGAACACAGGCTATTCTTGCCCTTTGGGGGAAAATGTTAAATGTTGAAAAATCTCGAGATGAAAAAGTTGTTTCAAATGAAAAGCTTCAACCTATTATTGCCAGTATAGGTGCTGGTATTGGCCAAATTAATTTTAATGTCGAAAAGGTTAGATATCATAAAATTATAATTATGGCTGATGCTGATGTTGATGGTTCACATATTAGAACCTTGCTTTTAACTTTTTTCTTTAGATATATGAGACCTCTTATTGATGCAGGTTATATTTATTTTGCTATGCCACCTCTTTATAAAATCAATATTGGTAAAAAAGAATGGTATGCATATGATGATAAGGAAAAAGAAAATATTTTGTTAGACAATGGCGTTACTGAAGATTCAAATATTGTTCACATTCAGCGCTATAAAGGTCTTGGAGAAATGAATCCGGAACAGCTTTGGACAACTACAATGAATCCCGAAACTAGGATGATTACCCAAATAACACTTGATGATGCTGTTGAAGCAGACGAAGTGTTTACCATGTTAATGGGGGAAAACGTTGAACCTAGAAGGAATTTTATAGATGCAAATGCTGTTTATGCAACAAATATTGATGCTTGATAAAGGAAAAAAAAGTGGAAGAAGAAAATTTTGGAAAAATAATAAAGGCAGATATCTCTAAAGAGATGAAGGAGTCTTATCTCACTTATGCAATGAGTGTTATAGTTTCCAGAGCTCTCCCTGATGTAAGGGATGGTCTAAAGCCTGTTCATAGAAGAATTTTATATGGAATGAACCAGATGGGAATTAAATCTACATCTAGTACAAAGAAATGTGCCAGAATCGTCGGAGATGTTCTTGGAAAGTATCACCCACATGGGGATGCATCCGTATACGACGCTCTTGTCCGTATGGCACAGGATTTTTCGTTAAGATATCCTGCAGTAAAACCACAAGGAAACTTTGGTAGTGTCGATGGTGATGGTGCTGCTGCTATGAGATATACTGAAGCAAAACTAAGCAAAGTCGGCGATGTAATGCTTGCGGACTTGGAAAAAAATACAGTGGACATGGGGCCTAACTATGATGAAAGTCTTCAAGAGCCTTTAGTTTTACCTGCTGCTTTTCCTTTCTTGCTAGCAAACGGTTCCAGTGGTATTGCAGTTGGAATGGCTACTAATATGGCTCCTCATAATGTTGTAGAAGTTTGTCAAGGAATGGCGGCTATGATTGATAATCCAGATATTTCTATTATGGAATTAATGGAGTATATCAAAGGTCCAGATTTTCCAACTTATGGAATAATTTGTGGCCAATCAGGTATAAAATCTGCTTTTTTGACTGGAAAAGGAAAAATAGTAATTCGTGGACGTTATCACTTGGAAGAGAAAAAGACCCATGATGAAATTGTTTTTACTGAAATTCCTTATCAAGTTAACAAAGCGGAACTTGTAAAAAGGATTGCTGAACTTAAAAAAGAGCTTCTTAAAAATGAAATTTTTGAAGTCAGAGATGAATCTGACCGAGATGGAATGAGGCTTGTTATAATCCTAAAAAAAGGAGCAATTCCAGAGATTGTTGTTAACCATCTTTTTAAGAATACAACATTGGAAACTAATTTCAACGTAAACAATCTTGCCTTGGTTAATGGAAAGCCAATGTTGTTGAATCTTAAGGAAGAATTGTTTTATTACATTGAACATCGTAAAGATGTTATTGAAAGAAGAACAAGATTTGATCTTAAGAGAGCAGAGGAAAGAGAACACATTCTTCTTGGGTTGAAAATAGGGCTTGATAATATTGATGAGGTAATTGCTCTAATCAAAAAATCAGAATCTAATGATACTGCTTGTCAGGCGCTTTGTGCTCGGTTTGCTTTATCTGAGATTCAATCCAAAGCAATTATCAACATGAGACTAGGGAAATTAAGTCATTTAGAAACTCAAGAAATTCTTGATGAATTAGCTGCTCTTAAGGAAAAAATTTCATATTTTATAACTTTGCTTTCAAGTGACCAAAAGATTTTGGAAGTTGTAAAAAAAGAAGCCGGAGATATTTCTGATACTTTTAACAGTGTAAGAAGAACTGAAATTGATCCTCATGAAGTTAATGGAATTCTTGATAAAGATTTTATCAAGAAAGAAGAAGTTGTTGTTGTTACAAGTCATAATGGTTTTATTAAAAGGGTTAGTGCTGAAGATTACAGATCTCAAGGACGTGGAGGTACTGGTGTTAAGGGTGCCAATCTTAGAGATGATGATTTTGTTGAAAATCTCTTTGTAACCAATAGTCATAATCATCTTTTGGTAATTTCTGATTTTGGAAGAGCTTTTTGGTTTGAAGTGTATGAAATACCTGAAGGAAGCAAATCTAGTAAAGGAGTAAACATTCGTGCCTTACTTCCAAAACTTGAGAAAGAAGAAGGCTTGACATCAATAATTTGTTTTGAAGATTTTGATGATAATAAGTATTTGATGATGGTAACCAAAAAAGGTGTTATTAAACGTGTTACAATGAAAGCTTTTATTAATGCCAGAAAAAATGGGATTAAAGCAATTATCTTAGATGAAGATGATCAACTTGCTAAAGTAGTTCTTGGTGAAGATGGACAGGAAGCAATGGTTATTAGTAACAAGGGAAAAGGCTTAAGATTTAATTGTGATACTGTTAGAGCAATGGGAAGAGCCACTCATGGTGTTCGAGGGATGAAACTTAAAGAAGGAGACGAAATTATAGGTTTAGTGAAAGTCTCTGATGATAAAGATATTCTCATGATTACTAATACTGGAAAAGGAAAGAGAGTAAACTTTGAACAGTTTATGCAACATAGTAGAGGTACTGCAGGTCAAATGATTTATGGACTTGAAAAAGAAACCTATCTAGTTTCAGCTCTTGGGGTCAACAATGAAAATGACGTTGTTTGTATAACTAAAAATGGAATTACTATAAGAACGCATGTTGAGAGTATTTCTGTTCAAGGTAGATCTGCAAAGGGTGTAAATGTTGTAAGAATGAAAACGGATGATGATTATATTGTTGCTACAGCAGCTACTGATTACCAACAGGATGAAGTTGAAGAAATAGAAGACCAGATTGAAGAGGTTGAATCTATTAAAACTCCTGAAGAAGAATAAAAGTAATTATTATTCTTAGTAAGATTACAAAAAATAAAAACCGTGTTATTTTGATAATGCGGTTTTTTGTTTTCTTTAAAACAAAAAAAACCGGCCATAAAAGCCGGTTAAAAAGTTTCACGTGAAACATTATGCATGATTGACAACTACAAGATCTTCATCTACTGTATTTTTCAAGTAATTCTCAATTCCATTTTTTAAGGTCATTTGTGAATAAGCACAAGTAGCACAATGTCCTTTTAATCTTACATTAACAGTTTTGTCTACAGTGCTAATATATTCAATATCCCCTCCATCATTCTGGAGAGAAGGTCTGATTGCCTCAAGGGCTGTTTTTATTTTATCTTCCATTTGAAGTCTCCTTACTACCCTAATTTAATGTAACAAAAGAAAAGGGTCAACTCTGTAGTGACAAATATGATTTAATATTTTATAGTGTATGCATGAAAGCAAAAAGGATAATTTTTTTAAATCAAAAAGGTGGTGTGGGAAAGACCACAACTGCTGTAAATTTAGGATCTATCCTTGCTCAAAGTGGGTTGAAAATTCTCTTAGTTGATTTGGATTCTCAGGGGAATCTTTCAAGTGCTGTTAGTTCGGATTCACGATTAAGAGGAACCTATGAGTTGATGACAGAAGGGTTTGAAGAAAGTTTAATTCAAACAACTGCTGTGGAAAACCTCTTTTGTATTTCCGGAGGATTTAATCTTGCAGGATTAAGTATTGAGCTTGCAGACGACAAAGAAAGAAATCTTATTTTAAAAAATTCTATTGAAAATCTTGATGAAAGGTTTGATTATATTTTTGTTGATTGCCCTCCAGAATTAGGTGTCTTAACCATGAATGCTCTTGCTTGGACTGAGTATGTTATTGTCCCAATGCAGTGTGAGTATTTTGCCATGGAAGGTCTAAATTTAATAATGAGAACTATTGCTAATGTGAAAAAAAAACTTAATCCTGAAATAAAAATTTTGGGAATTTGTTTTACCATGTATAGCAAGCGTTCTAATCTTAATAATGAAGTTGTAGAAAATGTTTCTGCATATTTTGATAGGATGGTCTTTAAGACTTTAATACCAAGAAATGTACGTTTAAGCGAAGCTCCTTCTCATGGTTTACCAATAAATGTGTATGATAATTCCAGTAGTGGAGGAAAGGCCTATAGAAAATTGGCTAAGGAGATTATTGAACGTGTCAGCAAATAAAAAACATGGGTTAGGAAAAGGAATGGAGTCTTTACTTCCAGATTTTGATATTGAAATTAATACACCAACAGAAAGAAAAGCTAAAGACACAATTGAAGTTGAACAACTTCCTATTTCTTTTATTGAACCAAATTTAAATCAGCCAAGAAAAGATTTTGATATTGAATCTATAAAAGAATTAAGTGAATCCATAAAAAATCAGGGCATTCTTCAACCGTTGTTGGTTGAAAAAATAACTGATAAAAAGTATGTCATAATTGCAGGAGAAAGAAGATTTAGAGCTGCTAAGATGGCAGGCTTACAAAAAATTCCAGTTTTAGTTAGAACTTTTTCAAACACACAGAGGATGGAAGTTTCGTTAATTGAAAACATTCAACGAGAAAATTTGAATCCCTATGAAGAAGCCTTAGCTTATAATTACTTATTAAAAGAAGTTTCAATTACACAAGAAGAATTGTCAAAAAGACTTGGAAAAAGTCGAAGTACAATTGCCAATAGTGTAAGACTCCTTCAATTACCCAAGCAAATGCTTTCCTCTCTTAAGGAAGGGAAATTGACCAGTGGACATGCTCGGGCTTTGCTTTCAGTAATAAATCCTGCTGATCAACAAGTTTTGTTTGACAGAATTCTTGAAAATAATCTTTCTGTAAGGCAAACAGAAAAAATGGCAGCTGATTTGAATCAGGGAAAACGAATTGTTACTCAACATGATGGAGAATTTCTGAAAGAAAAAAAGAAAAAATATAAAGAACTTGAAATCCTTGATATAGAAGAAAAATTTTTATTAGTCGTAGGAACAAAAGTTGAAATAAAAGGTAATTTAGAAAAGGGAAAGATTGAAATCCCTTATACCGACCAAGAAGAACTTGAGAGAATTTACCAGTTGCTGAAACCGGGATCTCAATTGTTTTAAATTTGATGGAGAAAATATGAGTTATTGTGAAAATGATGGACTTTACGGTGTGATTGACACCGAAAAAGGAAAGATTGTAGTACAGTTGGAATTTGAAAAAATTCCTATGACAGTAAGTAATTTTGTTGGCTTAGTAGAAGGAGTATTAAATCTTTCTAGTCCAGAAGTACCTTTCTATGATGGATTAAATTTTCATAGAGTAATTGAAAATTTTATGGTACAAGGTGGATGTCCTAATGGTACAGGAACAGGTGGACCAGGTTACAAATTTCCTGATGAATTTGATGCTTCTTTAAAACATGACAAGCCTGGAATTCTCTCAATGGCAAATGCTGGACCTGGAACAAATGGAAGTCAATTTTTTATTACGCATGTTCCTACTCCTTGGTTAGATGGCAAGCATACAATTTTTGGGCATGTCGTTGAAGGAATGGAAAATGTAAATTCAATAGAACAAGGTGATAAAATTAATAGTATTAAAATTGAGAGAGTTGGAGAAAAAGCAAAAGCTTTTAAAGTAACAAAAAACTCTTTTGAAGAATTAGTTAAAAATGAAGCTGAGAAGGTTTTAAAAGAACTTTCAGAAAAAGATGAACTAATAAATGAAGAAATTAAAAAGCGTTGGCCAGAGGCCGTGAAAACAGCCTCAGGGTTACGTTATAAAGTTTTAAAGAAAGGTAGTGGAACAGCATTACCTGCATATGGAAAAGAGGTTACCGTTCATTATGAAGGTCGTTTAATGAACAATAAACTATTTGACAGCTCAATTGTTCGTAAAAAACCTGCTACTTTTAAAATTGGTGAAGTAATAGAAGGTTGGAACGAAGCTCTTCTAACAATGAGAAAAGGTGAAAAAAGAGTATTGATTATACCTCCAGAGTTAGGTTATGGAATTCAGGGTTATCCTGGAGTTATCCCTCCAAATTCTTTTTTAATCTTTGAAGTAGAATTGTTAGATTTTTAAAAAAAACTAAAATAGACCTTACCCCCTTTTTATAAAGGCTTAAAGAGAATATGAAAAATACTGTAAAATATGTTTGTAGCAATTGTGGCTTTGAAAGTTCTAAATGGATGGGAAGATGTCCAGATTGTAAAAATTGGAACACCTTTGAAGAACAACAATTTTCCTCAACTGGGATAAAAAAATCTCGGACAACAGGAGAAATAAAAATTCAAACGCTTAGTGAAGTAAAAATGGAGAAAGAATTCAGATTTCCCACTGGAATTGCTGAACTTGATCGAGTTTTAGGAGGTGGAGTTGTAAGGGGCAGCTCCGTTCTTATTGGTGGAGAACCAGGAATTGGTAAATCCACTCTAATGCTTCAAACACTTTCAAAAGTATCACAAGACTACAAAGTTTTATATGTTTCTGGAGAGGAAAGTGCTTCTCAAATTAAGCAAAGAGCAATAAGGCTTGATTCGAATCTTGATAAAATTAATATTTTTTGTAATGTGAAACTAGAAGATATTCTTTTGGTTATGGAAAAGGTTAAACCTACACTTTTAGTTGTGGATTCACTTCAAACCGTTGGAAGTAGAGAAATTCTATCCCCTCCAGGCTCAATTAGTCAAATAAGAGCTTGTAGTATTGAAATTATAAATTTAGCAAAAAAAATAGGTTCAGCAGTCTTTCTCGTAGGTCATGTTACCAAAGAAGGACAACTTGCAGGACCTAAAGTTATAGAACATTTAGTTGATACTGTTTTATATTTTGACCAAGCTGCGAGTGGACTTCGACTAATTAGAGCAAACAAAAATCGTTTTGGAAGTATTGATGAAATAGGAATTTTCTTAATGACAGTCAAAGGACTTGAAACTGTTACGGACCCTTCTCTTTTGTTTGTTTCAGAAAGAAGTGGAGCTACTCTTCCTCCTGGTATATCCTTTGCAACAATATGTGAAGGATCAAGAACCTTTATGGTTGAGATTCAAGCCTTGGTTGTGGAATCTAAAAGTGGTTATACTAGAGTTTATTCGGATAAAATTGAGAATGGAAAAGTATCTAGAATAGCTGCTGTCTTAGAAAAGCACGCCGGTTTCAAATTTAGTAATAAAGATATTTATGTTAATATTGCTGGTGGAATGAAAGTTAATGATGTTTCTGTTGAATTAGCTCTTGCACTAGCTTTAGTAAGTGCTCAAACAGGGAAGAATTTAAATCTAAGATTATTCAGTTTTGGAGAAATAAGTCTTGCAGGTGAAATAAGGCCTGTTGGGTTTTCTGAACGAAGATTAAAAACTGGAGTGGAAATGGGTTTTAAAACAGCATTATCTCCTTCTTCTATCAAAAAGACATCTAAGTTAAATCAAATAAAAGTATCTTCAATTAACCAAGCAATAAAAGAAAGTTTTTTAATTAATTGAGAATTAAAGACTTATTTTTTTAAAACCTTTTACAGTAAGTTCTACCTGCTCTTTAAAACCTATTGATTTTAACAAAGCTTGGGTTTCATCAAAATAAAAAGACAAATTAGATTTTTCATGAGAATCAGAGGAAATAATAATTGGAGCCTTCCATTCTTTTAATTTTTTTAAGATAAAAAGAGAAGGATACACTGTTTTTCTATAACCTCTTGAAATAGCTCCTGTGTTAATTTCAAAAATTCTTCCTTGCTTATAAAGCACTTCTAAAGCATTTATAGCAATATCTTGATATCTTTTATTTGTTTCATCGATAAGAATTTCTTGTTCGTTAAACTTAGTATAAAGATCAAAATGTCCTACAATATCAAAATTAATTTTTGAAGAAGCAGAAAGAAGTTGATCAAAATACAGGTTAACAAAGTTTATTTGCCCCAATTCTTTGATGATTTCTTTTAATTTCTCTTTAGTATCATCAATACTTAAGAAAGATGAAGTTGTTTTTAAAAAATGGAGACTTAATATGGAATAATCAGTTTCAAGATAGTTTTCTGGGTTACAAGCTTCAAGTTCAATACCCTTAAAAACCGTTATTTTTTCTTTATATTTTTGTTTTAGGTTTTCTAATTCCGAAAAATATTTCTTGGTTGTTTCTTCTGACATGCAACAAGTATCATCGCTTATACCTGAATTAGCATGTCCAGAAAATCCAATTGATCTGAAATCTAAAGCTATGGCTTCTTTTATGTTTTCTTCAAGAGTATTTTTTCCATCACAGTAGGTACTGTGTGTATGAAGATTACTTTTTATTTTCATTATTAGCTTATTAAGTTAAGTAGAACAGGAAAACCTACAAAAGTTCCAAGAATAGAGCCAATGCTTGTCATAAAGAAAACTACTAAGGCATGAAGAATTTTATTCTTAAACCAACCCTTTAGTTTTAAAGAATCATCACCCAAGGCTTCATAATCTTTAATTGTAGGCCGTCTTAAACGGGTTTCTGCAATTCCAGTAAATATACCAACCCCAAGAACAGGACTTAAAACCGAAATTGGAGCTGTAATTGCAGCAACCAACCAGTTAAGGGGGTGTGCATTAGCAAGAATAGCAAAAAGGAAGGTAAAAGAAGCATTAGTAGCTGCCCAGTAAAGGAACATTCTAATTCCTTGTTGCCATCCGTTTCTGTAAGCTCCAAACACTATAAGAGCAACAATTAAAAAAGGAACAATCCATCCTACTAAAGAAGAACCTTTTGATTTAGGAGGAAGAACTGAAATATCAGAAAGGTCTGTTTTTTGTTCACCTTTTTCAAGGCGCTCTAAGTTTTTTAAAATTCCACCGGCGTGGCCTGCACCAATTGCTGCAAGCTTTTTTTCACCAGAAGCAAGATAAATATTTGTTGCAAGATAGGTGTCTCTTTCATCAATCAAAGCTTTCTTTGCCCCTGGTAATTCTTTGGCCATTTCTTTAAGCATTTGCTGAAGAGTATCATTTTTCTTTAATTCTTCAAGTTCTTCAGCAGTAACTTTTTCTTTACTGAAGGCTGAAGAAATAAGAGAACCAAGAAGTTTAGATTTGTGCCAGAAATTTGAAAGTCTCCATGCTCTTTGAAGGGTTATTTGAATATTTCTATCACAGAGAGAAATGGGTATTCCTTTTTCTTCTGCAATTTTATAAGCCGAAAGTAGTTCGCTTCCAGGTGCGACTCCAGTTGTCATTCCAATTCGTTTTTGATAGGAAGCTAAAGCGGTATTTCCTAGAAGTAAAAAAGCTTTACCTTCTTTGAAAACTTTTATTAAATCCGTTTCGTCCCAAGTTTTTTTATTTGTTTTTGATTTTAATCTTCCATCATCTAATTCAATACAAAGTCTATCTGGTTTTTCTGTTTCGATAAGATTGGAAACTTCATCAACGCTGTCTTTTGAAACATGTGCGGTTCCAACTAAAATCAATTCTTTGTTATTATCAAAAAAAACTTTTGTTATGGTATCACTTATTTTTTCTATTTTCAAAACTTATTTCTTCCTTAGTGTAAAATATATATAGATAAAAGGATAAATACAAGATTAACTAGTAAAAAGAACCTGCAAAACTATTTGAATAGCATTTTCCTTTATCATTCTAAAATAAAAATCGCCTTCATTTTCCTGAATTAGAGGTATAAAGCTATATATTAAATTTTTTTTGGTTAAAATAGTAGAAAACTGATAAGCACTATAATTACCAATACTAATTTCAAAATCAGGGTTTTCCATCTTTATAGAAGGTTTTAGATTATCAACTGCTTTTTTTTCTTGTGGTGTAGGTGCATCTTTGTATCCAATTTCAATTACCTTCATTCCTAAATTATCTTCACAATTATAATGGCAATGGATGCAAAATTCCCCTTTGCTTCCAATCTTTTGAAGCTTAGTATTCAAAAATTCAAAGGTTTCAGGGAAACTAAGATTTTTTTCAATTTCTTCTTTTTTATATTGTAGTTCTTGTAATAAATGTAGTTTAATCATAGATAAGAATATAAAGGAAAATTAGTTGAAAGTACAGTATGAAATAAAGAGAAAACCAAGGCAAAAACACACCTATCTTCGTTTTTCAAAAGGAAAATTTATTGTTTCTACCAATTTAACCACTTCTTCTTCTCAAATTGAAGCTTTTGTTGTTTCTCATAGCTCTTGGATTGAGAAGCAAATAATAAGATATGAAACAAGGGAAAAAATAACTCTTGAATTTGAAGACAAGTCACCTCTTCAGTTTTTTGGAGAGACAGTAATCCTTCAAATTTTTAGAGAAAAAGGTTCTTCTTCTTTAGATATTGAAAAAAAGATTTTATCTTTGTATGTAAAAGAAAATACTAAAAATATAAGAAAAGCAGTCTTAAATTTTAGTAGGAAAATACTTCTAAAATACTATGAAGAAAGAGTTTTATTTTGGGCAAATTTTATGAATCTTGAATATAAAAGTATCATGCTTAATAATGCAATCAAACAGTGGGCCCATTGCACTAGAGATGGAAGGTTGGTTTTTAGCCTTAAAACGATTGTTTTAAGTAGGGACTTGCTTGATTATTTGATTGTCCATGAATTAAGCCATCTTGGCTATTTTAATCATGGTAAAGCTTTTTATTGTCTTGTTTCGCACTATATTCCTGATTATAAGGAAAAACAAGAAAAATTAAAAACTTTTCATTCAGTTGCTGTTGCTTTTGTAAAAGAAAAGGAGGAATAATGTTTAAAAAAGAAATAATAGTTGATACAGATCATTACACAGTTTATCAAGCAAAAGATTTGATAGAAAAAGGTGGAATAAAAACCTGGACAAAACAAAAACTTAGCAAGTTTGGAATCGGTGGAAAAGCCACGAATGTTACCGTCCTTCATTTGTTTGTAAGAAAAAAAGATGTTGAAAAAGCAAAAAAACTTGCAGGAATTAAATAAAAAAAGGAGCTGTTTATAAACAGCCCCTTTTTTGCAACTATACTAAATTAATATGCGAAACTTCCCGAATAGAATAGCTGTGTAAAATAATCATAAATCATTGAGAAGAAATTCGAAAGTTTCTCCCAAGGTGTTAAGGTAACAGGTTCTTCTACAGGAGCCTGAGGAGCTTTTGCTCCAAGTAGCGTAATCGTAATAGTCTGAGCACCAACACTTGAAACTACAAGTACCAATATCAGTAATGCAAAAATCAATTTCTTTTTCATAAACACTCCTTTATGGACTTATAACAAAGCCTATATCAATACAATATGCGCTTTTTTCTCACAAGTCAAGTTAAAATCTTAACTTATAACATATAAAATGTAAGAAGTATATAAAATTTTTACTTAACTTGAGTGCTTTCTCTTATAATTAATTCTGTTTCAAGAAAAATTGATTGGACTGAATTTCCTTCTCCACAAAGGATTTTATCAAGCATATCACAACTTAATAAACCTAATTGAAATCTTGGTTGACTGACTGTTGTAATATTTGGAGTACACATGGAAGAAATTTCAACATTATCAAAACCTATTACACTTACATCCTTTGGAACACTTAAATTTGAATTTATTGCAGCTCGTATAACAGCTGCTGCATATACATCTGAAACAGTAAAAAAAGCATCTGGTGGATTAGGAGATGAAAGAAGTTGCATAACTGCAGATACTGCCATGTCAAAATTTATTTCAGGAAGTTGTACAATTAATTTATTTTCTACTTCAAAACCAGCACTGGTAATTGCTTTTTGATAACCTTTAAGACGATCTTTTGAATATTTATATCTAATAGGTCCGTTAATCATTGCAATTCTTTTGTTTCCTAGAGAAATCAAATAGTTAACAGCACGAATAGAAGCAGTTATATCATCAATAGAAACAAAAGGAATATCAAGTGAAGGAAGGCATTCACAACATTGAACAATTGGAATTGCGTCATTAATTCTTAAAAGTTCTTCCTCATCAATATGGTTTAAAGTTATCATCCCTATTGCCTTTGTACTTTTTATTAAATAAAGGATGGAATCAATAGTAGTTTTATTAATATGGTCTTCATGAATCATAACCTGATAATTGTTCCTTGTTGCAGCGCTTTTGATTCCTTCAGTTATCTTACTATAAAAAGGGTTATTCAAAGAAGGAAGGTTTATAATTATCAAACTTTTTTCCATTGACTTTTTTTGAAGAAGAGGATGTTTGTATCCTAATTTTTGCATTGCCGTAATAATTTTTTCTTCTTTTTCTTTGCTTACATTAATATTTGAATTTAGAACTCTTGATATGGTTGATACTGAAATTCCTGTTAATTTTGAAATTTCAGTATAGGTAGGTTTCTTTTTCATGTCCAATTCCTTGTGTTTTAAGTAATGATATACTGAAAAAGGCCTTTTTGCAATAATAAATATAAAATTTTCATGAAAAATGAAAAATATTTCATAAATTTGAAAAAAAATCTTAAAAAAAAGCCAAATATCAATCATTTATGAAAAATTTTAAAATAAAACTTGACAAACTATCAAAGTGTGTTAACATTTATATATTGAAATTCAAAGCTAAGGAGAAAAAGATGAAGAAGATTTCACTGATTTTGGTTACTTTACTTCTTGTGAGCGGAATGATTTTTGCTCAAGGAACAAATGAAGCTAATGCTAAAAAATTAATGGGAGTTGTAACACCTGCTGCCGATCATGGTTTTACCGCGGAATCAATAAAACACTGCGAAGCTGCCGTTAAAGAGGTTTGTGAAGCAAACGGATATACATACAGATTTGTAAACGCAGGAGAGTCTGGAGAACAGAGTAATGGTGTTGAAACTATTTTAGCCATGAACCCTGATGTTTTCCTTTTATGGCCAGTAACTGGTGATGAGTTAAGATCCGCTGCTCAGTCAATTCAAGACGCAGGCGTACCTTTAATAATCTATGATAGGTTTATTGAAGGTTTCCAGCCAACAGCAGAAATTTCTGGTGATAATACAACAATTGGTCTTGATTGTGGAAGATATTTTAATAATTACTTCGCAGAAGATCTTTCAATGGGAAAAGTTAATTATCTTGAATTTAAAGGTGATTCTTCAACAGTACCAATGGAAAGAACAAATGGTTTCTTAGAAACAGCTAATTCCAATTTTAACTTAGTTCAGTCTTTTGTTACAAATTGGTCACAACAGACTTCTATGGAACAAATGGAAAACTTCCTTAATACTAAATCAAAAGAAGAAATTGAATCTATTAAAGCAATTTTCACACATGATGATGAAATAGTATTTGGAATTGTCGAAGCATTAAAAAATTATGATGGCCCAGCCAACATTAATATTAAACTGATTAGTGGTGTTTCCGGTGGAAAGGGATATATGGATTTATTTGAAAATCCTCCATTCAAGGATATTGATTTCATCACATATACTTTCAGCCCATCCATGGTTCGTGATGCAGTTGATCTTGCAGTAAAAGTGTTGAAGGGAGAAACTCTCGAAAAGAATTATAAGGTTCCAACTGAAGTAATTGATAAAACAAATTACGAAGAATATATGATGGAAGATTTGTATAAGGTACGTTATAGTCTATAGCTGAAAAGCTTTATTTAAGTATGCTGCCTTCTTTTAGGCAGCTTACTTTTTTAAAAAAAATAAGGAAGAATTATGAAACTTGAAATGCAGGGTATAGTAAAAACTTTTGGTGTTGTTCAAGCCTTGAAAGGAGTAGATTTCTCTGTGAGTGAAGGTGAAATCCATGGTCTTCTTGGTGAAAACGGTGCAGGTAAGACAACCCTCATGAATATATTAGCGGGAACTTTTGGTCAAGATTCTGGTGATATTATAATTAATGGTGAAGTAATTACAAATATGACTCCAAGAAAAGCTATGGGAATGAAAATTAGATTTATCCACCAAGAGCTTAATCTTTGTAATGACTTGACTGTTTATCAGAACATGTTTCTTGGTGAAGAACTAACTACAGCTAGAAGAACTGTTGATAAAACAGAAGAAATTAGGAAGGCTCAAGAAGTTCTAGATTCTATGAATTCCAAGATAGATTCAAAAGCTCTTGTTGGAAGTCTTCAGACCAGTCAGAAACAGTTGGTAGAAATTGCCAGAGCACTTTTATTTAAAAGTGAACTAATAATAATGGACGAACCTACAACTGCCTTGAATAATCAAGAAATTCAAGAACTTTTTGTAATAATGCGAAAATTGAAAAAGGAAGGTGTTAGTTTTATTTATATATCACATAAGATGCCCGAACTTTTTGAAATTTGTGATAAATATACAGTACTTCGTGATGGTCAATTCATTCAAACAGGAGCTTTCAATGAAATTGATACTCATACGGCAACAGAATTATTAATAGGCCACAATTATATAGAAGCCGATGAAAAGAAAGAGAAAATTAGTCATAAGAAAGATGAAGTTTATCTTGAGGTTTCTCATTTGATGGGACCTGGACTTGATGATGTAAGTTTTAAACTAAACAAAGGGGAAGTGATGGTTATAACTGGACTTCAAGGTTCAGGGACTGATGAACTGTCTATGGGGTTGTTTGGTGCAGGCGAAATCACATCTGGATCAATAAAAGTAAAAGGCAAGGAAATAATAAAAAATTCAATAAAAAATGCAATGAAAGATGGAGTTGCTTTGATTCCAAAAAATAGAAAAGAAAGAGGAATCCTTCCAGATTTAAGTATAAAGGATAATCTTTCTTTAGCCTATTTTACTACAAGACAGAAAAAAATAATTATTGATCAAAAAAAAGAAATGGAAAGATTTAATAGAAATCAGGAATTAATGAATATTAAAATAGGAAATCCTAAAGATCCTATTACCAGTCTTTCAGGTGGAAATCAACAGAAAGTAATTTTCGGAAAATGGCTTGAATTACAATCTCCTGTTTATGTAATGGATAATCCAACTCAAGGTATTGATGTAGGAGCTAAATTTGCAATCTATGAATTAATTGATAAAATTGCAGCAAAAGGAAAAGCTGTCCTGGTTTTTACTAATGAATATCCCGAAATTCATAGAATAGCAGATTCAGTTGTTGTTCTTTATAAAGGGAAAGTAACAGGAAATATTGAACGAAACAATATGAGTGAAGTCCAAATTATGGAATGTTCTACAGGAACAGCAAAGGAGCTTTTATAATGGAAAAGAAAAATATAAACATCCGAAATTTATGGTCGGAAGCAATAAATAATTACAGTCATTGGCTTAGTTTTGTACTCCTTTTGATTGTAGCAACAATAGTAAATACCTCTTTCTTGGAATGGTCGAACATTTCCAATCTTTTTATTCAAGGTTCTATTATTGGTATCTGTGCAATGGGAATGAGTTTAATAATTTCAGCTGGAATGATTGATTTAAGTGTTGGTAGTTCTGTTGCCTTAATAGCTGGACTGGGAATCACAGTCTTGAATTCAACACATTCAATTTTGTTAACCTTATTATTCAGTCTTGTCTCAGGAGCCATTGTTGGTTTAATAAATGGACTTCTCGTTACGAAAGGAAAGATTGCACCTTTTATTGTTACCCTTGCAACTATGTCTGCTTGGAGATCAATAATAAATCAACTTGGACAAGGTGGACCTTTTACTGTTGATAAGCAAATGTACTCCTCTTTTAGAAATATCGCAGCAGGTAAATTCTTAGGAATTCCTCATTTAATGATCTTTCTAGTAATTATTTCAATTCTTACAGCTTTTATAATGAATCGAACTAAGTTTGGTACTTATATTTATGCTGTGGGTTCAAACCATCAAGCAGCTAGGCTCTCTGGAATAAATGTAAATGGTGTTAAAACTATAATCTTTGTATATGCAGGAATGTTATATGGCTTAGCAGCTTTTTTACTGGCAAGTAGACTTACAAGTATTCAAGCTGCAAGTGCAGGAATGGCCTACGAGATGGATGCCATTGCTGCAGTAGCTATTGGTGGTACTGCAATGGAAGGAGGAAGAGGAAAAATAGTAGGTACTTTCCTTGGTATTTTAATGTTAAGAATAATTGTCACAGTTCTTATTATGGCTAATGTTCCACCTTTCTTAAATGGTTTTGTTCAAGGTGTCATTATTATTGTTGCGGTCCTTGCACAGAGTCATAGGAAAAATAAATAGGAGAAAAAGAATGAATTTAGCAATAATTGGAGCAGGTGGAATGGCAACTTATCATCTGCAAGGTTTTAGAAAAGCTGGGGCAAATGTTGTTGCAATAATTGATGTTAATACTGAAGCAGGAAAGACCTTTGCTCAAAGTAATCATATTGACCATAGCTTTACAAGTCTTAAAGATGCAATAAATGCCAATTTAGACCTTGAAGGGGTTTCAGTTGCAATTCCAAATAAATTTCACTTTAGTCAAGTATTAGAAGCTTTGAATTATTCTCTTAGCGTCTTTTGTGAGAAACCACCAGCATTAAATGCTTCTGAGATGAAACAAATGAAAGAGAAAAGCGAAGAAAAAGGGAAACTGTTATTATTTGATTTCAACAATCGCTTGCGTCCTGAATCTTTAGCCATGATGGATTACATCAAAACTGGAGCGGTTGGTCAAATTAATACCGTTCAAGCAAGTTGGATAAGAAGAAATGGAATACCAGGTTTCGGAGGATGGTTTACTAATAAGGCTATGTCTGGAGGAGGACCTACAATTGATCTTCTTCATATGTTGGATCTTGGCCTTCATTTTATGGGATATCCAGAACCTAAATATGTAAGTGCTGTTACTTTTGATACTTTTATGGGAAACCCAGCTTTCAAAGGTCCATGGAATATAAAAGATAGTAAAAATGGAGTTTGTGATGTTGAAACTTCTCTTCACGCAATGTTGGTTTTTAAAACTGGACAAAGTTTAATGCTTAGAAACTCTTGGGCTGAAATGAACCAGAGAGAAACCGTCAGCGTTGTTTTCCAAGGCACAAAAGCTGGTGGAAAAGTTGAAAGGATTTTTGATGTTGATGGTCTTGATGAGACGTCACACGATAAAGCCGAATTATACACCGTTGAAAATGGAAGACAAGTTGATAGAAATGTAAAGTTCATTCCCGATGAAACTATGGGCCGTCTTGATTCTGCTATGAATTTTGTTGAGTGTATAAAAGGAGAAGCAAAACCTTTTAATACACCTAGTGAGGCTTATATATTAATGAAAATAATCGATGCTCTGTATGAATCTGCAGAACAAATGAAAAGTGTAGAGGTAAAATAATTTTGAAAAGAATAGTAACTTTAGCGTCGGGCCAATTTGGGGATTTGAGTCTTGAAGAGCTTTGTAAAAAAGCCTCAGAAATGGGATATGATGGATTAGAACTTGCCACCCATGCACATTTTGATGTGCAAAAAGCATTGAAGGATGAATCTTATATTCCCTATGTTCATTCAATATTGAAAAAATATAATTTGACTTGTCAGGCCATTTCAGCTCATTTGACTGGACAGTGTGTTTGTGATATTTGGGACGAAAGACTTGATAATTTTGCTCCAAAAGAACTAGCTGGAAAACCCAAAGAAATCCAAGAATGGGGAATCCAAGAAATGAAAGACACAGCTGTGGCTGCTCATAAATTTGGAGTAAGAATAATAACAGGGTTTACAGGTTCTCCAATTTGGGCTCGATGGTATTCCTATCCACAAACTTCAAAAAAGATGATTGAAGAAGGTTATAAAAAAGTTTATGACTTATGGACTCCAATATTTGATGTATTTGACAGAGAAGGTATTAAATTTGCTTTGGAGGTTCATCCATCTGAAATAGCTTTTGATTGGTATACTACAGAAAAACTTCTTGACTTGTTCAATTGGAGAGAAACCTTAGGCATTAACTTTGATCCAAGTCATTTGGTTTGGCAGGGAGTTGATGAAGTTGGATTTTTAAGGGATTTTGCCAAAAGAATCTATCATGTTCATATGAAAGATGTAAAAATGTTAAAAAATGGAAGAGCTGGAATTCTTGGATCCTTTTTAGATTTTGGAGATACAAGGAGAGCTTGGAATTTTGTTTCTTTAGGACATGGCGATGTTGATTTTGATGGTATTATAAGAGTTCTTAATGAAACTGGATATGAAGGACCTTTATCCGTTGAGTGGGAAGATAGTGGAATGACTCGGGAATTGGGGGCAAAAGAAAGTCTAGAATATACTAGGAAAATAAACTTTAGTAAATCAGAAGTTGCTTTTGATTCTTCTTTGAAGACAGATTAAATAAATAGATTTATAAAGAAAAAGCCCAAGATTTTTTTCTTGGGCTTTTCTTGCTTCAAATAATTTTATTTAATTATTTCAAGAAGATGTTTTAAGAAAGCAAGAACATTTAAAGTACTGCTGATTGAAAGATGCTCACTAGTTGAGTGTACATCCCAAATATCAGGACCAATTGAAACTGAATCCATACCTTCAATTTTGCTGTTTATTATTCCACATTCTAATCCTGCATGAATAGCTGTAACTTCGGCTTTCTTTCCAGTAAGTTCTTTATAGGCTTTACTACAGAAAGCGGCAAGTTCTGATTTTGGATTTGGGGTCCATGATGGATATCCATTTCCGATTTCAACTTTTGCTCCACTCGTAGCTAAAGCCTGAGCAACAACTTCTGAAATGTTATCTCTTGAAGATTCAACACTTGATCTTTGACTAGTGCTAACAATAAAGTTTTCGTTTTCAAATTTAACAATAGCAAGGTTTGCCGAGGTTTCCACAATACCTTTAATTGCAAAGCTCATAGCCTGCACTCCATGTGGAGTTAAAAATAGAGAATTTATAAAAGCCTTACTAACTTTTTCATCAACTGCTTTTTTTACTTCAATGTTTTTCTTAACAAAAGTAATGTCAGGATCTTGAGCTTTATATTCATTCTTAATTTTATTTTCCATACTTTCAATCATATCAAATACTTTGCTTTGATATTTCTTATTAAAGGAAAAGACAGTTTTTGCTTGGAAAGGGATTACGTTATGTTTTGTTCCACCTTTAAAGTCTGATAGCATTACTGGGACAGTTTTTGCAATCTGATGGAGTATTCTTGCAAGCAATTTTATTGCATTTGCTCTTTGAAGGTGAATTTCTCCACCACTATGTCCACCTTTTAGGTTTTTAACCTCAAGACTTATAGTTTCAAACTCGCTAGGAAGAGGGACTTCTGTTATTTTAAGTTTTGCAGTTACATCACTTCCACCCGCACAACCGATGTAGATTATTCCCTCATCTTCACTGTCTAAGTTAATCAATTTTCTTGATTTAATTAGGGTTTCATCAAGATTAAAGGCTCCAGTAAGTCCTGTTTCTTCAGAAACGGTAAAAATTGCCTCAAGTGGGCCATGTTTAGAATTTTTATCTGTAAAAACATCCATAACCATTGCAACAGCAATTCCATTATCTCCACCAAGACTTGTATCTCTTGCTCTTAAAAAATCACCATCTTCGTAGACGTCAATACCATCTTTTGTAAAATCATGTTTACTATCTAAAGTTTTTACGCAAACCATATCCATATGACCTTGAAGAGCTAAAGGTGCAACCTTTTCATAGCCTTCTGTGGCTTCACAATAAACAATTACATTCCCTATTTTATCAACAGCATATTTAAAATTGTTTTCTTTCGCCCATTTTACCAGAAATTTTCTGATACCTTCTTCATTTCCAGATTCTCTTGGAATAGCTGAAATAGCTTTAAAATTTTCAAATACTTTCATTTTTTTTCCTTTTACTAAAAATTATTTCGGATGAGATTTCCATTTATGAAAACTCCTTTGATATGGAAACTTTTATCAAAAATTGTAATGTCGGCAAAATATCCAGGTACAAGAGTTCCAATTTTATTAAAATTATAAATTCTAGAGGGATTTGTACTAACCATTTGAATGGCATTCTCGATAGGAACACCCCAAGATACCATGTTTTTTATAGCATCAATGAGTACTAAAGATGAGCCTAAAAAGAGAGAAGGATCTTTTTTGCTTACAAAAGCTCCTTCTTTTGATAGAACAGCTTCAACTCCATTTGCAAGAAGCTTCCCAGATTCTTGTTTTGTTGGTTTTAAGCTGTCAGTTATCATTACAATATTACTTGTTGGTTTTTCCCGAAGTAATAATTTTATTATTTCAGGATGAACATGGACGCCATCTGCAATTATTTCACAATTCATATCAGGTTGAATCAAAATTGCTCCAACAGCATTAGGGTTTCTGTGATGAAGTCGGCTCATTGCATTGAAGAAGTGAGTGGTATGAAGTATTCCACATTGCATTCCTTCCATTATGTTTTCATATGTTGCATTTGTATGTCCTGCTAATAAAACAATTCCATCTTTTCTGGCTTCAAGAGCTAGTTCTCTCATTCTCTTTAATTCAGGAGCCACTGTCATACAGACAATTTTATCTTGACCGGCCTTTAGCAACTTATAATATGTATCAAAATTAACTTCTTGAACTCCCTCAGCACTTTGAGCTCCAATACGTTTTGGACTTATGAAAGGTCCTTCTAAATTGACCCCCAAAATTTTAGCACCCTTTTCTTTTCCCATTGCCGAGACTATTGCCTTTGTAGATTTTATCATTTTATCAAGAGTTTCAGTGTAAACAGTTGGTAAGAAGGCCGTAACTCCAAAATCAGCTAGAATTGAACTCATTTGTAATATTGAATTAGGGTCTCCATCTTCTGTTCCGAAGCCTCCTATACCATGAGTATGAGTATCAATAAAACCAGGAGAAACAAAGGCCTCATTTGCATCTAATAATACAGTGTCTGAAGGAAATTCCTTTTCTTTAAAACGTTTCATGTTAAAGATATCGGCAATTTTGCCGTCTTCATCGATAAAAATTCCACAATCAAAAATTTTAGCATAACCAGTAATAACTGTTGCGTTTACAATAATTGTTCTTTTACTCATAACTTAATAATAGCTTTCGTTCTCATAATTATCAAGTATAAACTAGACTTGAATTTCAGTAAGATCATTCATCCATTTTTGTTTTAGAATTCTAGGGATTCCAACCAAAAATTTAAATAATTCTTCAAATCCAGTTAAAAGTAAAACATAATATATTGGAAGTTGTAAAATAATTCCAGCAATAAAAGCAATAGGAACCCCTACAAGCCATACACCGGACATTTCAGTAAAAAGCGAAAATTTTGTATCCCCGCCACTTCGTAAAATTCCAACAATGATTGTCATATTAGCGGATTTAAGAGGAGTTAGAAGAGAAACAAAAAGTAAAGAAAGTGTTGTCATTTTGTTTATATTTTCAGGAACATTGAAAATTCTAGGAAAAATTGGACTGAAAAGAGCCATTAATCCTCCAAAAATTATACCAGCTATGATTGCTGTTTGAAGGCTCCAAATAGCATAAGTTTGGGCTTGTTGATATTTTTTCTTTCCGATAGTAATTCCTATGATTATTGCTACAGCATTTCCAATACTCATTAAAAAAACAAAAAATAGATTTTGAATTGACTCACTTATATTTATTGAAGCTAATACATCTATTCCCATATGGGCATAAACTACTTTATAAACAGTCATTCCTAAGGACCAAAAACATTCATTTAAAATTACTGGAAGACTTGTCTTGAAAAAAACTTTTCTAAAATCTTTTTTTAATCCTAAGACCGCTTTTTTAAAAACTATCTTAGCCGGACTATTTTTTCTATGGGCACTAATTAATAAAAGAAGCATTTCCAATAATCGAGCTACCGAGGTTGATAGTGCAGCACCGGCTACCCCCCATTTTGGGAAAATCCATATACCAAAAATAAGCAAGTAGTTGAAAACAGCATTAAAAGAAAGAGAAATTAAAGAAATATACAAAGGTGTTTTAGTATTCCCAGTTGATCTCATTGTAGTTGATGTAATAAATGATACAGCAGAAAAAATGTAGCTAATTCCAACAATTCTTAGGTAGTCAGATCCAATTTTAATTACTGGTAAATTATCTGTAAACAAACCAATAAGGAATCTAGGGGTAAAGATAGACAAAATTGCAAAAACTGAACTTGCAATTAAACTAACTAAAAGACTAATTCCAAGGGCCTTTTGTATTCCATCTTTGTTTTCAGCACCCCAATATTGACTTATAAAAATGGCAGACCCAGAAGAAATTCCAAAAAAAAGAAGACTTATTAGAAAATAAATTTGATTACCCAGCCCTACTCCGGCAATTTGAGTTACACCTAATTGTCCAATCATAAGGGTATCTACAAAAGATAAAGAACTTGCCAATAAATTTTGCATTGAAATTGGCAAAGCAATTTCTTTAAGTCTTTTATAATATATTTTTCTATCTTCTTCCATTTACAAAATTGATAATATATAAAATAAATTTAAATTTCTACAATTCTTACATTTATTTATTTAATTATATAAGGATTGTTTGTGAAATAGATATTACTTGTTAAGGCTGGAATAATAAAGTATATTTAGATAAGGTCATGGGAAAAGGTGGGGGTATTTGTGTCAAAAATTAAGTATTTAGACAAAGAAAAGTTGATTCAAATTCTTCAAGATTTTTCACAATTTTCTGGATTAGCCTCACTTGCCGTTGATAAAGAAGGAAATTATCTTACACCTCCTATTGAGTTTACTGATTTTTGTAAATTGATTCGTTCAACTACAGAAGGCAATAAAAGATGTATTAATTGTGATCTCAGACATAAGGGAATATATACCTGTCATGCAGGACTTATTGATGCTAGTTCTGATATTATCATTCAAAATGAATTTGTAGGTTTTGTAAAATGTGGACAAATTTGTTTTTCTTCTATTGATGAAGAAAAAGTAAAGAATTTAGCAATTGAACTTGGATTAGACCCTCAAGAATTAATTCAAGCTTCAAGAAAAATAAAAAATAAAGATAGAGCGACAGTTGAAGCAGCAGTAAGAATGTTGAGTCAATTTGTTTCAATGTATTCTGAGTCAATGAATAAAAATCATGAATTGTTTGAGTTGAGTAGTAGCTTAGAAGCTTTGGTAAATACAATTCCTTGTGGGATAACAAGATTTATTTTTACAGGAGAACACTTAAAATGTTCATATTTTACAAAAAGAGTTCCTCTTTTACTAGGATATGAAGAAAAAGAATATCAAAATCTTATTGAGTTAAATGGAATTGAAAGTTTAATAAACCAGAAGGAAAGAAAGAAGTTTTTTCAGTTTATTAAAGAGTTAACCACAACTGAAAATTTCTCTTCTAGTATTTTTAGATTAAAGCATAAAAATGGAAATTATATTTGGGTTAGTTTAGTAATTAAATTTATTGGTTATAGCCAAAATTTTCCAGAGTTTTACATGGTTTCTACTGATATGACAAGTCGTTATGAAGCAAGAAAAAATAGAGTTAGCTTGTCAAATGAGAAGGTCTTTGTTCTTGATAGTGAGACTTTTGAAATTTATTATGCAAATGAACTAGCATTAAAAGATGCCAAAGATAAAGATTATATGGGAAAAACTTGTTATAAAGTCTTTTTTAATCGTAATTCTAAATGTGAAAAATGCAGAGTTAATCAAAATTTAAATAATGTAAAAAACAAAATCACAATTATACCTAAAGATGGAAAAACTTTACAATTTAGTGTTAGAAAATCGGATTGGCTTGGAAGGCCATGTTTTATTGAGAGTGTTGCAGATCTTACCGAGGAATATGAAAGAAGTAAACAGTTAGAAAAAGAGCAAGAACGTTACAGAATTATAGTAGAAAGTGCTGGAATATCAATTGTTGATTATGACTTTGAGTTGAATAAATGCTACTCTAGTGATTCCTTAAGAAATTATAATCTAGTTGAAAAAGTTAAGAAAAAAAGTTTGTTGGAGATTGAAAATTACCGATCTTATATCGAGGAAAGAGATTTTAAAGAATTTAAAACTATGTTTGATTACTTTATTTCTGAAAAATCTTTTTGTTCTTGTAAAGTGAGGCTAAGATTTAATCAAGGAATCTATAGATGGACAAATTTAGCTTTCTATCCAAACTGCAATTCAGATAAAAAAATTATTAGACTTATTATAACTTTTAAAGATATTAACGAAGAACAACAGAAACTATACAGCAATGAGGTTGAAAAAAATAAAATTCTTGAGATGGCCCTCCAAAAATCAAATGAAGCCACAAAAGCAAAATCAGAGTTTCTTGCTCGAATGAGTCATGATATGAGAACCCCTTTAAATGGCGTTATAGGTCTTACAGAATTAGTACTTTCAAATTTAGATGATCGTGCAAGTGTTAGATATTATCTTCAGGAAATAAAAAATAGCGGAAGCTATTTACTTATGTTAATCAATGACATCTTGGACTTGAGACAAATTGAAAATGGAAGAATAGAGCTTAATCCTACATCAGTAAATTTAAGGGTGTCCTGTCAGAAATTAGTTAACATTATAAAAATTACTTCTGAAAACAAAGGACTTTATTTTAAGGAAAACTTTCAAAAACTTCCTTGTGAGTATGTTTGTATCGATGAACTAAGAGTTAATCAAATTCTTATGAATTTACTAAATAATGCAATTAAATTTACACCTAAAGAAGGCCATATTTTTCTTAATTTAGCGAATAATGGAATAGAAAATGGAAAATTAAAATTTATAATTACTGTGAAAGATGATGGTATTGGTATAAAAAAGGCATTTTTATCAAAACTATTTCTTCCTTTTGCTCAGGAAAAAAGAAGCAATGAAAGTTTACAAGGAAGTGGCTTAGGTCTTTCGATTGTTAAACAACTAGTAGATATAATGAA